>JBJMHD010000120.1:0-9383 GCA_045807565.1 Acidimicrobiales bacterium | reverse complement strand
CCCGTCAGGCGGCGCGGCCAAGATGTCGCCCATGCCCGCTGGCGTCCTCACCCCGGTCGATCTGAAGCGCCACCAGAAGGTGCGCGCCTGGACCGACCTGCCCGGGGTCCCCGCCGGGACGTACGGGAAGGTGCTGCAGGTGAGCGGGGTCTCGTGGATCCGCTACCGGGTGCTCTTCGACAACGGTGTCGAGCAGGGTCTGCTCGACGGCCGGCACATCGTCGACCCGAAGGGCTGGGTGCCGGTCGACGACCGCGTGGAGGAGGAGGTCACCGAGACCGCCTCCGCCGATGGTGACGGGGCCGGGGCGGACACGTCCGCGGCGGCCGACAACCCGTTCGGCATCCCCGCCCATCTGCTCGAGCGGGCCAAGGCGGCCCGCGCTCGCCGCGAGGCGATGTAGACGAGGAGCCTGCGATGAAGCTCTCCACCCAGCTGAACTACGCCGGCGGCTTCAAGGAGGCCGTCGACCAGGTCGTGCAGCTCGAGAAGGCCGGCCTCGACATGGTGTGGGTCGCCGAGGCCTACAGCTTCGATGCGGTGAGCAGCATGGGCTACCTCGCCGCTCGCACCGAGACGGTCGAGATCGCCGCCGGGATCCTGCCGATCTACACCCGCACCCCCAGCTTGATCGCGATGACGGCGGCGGGGATCGACGCGCTGTCCGGCGGCCGGTGCATCCTCGGCCTGGGGGCCTCTGGGCCGCAGGTCATCGAGGGCTTCCACGGCCTCACCTACGACAAGCCGCTGGGCCGCACCCGCGAGATCATCGACATCTGCCGGCAGGTGTGGCGGCGCGAGCGCGTCGAGCACCAGGGCGCCAGCTACCAGATCCCGCTCCCCGAGGGACAGGGCACCGGGCTGGGCAAGCCGCTCAAGCTCATCAACCACCCGGTGCGGAGCGAGATCCCCATCTACGTGGCCAGCCTCGGGCCGAAGAACGTCGAGATGACGGCGGAGAAGGCCGACGGCTGGCTGCCGCTCTTCTACCTGCCCGAGAAGGCCAAGGACGTGTGGGGAGACGACCTCGCCGCCGGCGCGGTCAAGCGCGACGAGGGGCTCGGTCCGCTCGAGATCGTGGCGGGGGGCCTGCTCTCGGTGGGGGAGGGGGCAGAGGCCGTGCGCGAGTTCGGTCGCCCGATGACCGCGCTGTACGTCGGTGGCATGGGCGCCAAGGGCCGGAACTTCTACAACGACCTCGTGCGCCGCTACGGCTTCGAGGAGGAGGCCGAGCAGATCCAGGACCTGTACCTCGACGGCAAGAAGGACGAGGCGGCGAAGCTCGTCCCCGAGGAGCTGCTCGAGGCCACCACGCTCTGCGGGTCCGAGGGCTACGTGAAGGAGCGCCTTGCCGCGTACAAGGAGAGCGGGGTCACCGTCCTCAACGTCACACCGGTCGGCCCCGACCCGGTGAAGCTCATCGAGCAGGTCAAGACCTGGATCGACGAGCTCTGAGCTGACGCTTGCTGCGGGCGTCGGCCATCGCTGCTCGTCAGTCGATCTCCGACGGTGGCTAGGCGAACGCCTTCGACACCACGCCGAGCGCGTCTTCGGCCTCGCGCACGAACCGCTCGACCAGCTCGCCGGCCGGCACGAGCTCGTCGATCGAGCCGACGCCCTGACCAGCGGGCCAGAACTCGCGGTCCGGGTCGATGTCGGGCGTCTCGGGGCTGCCGCCGAGGTGGTTGGCGCCCTCCTGCATCGACTTCACGACCTGCATCGGAAACGGCTCGGGCACACCGCCGGCGGCATCGAAGTCCTTCGTGTACTGGTTCTCGATCACGCGGCAGGTCTTGCCCGTGTACGCCTTCGTGATGACGGTGCCGTCCTCGTTGGTGCGGAGGAGCGCCTCCTTGTAGCCCTCCACGCTGTTCGCCTCCGGTGTGGCGATGAAGCGCGTCCCCACCCAGATGCCGTCGGCGCCGAGGGCGATGGCGGCGGCCAGCCCGCGCCCGTCGACGATCCCACCGGCAGCGACCACCGGCACGCGCTCTCCGACGGCGTCGACGATCTGCGGAACCAGGGCGAAGGTCGCGATCTTCCCGGTGTGTCCGCCGGCTTCGGTGCCCTGGGCGACCACGATGTCGCACCCCGCCTCCACGGCGGCGACGGCGTGGCGCACCTTGCCGCACATGCTGACGACGAGGACGTTGCGGCTGTGGCAGAGGTCGACGACGTCGCGTGGCACACCGAGCCCGGCGACGAACACGGACCCGCCACCGTCGATGATGTCGTTCACCTTCGAGGTCATGTCGCCCGGCGCGGCGGTGAGCAGGTCGACGCCGAAGGGCTTCTGCGTGAGCTCTCGGACCTTTGCGATCTCCTCGCGCATCTGGTCGGGCGACATCGTCGACGCGCCCATGCACCCGAACCCGCCCGCCTCGCTCACCGCCGCGACGAGGCGGTGGTACGACACGCCTCCCATCCCCGCCAGCATCACGGGGTGCTCCACCTGCAGGACGTCGGTCAGCCGAGTGCGCATGCCCGATTGCTACGCGCCGCTTGACCAGCGGGTCAAGATCGCCCGGTTCGCGCAGCTGCGCAACGGTGTTCACCTCTGCGCAACAGGCGAGAAACGAAGGCCTCGTACCGTGCCCTGTGCCAGCCCGGTCCCGCCGACCTCCACCGGCGGATCGGGCTGCCCCATGGCACACGCGGCGGTGTCGCCATGACGCGGGTCGGCGCATCCCACTCCCCCCGGGGTGCGCCGGCCTCGCCGCGCTCAGCGGCGATAGGCGCCGGGACCGGTGAACGTGCCGCGCCTCCAGCGCCGTGGCGTCGTGATCACCGAGCGCGGGTAGTCCTCGAAGAGCCATCGAGCGAAGTTCCGGCGTGTCCATGCCGTCGCGCCGGCGATGCGGACCGCGGTGCGGGCTCCCTTGCGGTGCCGGAGGGCGCGGACCAGGAGCATCGACATGCGGTGGTCGGCGACGAGCGCGTCCCGGACGCGACGGTCGTAGGCGGCGACGACCCGCGGCGCGTCGAGCCCGCCGGTCGCGATCGACTCGGCGGCCAGGACACCCGTGAGGAGCGCCTGCCCGATCCCCTCGCCCGTCATCGGGTCCGTGGCGGCGGCGGCGTCGCCGACGAAGAGGGTGCGACGCGTCGCGAGCACGATGTCATCGACGCGAGCGGGGATCGGCCAGGCACGGTGCGGGGACTCGGGACGAGCATCGGGACCGAGGACCTCGGCGATGTGCGGGCGGGCCAGCAGCTCCGGCCACAACGGGCCCATGTCCTGCACCCGCGCGACCTTGCCACCGTCACGTTGGATGCCGAAGCCCACGTTGGCACGGCCGTCCGGGAGCGGGAACGACCAGGCGTACCCGGGGAGGAGGTCGGGTTCGAACCACACGAACAGCTCCTCGGCGGCCCGCGGGCCGACGTGGGTGAAGTACTGCCGGAAGGCGTGCCACTCGCCGCGGTAGCCCGGCGTGGCCACGCCGAGGTGCTTGCGGAGGGGTGACCACATCCCGTCGGCTGCCACCGCGTACCGAGCGTGCACCGACCCGATCCCCTCGACCTCGAGCACCACGCGGTCGTCGCGCTCCTCGGCGCCCGTGCACGCATGGCCGTCGTGCACCTTCGCCCCGGCCGCTCGTGCCCCGTCGAGCAGCGCGGCGTCGAGCTCGGCCCGGCGCGCCACCACCGCGTACGAGCCGGCGTGGCGCGGGAGCGGGAAGGTGACCTCGTGCCCGGAGGGGGAGCGGACGACGACGTCGTCCACCGGCTTCCACGACGGGACGGCGAGGGGGTCGAGCCCGAGGTCCTCCAGCAGGCGGAGCGCGCCGGCGGTGAGCCCGTCGCCGCAGATCTTGTCCCGAGGGAAGGTGGCTCGGTCGACCACCATGACGTCGCGCCCTCGCCGCGCCAGGGTGATGGCGGCGGCGGCTCCGGCGGGGCCTCCACCCACCACGACGACGTCGGCGGATGGCATCAGCTCGTGGCCCTCAGCAGCGCTGGCCCTCACCAGGGCGGTAGGTGGCGCGGAACTTGTCGGACTTGGTCTTCCCGTCCGGGTAGGTGATCGTGCGGGTGGTGGTGACCACCGTGCAGCTCCCCACCTTCGACTCGCTGATCGCGGTCTGCTCACCTCGCGCGTAGGGCGTGGAGTACAGCGTGATGGTGAGGCTGCTCTGCGTGTACGAGGTCCAGATCATGATCCCGTAGGGGGTGTTGTTGGTGAACCTCAGGTCGGGTGCGGGGTAGCCCATCGTGGCCTCGCGCCCCCGGGGGTACCGGTCGAAGTACTCCGAGTGGGCCTGCGACTCGTCGATCTTGAGGCCGGCGAAGTAGGCGGCGTTGAACATCGTCGTGGCGAACTGCGACACGCCACCGCCGACCTCCTCCACGTGCTGGCCCTCCCGGATCGCGCCGGCGGTCACGAAGCCCTTCGCGAGGGTGCGCTCGCCGACGTAGTCGTTGATCGAGAAGCTGGCGCCGGGCGCGACAACCGCGCCGCGCACGATGTCGGCCATGCGGTGGATGTTCGTGATCCGGGCGCCGCTGGGGTCGTGGTAGGTGGTGAACCCCGGGGCGCCGGTGGTGGGCGCGCCGTTGCGCCAGGCGTTGTTGCCGCCCACGGGCTGGGTGATCCCGTACTCCTTCGCCTTGGCCGCCGTGAAGGCGGCTGGTCCCTGGGTGAGCTCGAGGTCGACCCGGTGCTGCCCGTCCTGCAGCGCCGCGAGCGCCGTCGCGGCTGAGCCCGGGGTGCAGCACACCGTGCCGGGCTTGTCGGGGCGGATCACCGGCACGCCGCCCTCGAGGGTGAACGTCGCGTTCACGGGGTGACCCTCCACGTCGGCGAACGCCCGGCGGAGCGTGGTGGCCGCCTTCGCCTCGTCGAAGGAGACCACGACGGTGCCGTCGGCGTTGCTGTGCAGCTGCACCCACGACCGGAGCTGGTCGGAGCTCACCGTGCGGTCGCCCCCGCCGGTGTGGACCTCGAGCGGTTCGCTGACGAGCTCCTCGGCGGCGTCGGCGGCCTCCTGGGCGGCGTCTTCGGAGCCGAGCGGCGGGATCGCCTCGGTGTCCAGCTCGAGGCGCACCGCGTCGGCTTCGTCGGCGAGCGCCGCCTCGGCGACGCCAGGGAGCCGCCGGATGACCTCCGCGGTGTCGAGGCCCTTCCCGTCCTTGCCGGGGACGACCTCGAAGTGGCCGTCGACGAGCTTCACCGTGGGTTCGGTGGGAGGCGTGCGAGCGTCGCCCTCGAGCTCGATCACCTTCGACGTCGCCTGCTCGGCGTCGACCTGGAACTGGACCGGCGCCTGCTGCTCCGAGACCAGCGACCGGGCCCAGGCGAACGGGCGGGCGAGGATGAACGAGCTGTCGCCCACGTCGAGCGCGCTCTCGGTGGTCCGGCCCTCGTCCACGGAGAGGCCGATGTCGCCGGCGGTGGTCTCGTACACCTGGTCGCCGACCACCAGATGGACGGGCGTGCTCGTGAGCTCGGCCGCGGTGTCCTGCACCCGCGCGACCAGCTCGTCCTCGCTGAGGCCCCCGATCGAGGTCCCGGCCAGCTCGACGTTGCGAGCGACCTTGTCGGACCGCGAATCCACCGCCCAGCCCGTGATGACGAGCAGCAGGAGCACCACGGGCACGGCGACGAGGGCGAGCGGCCATCGACGTCGGCGCTCGGGGCCGCGCGAGCGGGTGGCGCGCCGGGTGGCCCGCCGGCTGGACGCGCCGAAGTGCGCGGGCCGCGCCGCCGTCGGCTCGGGCTCCACGACCAGAGGCGCTTCCGCGGACGTCTCCGTATCGACTTCATCCATGGGGGCGCCAATCCTCCCACGTGACCCCCCGACCGCCCTAGTCACCGCCGGGTTTGATCCCGTCCGCGACCGACCGCTAGACGAGGGGCCGTCGGGGAACCAGCGTCCGAAGGGGGACCAGCCGCATGACGAAGCTGTGTGAAGGTCGCGTCGCGATCGTCACGGGGGCGGGGCGAGGCATCGGCCGCGAGCACGCGCTGCTCCTCGCGCACCACGGCGCCAAGGTCGTCGTGAACGACCTCGGCGGCTCCATGGACGGCGAGGGAGCCGACACCAGCCCGGCCCAGCAGGTGGTCGACGAGATCACGGGGATGGGGGGCGAGGCGGTCGCCAATGGCGACGACATCAGCGACTGGGACGGTGCCCAACGCCTCATCGGCACGGCGGTGGACACCTTCGGCGGGCTCGACGTGCTCATCAACAACGCCGGCATCCTCCGTGACCGCATGCTCACCAACATGAGCGAGGCGGAGTGGGACGCCGTGATCAAGGTGCACCTCAAGGGCACGTTCGCACCGTCCCGCCACGCCGCCGCCTACTGGCGCGAGCGCTCGAAGGCCGGTGAGACGAACGACGCCCGCATCATCAACACCACGTCGCCCTCGGGCATCTACGGCAACGTCGGGCAGACCAACTACGGCGCTGCCAAGGCGGGCATCGCCAGCTTCACGATCATCGCGGCGATGGAGCTCGGCCGGTACGGCGTCACCGTGAACGCCATCGCCCCCGCCGCGCTCACCCGCATGACCGAGAACCTCGGCATGGGCCAGGCGCCGGAGGAGATCAAGGAGCAGCTCTCTCCGGCGCACATCGCACCGATCGTGACGTGGCTGGCCAGCCCAGATTCGGCGGGCGTCACCGGGCGCGTCTTCGACGTGACCGGGCGCATGATCTCCGTGAGCGAGGGCTGGCACCGCGGGCCGTCGCTCGAGAACCCGCCCGACGACGTCGCCGAGCTGGGACCGAAGGTGGCGGAGCTGGTCGCACAGGCCCGCCCCAACGCCAACATGCAGGGCTACGACCAACGCTGAGCTGTTCAGAGCGGCCGCCAGGCCGCTTCCGCTAGCTCGGCCGTCGAGCTCGTCTCGGCGGTCGAAACAAGGAGCGAGACCATGCCGATCAACCCGGATGCCGTCGGGACGAGGTCCGAGCCCGCCCGCCGCAGGTGGGACAGCAAGGACGCCCTGATCTACGCCCTTGGCGTCGGGGGCGGGGCCGCCGACCCCCTCGACGAGCTGGAGTTCACCACCGAGAACACGTCGGGCAAGGAGCAGCGCGTCCTCCCCACCATGGCGGTCGTCCTCGGCCCGCTCGGTGGAGCGTTCGGGTCCATCGGGTCCTTCAACCCCGCCATGCTCGTGCACGGCGAGGAGGGCATCACGCTCCACCGCGAGATCCCGGTGGAGGGCGAGCTCGAGGCGGTGAGCGAGATCACCGGCATCTACGACAAGGGCAAGGGTGCCGTCGTCGTCACCGAGAGCAAGGCCACCCTCGTCGACACGGGTGAGCCGCTGTTCGACACGCGCATGTCCGCCTACATCCGCGGCGAGGGCGGCTGGGGCGGCGACCGCGGCCCGTCCGGCAACCCGAACGAGGCGCCCGACCGCGCTCCCGACCACACCGTGGAGCTCCAGACGCGCACCGACCAGGCGTTGATCTACCGGCTGTCGGGCGACCGCAACCCCCTGCACAACGACCCGAGCTTCGCGGCGATGGGCGGGTTCGACCGCCCGATCCTCCACGGCCTTTGCACCTACGGCTTCACCGGCCGCGGGCTCTTGCACGCCCTGTGCGGCAGCGACCCCGCTCGCTTCAAGGGGATGGACGCCCGCTTCAGCTCCCCGGTGATGCCCGGCGAGTCGCTCACCGTGAAGGCGTGGGAGATGGGCGACGGGACAGCGGTCTTCCAGACGTGCGGCCAGGACGGCCGCGTCGTCATCGACGCCGGGCGCCTCACCTACACCTGAACCCCCGAGATCTGTGGTGCTTTCTGCGCACATGCTGCGCAGAAAGCACCGTAGATCTGGTCACAGCTCGAGAACGGGGTCGAGCAGGCGCTCGGGGCGGTCGAGGTCGGCGCGCTTGACGTGCCACGCTCGCAGCAGGGCGGCGATCTCGCGCTGGCCGTCGCGCACGTGCTCGGGTGCGCCGCCGGCGCACTGCTCGTCGTTGCTGAGGGCGCGCGACGCGTAGCCCACCCACACCGCGATCCCTGCGACGGTGGTGTCCCCGGCGTCGCCCCACGGCCCCAGGTAGGCATCGCGGAGCCGGTGCACCGCGTCGGCCTGCTCATCGACGGGCAGCTTGGCGGCGACCCACTCGATCGGGACCAGCAGTGACGTGAACGGGTGCGAGATGCACGCATCGCCCCAGTCGATGAGCCGGGACCCGCCCGCGCCGACGAGCACGTTGGTCCCGTGGATGTCGGCGTGGTCGATCGCCGTGGGCGTCGCGGACCTCGCCAGCACGTCGCACGCCCGCTCCAGGTCCGGGAGGATGCCTCGGTAGGCGGCGGCATCCGTCGGATCGAGCGGGAGCGGACCCATCGCGCCGCGACCGTCGAGCAGCTCCCCGACGAGGTGGGGGAGTCGCCCCGGTGAGCGATCAGGCACGCCCGCCTCGATCCAGTCCGGGACCAGCCGGGCCGAGCCTCGCTGGAGCGCGGCGTAGCGAGGGAGGAGCTCCTCGGTGACGACGACCTCGTCGGCCGGATCCATCACGTCGACCGCCGGGGCGCCGTGGTCGGCGAGGAGCATCCACCCGCGGTCGTGGTCGACTGCGACCAGCTCCGGCCCGAGACCGGCGCCGAGGGAGTCCACATCCGCCAGCAACCGCAGCTCGTGGCGACCCCGGGGACCGACCGCCTTCAGGTAGAGGACGCGGCTCGAGGAGCGGACCCGCAGCACCGCGCCCCACGGCCGCTCCTTGACGGGCTCGATCGACATCAGACGCTCGCCGGAGGAGGCGAGCTCCTCCTGCGCCCACCGTCGCACCCGGGTGAGCCAGTCGTCCCGTCGCTCCGTCAGCCACAGCGCCCGGTCCGCCACGGCGCCACCTTGCCTCCTCGCCGCGCCGCGGGACCCGCACGTTTGCGGCAGTGGCCCCGGGGTAGGGCACCTTCGCACCAGGGTCGTCACGGCCCGCCAACAGCAGCACGGCTCCCGGTCACCTCACACCCGCCGGGAGCCGTGTCGCGTCGTGGACCGGTCAGAACAGCGACGTCTGGGGGCGTTCGATGCCCCGGAGCGCGTCGTAGTCGACCTCGACGCAGACGATGCCCCGCTCGGTGGCGAGGGCCTTGGCCTGCGGCTTGATGACCTGGGCGACGAACATCCCCCGCACGGGGCGCAGGGCGGGGTCGCGCTCGAGGAACTCGAGGTAGCGGGCGAGCTGCTCGACGCCGTCGATCTCGCCCCGCCGCTTGATCTCGACGGCGACGGCGCGGCCCTCCGCGTCGCGGCACAGGAGGTCGACGGGACCGATCTCGGTGCGGTGCTCGCGGCGGACGAGGACCATGCCCACCTCGAGCTCGTGGCACGCCGCGGCCAGGAGCTCCTGCAGGTGGGCCTCCACGCCGTCCTTCTGCAGGCCCGGGTCCGCGCCGAGGTCGTG
>JBJMHD010000119.1:0-14445 GCA_045807565.1 Acidimicrobiales bacterium | reverse complement strand
GGGCTCCGCGCCGCCGTGGTGATGGTGTCGAGCACCTCCGCCACGGTGGATGCCGAGGCGAGGCGGGCGGCGAGCTGGGCGAGCTGCTGGGCGGCGCGCTTCTCGACGTCGGTGGCACGGGCGCGCGCCAGCGACTGCTCGCACAGCTCCGTGAGCGTCCGCAGGGTGTCCGTGGTCGTCGCGCTGACGGCGATCTCCTCGGCCCAGGACACGGCGATGGTGGCGCCGACGCGACCGTGGCGGTCGGCGAGCGGAAGGCAGGCGGCGGACACGATCCCGGCGCGCCCGGCGTCGGCGACGGCGTCCGGGGTGGCGTGGTCCCTCCAGTCGTCGAGGGTGTGCAGGATCAGGGGCGTGCCCGTGCGGACCACCTCGGTGATCGGCTCCCGCGCATCGAGCGGGATCTCCCGCCAGCGCTCGGTGATGCCGCCGTCGATCGTGGCCGACGGGTTCAGGGACAGGACACCGCGGTCGGCATCGACGATCCCGAGGCTGGCGGTGGCCGCTCCGACGACGGGGGCGAGGTGCTGGCGGATGATCTGCTCCACCTCCTGAACCGAGGCCGCGGCCGCGAGCCTCTGCGCGAAGTCGGCGGTGCTCGCGATGACCGCCGCGGCGCGCTCGACGTCGGCATCGTGGAGCGCCGACCTCCGGAAGAAGAGGAGGAGCCCTCCCACGAGCAGGGCGCCGAACGCCGCGACGGCGAACACCACGCCGCGGTCGGTGCGCCGCCCGTCCTCGACGACGAGGCTCCACCGTCGGTCGCCGACCGTCACGGTCCGGGTGGCCCCGCCGCGCGGAGGCGAGCTCGACCCCGCGAGCTCCACGCCGCCATCGCGCAGGCTGAACCGGCTCCCGTGGGGCAGGGTGTCCACGAGGAGCTCGGCGAACGAGCGGCCGAGGTACACCGTGGAGATGAAGCCGACGTGGGCGCGGCGGCGAGCGGCCACGCTGTCGAGCCCTTGCCCGGGGCGATAGAGGGGCTTGACGAGGAAGTAGGAGATCGCGCCGCTGGGCGCCGCCGGCACGGGCCCGGTGAGCACGGCCTTCCCGGTGTCACGGGCGGCGATGGCGGCCGTCCCGCGTGCGGGATCGGCGAGGATGTCCAGGCCGACGCTCGCCTGGTTGGTCGGGGTCGCCGGCTCGATGGCGCGCACCGGGTAGTACAGCGGACGCTCGCCGGCAGGGACGAGCTCGCCGTCGCGCTGGTCCAGGATCTGGCCGCCGATCGCAGCTTCGAGCTCCGGGCGGTCCTCGAGGGGCGTCACGGGCTCGAGCCCGAGCGCCTGGATCGGCGACGCGGCCGCCACCTCATCGGCGAAGGTGCCGAAGCTGTCGAGGTCGACCGTGCCGGTCTCGCTGACGAGCCCTCCGGCACCGGCGAGCGCGGTGACCGATGCTCGGCCGGTGCTCTCGACGAGCATGCTCGCCTCCGTGGTGAGGGCGCGCTGGCGGGCCGACGCATCGTCCTCGGCCTGGCGCTCGGCCACGGCGATCGCCGCCAGCCCGGTGACGGCCACGATCGCCAGCACCATCATCGACCATCGCGAGATCCCGACGCGCTCGTCCAAACGCCCGATCCTCCCGGTCCCGTGCGACGGCCCGCCCTGCCTCAGACCCCCGCATCATGCCAGCCGAGCGCACCGTCCTCGATCGGTCCTACCGTTGGCGCCATGAGCGAACCCTCGGAGCGCTACCGCCGCCTCGCCGCCGCCATGACGGACACGATCGAGGGCGTCCCTGACGACGGCTGGGACGCCGCCACCCCCTGCGAGGGCTGGACGGTCAAGGACCTGGTCGGCCACCTCGTCGACACCAGCGGGATGTTCCTCGGCTTCATCGACCAGTCGGCTCCGCCCGGACCGTCGGCGCAGGAGGATCCCGCCGGGGCGTTCGCCGCCGCCCGTGACGCCGTGCAGCGTGCCCTCGACGACCCCGAGACCGCCGCCAAGGAGTACGACGGGATGTTCGGCCGCTCGTCCTTCGCCGACGGCGTCGACGGGTTCCTCTCGGCTGACCTGGTGGTCCACCGCTGGGACCTCGCCCGCGCCACCGGCCAGGACGAGACGCTGCCGGCCGACGAGGTGGAGCGCGTCCACGCCGAGCTCGCGCCGATGGACGACAAGATGCGCGGGCCCGGCGCCTTCGGCCCGAAGGTCGAGCCGCCGCCCGGCGCCGACGCCCAGACGCAGCTCCTGTGCTTCCTGGGCCGTCACGTCTGACGGCCGGCCGCTCATCGGGCGACTGCGGTTCCGGGGCGCCCTCGACTGGACCGCGATGCTGGAGTACTTCCGGACGCGCGCGATCGGCGGCGTCGAGAGCGTCGACGGCGATGCGTACCGGCGCACGATCGAGATCGATGGCCGCGCGGGGGTCCTGGAGCTCCGTCCCGTCGCCGACGGCGCGCTCCGGCTGACCGCTCACCTGCCGGACGGACGGGGCCTGACCGACGTCGCGGCGCGGGCACGGCGGATCTTCGCCCTCGACCACGACCCCGCCGACGTCAACGCCCGCCTCGGGGACGACCCGCTGCTCGCCGCGGCCGTCGCCCGCCACCCCGGGATGCGCGTGCCCGGCACCTGGGATCCCTACGAGACCGGCGTGCGGGCCATCGTCGGACAGCAGGTGAGCGTGCGGGGTGCGAGCACCGTGACGGCGCGGATCGTGCAGCGCGCCGGCCGGCCCGTCGCCGGCTTCGAGCACCTCGGGCTCACGCACACCTTCCCGGCCCCGGCCACGCTGGCGCAGGCAGACCTCGGCACCATCGGGATGCCCGCGGCTCGCGTGGCCGCGATCCACGCCTTCGCTCGTGCGGTCGACGAGGGCCACGTGCCGCTCGATGGCGGGCTCCCCCTCGACGAGCTCATGGCCGCGATCACGGCGGTGCCGGGGCTCGGGCCCTGGACCGCGTCCTACCTGGCCCTGCGCATGGGCGAAGCCGATGCGTTCCCGGCCAGCGACCTCGGCCTTCGGCGAGCGGCGGGTCGAGGAGGGGACCCTCTGAGCGCTGCCGTCCTGCTCGACCGGGCCGAGGTGTGGCGGCCGTTCCGCGCCGCGGCTGCCGTCCGGCTCTGGATGAGCGACACCTAGTCGCCCGCGCCGGCGCGGCCGTGCTTCCAGTAGCCGCGCACGGTGCACTGACGGCGAGGGAGGCCGAGCGTCTCGAAGAGGTGGCGGCGGATGCGCTGGACGGCAGCCGCCTCCCCGGCGGCCCACACCCACGTCCCGGGCCCCAGCGCGACCGCTTCGACGGCAGCGGCGAGCGCCTCGCCCGGCGCCTGTCCGGCCCGCGGCTCGCACCACGTGACCGTGAGGTGCTCCGGTCCGTCGAGCTCGAGGATGGCGTCCGCGGTCGCCACCTCGGCGAGGACCTCGACGTCGGCGCCCATCGGGAGCGCCTGGAGGATGGTCGAGATGGCGGGGAGCGCCGACTCGTCGCCCGCGAGCAGCAACGGCTGCGCGTCAGCGTCGATGGCGTAGCCCCGCCCCGTGCCTGAGATCGCGACGGCGTCGCCCGGTCGGGTGCCGAGCGCCCAGGTGGCCATGGGCCCCGCGCCGTGCAGGACGATGTCGACCTCGAGCCGGCCCGCGATCGGGTCCACGTGCAGCGGGGTGAGCGTGCGCAGCCGGGGCCGCGAGCCGTCGGCGTGGAGGAACTCGTTGCCGTCCCATTCCGGCAGCACCAGATCGCCGCCGTGCGGGAGGAGCAGGCGGATGCTGGCGGCCGGATCTGGCGCGTCGAGACCCACGAGCTCCGGCCCGGCGACGGCGACCCGCTGCATCCGAGGGCTGCGGGCGCGGACCTCCGCCACCTCGGCTCGGCGGAAGGGCGGTGGCGCGCGGCGAAGCCGGAGCATGGGAGCCAGTCTCGCGGCGGAGCCGCCAGACTGGGCCCCATGAGCGAGCTCAACGTCCTCGGTGGTGAGCTGGAGCCCTGCGGTACGGACCCGATGACGGGGTTCTACCGGGACGGCTGCTGCTCCACGGGACCGGAGGACCTCGGCAGCCACACGATCTGCGCCGTGGTCACCTCGGAGTTCCTCGAGCACCAGCGCTCCATCGGCAACGACCTCAGCACACCGATGCCGCAGTACCGGTTCCCAGGGCTCGTGCCCGGAGATCGGTGGTGCGTCACCGCCGCCAACTGGCTGCGAGCCCACGAGGACGGTTGCGCGGCGCCCGTGGTGCTCGCCTCCACGAACGTGCGCGTGCTCGACGTCGTGCCGCTGCACGCGCTCCAAGCGCACGCCGTGGACGTGCCGGGCGACCTCAGCGCGCTCGACGAGTGACCGTGGCGGTGGTGAGAAGCGGCCCCACGAACGCCGCCCGCCGGTGTTCGTGAGGCCGCTTCCTGGGAGCACCACCCGCTCCTGACGACAGCCGGCAACCTACGGGGGAGGGGTCCAAACCGGAATAGCCGGAACGGGGCATTCACCCGTTGACAGATGACTAGTCCGCGACCGCTCCGAGGCGCGCCGCCGGCGAGGGTTTGGCGCGGGGCGCCGCGGGTACAGCCCGTGCACCACGAACCCCGGCGCATCGCCGGTCCGCCCAGAAGGGATCAGTCCATGTTGCTGTGGCTCCTCGCCGTCGTGCTCGTCATCATCGGGATCGTCCAGCTCCTCCAAGGCCAGATCCTGTTCGCGCTGCTGCTGTTCGTCGCCGCTGCCCTCGTGGGCCCCGGCGGGTACCAGATCGGTCGTGGTCGACGGGTCTGACCGTCTCCCGCCGATCTGACAGGCGCTCCCAGCCCGAGCCCGCCCTCCGGGGCGGGCTCGGCCGCGCGCTGGCTCAGCTCACGAGGTCAGGGCGAAGCCGTCGTAGCCGTCGGCCACCACCTGCTCGCACCGGTCGACGTAGGTCGGGAAGCCGGGGAGGGGCATGAAGACGCGGGTCTTGCCGGGCACGTTGGCGCCGAGGTACCAGGAGTTGCAGGTGGGGAAGAGCGTGAAGCCGGCGACCGAGTTCACGAAGTCGACCCACTGGTCCTGCGCCTCGATCGTGGGCTCGATCGTGGTGTGGCCGTGCTCGTCGAGGTAGCCGATGCAGTCGGCGATCCACTCGACGTGCTGCTGGATGCTCACGAGCATGTTGGTGAGCACGGACGGGCTCCCCGGCCCCGTGATGGTGAACAGGTTCGGGAAGCCCTCCACGCCGAGGCCGAGGTAGGTGCGGGGGCCCGCCGCCCACGCGTCCTGGAGCGAGCGCCCGCCGCGGCCGCGGATGTCGATGCGCAGCAGGGCCCCGGTCATCGCATCGAAGCCGGTGGCGTAGATCAGCACGTCGAGGTCGTGGTGCCGGCCGGTGGTCCGGAGGCCGTGCGGGGTGATGGCCTCGATGGGCGTCTCGCGAAGGTCGACGAGGTGCACGTGCGGCCGGTTGAAGGTGGCCCAGTACCCGGTGTCCACGCACAGCCGCTTGCACCCGATCACCTGGTCCGGGGTCAGTCGGCGGGCGATGTCGGGGTCGCGCACGATCTCGTGGAGCTTCTCCCGCACGAACTCGGCGGCGGTGTCGTTGGCCGCCTTGTCGAGCACGAGGTCGGTGAAGGCGCCCATGAACTGCAGCCCGCCGCGGGCCCACCGACGCTCGTACTCCGCTCGGCGCTCGTCCTCGCTCACCTCGAACGTCGACCGGTCGGTGCGTCCGAGCCGAGCGCCGAAGGCGCTCGGCATCCGTCGGTTCTCGGCACGGAAGTGCGAGTACTCCGACTTGATCTCCTTGACCTCGATCGGGTCGAGGGGGGCGTTCCACGCCGGCACGGTGTAGGCCGGGGTGCGCTGGAACACCGTGAGCTCCGCGGCCTGCTCCGCGATCAGCGGGATCGACTGGATGGCGGACGACCCAGTGCCGATGACCCCCACCCGCTGCCCGGTCAGGTCCACGGGCTGATGCGGCCACTGGCCGGTGTGGTACGTGGGGCCCTCGAAGGTGTCGGCCCCGGGGATGTCCGGGACGTTGGCGGCGCTGAGGCAGCCCGTGGCCATCACGAGGAAGCGAGCCCGGACGACGTCGTCCCGGTCGGTGGCGATCCGCCAGCGGCGGTCGACCTCGTCGAACGCCGCGGTCGTCACCCGGGTGGAGAGCTGGATGTCACGGCGCAGGTCGAAGCGGTCGGCGACGTGGTTGGCGTACCGCAGGATCTCGCCCTGGGTCGCGTACCTCTCGGTCCACTCCCACTCCTGCTGGAGGTCCTCGTCGAAGCCGTAGGAGTACTCCATGCTCTCGACGTCGCAGCGGGCGCCGGGGTACCGGTTCCAGTACCACGTGCCGCCCACGCCATCGCCTGCCTCGTACACCTGCACGGTGAGGCCTTGCGATCGCGCCTTGTGCAGCATGTACAGGCCCGCGAAGCCCGCTCCCACCACCACCACGTCGACCCCGCGCTCGGCTGCACCCACGGCCCGCGACGGTAGATCACCAGGGTTCGGGGCTCCCAGCGTGGAACCAGTCCAGGTGCGCCGCCACCTCGATCGTCGCTGGGCCTTCGTCTTGGCGATGCTCACGGCGTCCTCCGCCGCCCTCGGGGTGGCCTCGGCCTCGGTGGCCCCGGCACCGGAGGTGCCCGTGGCGGCGACGCCGAAGGCCACCTGTGGACCCGGCTCGCGGCCGGAGACCGGCCTGCAGGGCCGGGTGAGCCAGGCCGACCACGAGAGCGGCCGCGCCGCGCAGGGGTACACCTGCAACACGGAGCTGCTCGGCTCCATCACCGAGGCCACCGCCCAGGGCACCTACGGCGGGTTCAAGGTGCTGCGCTACGTCGACAGCGCGGGCCACGAGTGCGCGTTCTACGACACCACCCTGCTGTTCCCCACCGACGTCGTCGATGGGGCCGCGGGGGTGCGGGCCGTCGACATGTCCGACCCCAGCCATCCCGTCGTCACCGACAACCTGGTGACCCCGGCGATGCTCACGCCGCACGAGTCGCTCGTCCTGAGCGAGAAGACGGGACGCCTGGTGGCCGTGTCCGGCAACCCCGCCACCAACGCCGGCGTCGTCGACGCCTACGACGTGAAGGACGACTGCCGCCACCCGACCCCGATCTCCTCGCTCCCGGTCGGCCTCCTGGGCCACGAGAGCGGGATGGCCCCCGACGGCAACACCTTCTACTCCGCCTCACCGGGCACGAAGACGATCCAAGCCGTGGGCCTCGAGGACCTCCCCCTCATGACCCCGGTGTGGACGAGCGTCGGCGTGTACCCCTCGCACGGCCTGTCGGTGAGCGACGACGGCAACCGCATCTACGTCGCCGGCCTGGACGGCCTCCACATCCTCGACGTCAGCGAGGTGCAGGCCCGCGTGCAGTTCCCCGAGGTCACCGAGGTCGCGCACCTCGCGTGGGACACGATGAGCATCCCGCAGAACGCCCTCCCCGTGACGATCGACGGCTCGCCGTACCTCATCGAGATCGACGAGTTCGGCAGCGGGAGCAAGGTCGGCGCGGGGCGCATCATCGACATCACCGACGAGTCCAAGCCCACGATCGTCTCCAACCTCCGCCTCGAGGTGCACCAGCCCGAGCACTTCGCCGAGATCAAGGGGGACCCGAGCGCCACCAACCCGCTGCAGGGCTACGCCGGGCACTACTGCGCGGTCCCACGGCGCGAGGATCCGGGGATCGTGGCCTGCTCGATGATCCTGTCGGGGCTCCGGGTCTTCGACATCCGGGACCCGCGCCACCCGAAGGAGATCGCGTACTTCAACGCGCCGATCCCCGAGCGCGACGTGATCGATCCCAGCAACTTCGCGATGTCGGCCCCCGCCTTCGTGCCGGAGCGCGGCGAGATCTGGTACTCGGACGGGTTCAGCGGCTTCTACGCCGTGAAGGTGACCAACGGCGTGTGGCCGTTCACGGCGGCGACGGCCGAGACGCCGGCCACCGCAGCCGCGCCGTCCGCGCCAGCCGAGGCCAGCCCGTCCCCGGCCTCGCTGCCGGCGACGGGCGCCGCTGTCCCCACGGTGTTCGTCGTCACCACGGGGCTCGGCGCGCTCCTGCTGCTGTGGGTGCTCCGGAGCACCCGTCACGACCACGACCTGGAGGGATGACCATGCCGTCACGTCGCAACCGGAACCTGGCGATCGCGGCAGGAGCGGTCGCGGTCGGCGCGCTGGCGGCGGCCGCCGTCGCCCGTCGCCGTCGCGCCATCGACCCCGACGGCGAGGCGTGGCCCGAGCTGCCCGAGGGCCGCCCCCTCGTGGTGCCCAGCACCGACGGCGCCCACCTCGCCGTGAGCGTCGCCGGGCCGGCGGACGGGCCCACCGTGGTGCTCGCGCACTGCTGGGGCGGGCTCCGATCGTTCTGGGCAGCCGTCGCACGCGACCTCGTGGACGATGGGCACCGGGTGGTGGTGTACGACCAGCGCGGCCACGGCGAGTCGACGTTGGGTGACGCGGTCCTGTCGATCGAGGGACTGGGCCACGACCTGCGCGCGGTCCTCGACGCTGTCGACGCGCACGACGCGGTGCTCGTGGGCCACTCGATGGGGGGCATGACGATCCAGTCCTACGCCGCCGAGCACCCGGACGACTTCGGTCGGCGCGTGCGCGGCGTCGTGCTGGTCGGGACCGCGGCGCGGACCCTGGGGCGCGCCGTCCCTGCCGCCCTGGTCGATCGCTTCCTGGGCGACGGGCGCGCCGAGTGGACGCGCCGAGGTGCGGTGGGCCGCCGGATGGTGCGCGGCGCCATCGGGGAGCGCGCCCAGCGCGGGCACATCGATCTCACCCTCGAGGGCTTCGCCGCGGTCACCGGGCAGGCGCGCGCTGGCTTCCTCGTCGCCATGGCGGGCATGGACCTGCGCGGCGCCGGTGAGGTGATGGGTCGGGTGCCCACCCGGGTCCTCGTCGGCACCCGCGACGGCCTCACCCCGCCCCGGCTCGGTCGCCAGCTCGCCGACGGGATCCCAGGCGCGGAGCTCGAGGTGATCCCGGGCGCCGGCCACATGCTCCCGCTCGAGGTGCCCGATCGCATCGTCGCGGCGGTGCGCTCGGTGTCGGGCGACCTCGCCGTCGCGTCGGTCGGGTAGCTACCGCGGGGCGCCGTCCCCGACGGGCGGACCGCCGGCGGCGGCGAACCCGGCGACGAGGACCGTCGCCAGCTGGTCGACCACCTCCCGCCGGTCGGGTCGACCGGTCTCCCGCCACGACTCGACCGACGCCAGGATGAACCCGAAGGTGCCCGCCGCGATCACGTCCACCAGGTCCGGGTCGGCGGCGGGCACGAGCACCGCGGCCACCTGCTGGAAGCGGCCTTCGAGCGTGCGGATGAGCGCGTTGTCGAGCAACCCCTTGTCGCTCGTGCGGATGCTCCGGAGGATGAACGCGTAGATCTCCGGTTCGTCGATCACGATGTCCATGAAGCGGTTGATGGCGGCGCTCAGCGCGGCGCGCATCTCCAGCCGGCCTCCGCGGCTCATCTCCTCGATCACCTCGCGCTCGCCGCGCTCGCCGAGCACGACGGCGATGGCCTCGCCGATGCCGACCTTGTCACCGAACTCGGCGTAGAGCACCGGCTTGCTCACTCCAGCGGCCGCCGCCATGTCGTCGACCGACACGTCGGGGCCGTGGGCGCGGATGGCATCCATGGCGGCGTCGACGAGGCGGGTGCGTTGGGCGGCTCGGGCCTCCGCTGAGCGCGGTGGCCGGCCGGGGCCGCGGGGAGGCGATGACGTCGCCATGCCGTCGGAGCCTACGAGTCGTGCGGCGGACCGTCGGCGAGCCGGCGCCCGAAGCCGATGCTGAGACCGTCGCTGCCCAGCTCGTCGTAGCCGAGGCGCCGGTAGAACGAGATCGCGCGCTCGTTGCGCACGCTGGTGCCGAGGTGCAGCCCGGACGAGCCGCCGGCGCCGAGGAGCTCTTCCATGGCCGCCATCAGGCGTCGGCCCCACCCCCGGCCCTGCGCCTCCGGCAACAGGTCGATGTGGAGGTGCGACGGGTAGGCATCCGCCTCGTCGCCCGCGAGGCGGGGGTGGTGGATGATCGCGATCAGGAGCTCGTCGAGGTCGTTGGCGCCGGAGCCGACCGGGTGGCGCTGGCGCAGGGTGGGCCACCACTCGCGCTCGCACGTCGCCTCGAACGAGCGCGTGTCGAGCGCACCCAGGACGTAGCCCACCGCGGAGCCGTCTCCGCGATCGAGCACGAGGGCGTGCTCGGGCTCGAGCACCCCGGAGGGCGCGGCGTACACCTCGCCGAACAGGCGGCGCTCGCCGACCAGGTCGGTGGCGTCCTCGCCGGCGGCTCCGGTCCGAAGGCAGATCTCGTAGAGCTGCTCGAGGTCGGACGGCTCGTACGGCCGGATGCGCAGCCCCACCCGTGCGCTCAGCGACCGGTCCAGGTGGGGCGGCGCTTCTCGAGGAAGGCCCCGATCCCTTCGTGGGCGTCGTCGGTGGCGGCGTTCTCGGTCATCACCTTGGCGGCGAGGGCGTAGGCGTCGCCCTGGGGAAGCCCCACCTGCTCGTAGAACGTGCGCTTCCCGAGCGCGAGCACCATCGGGCTCGCCTCGGCGATGCGCTCGGCCAACGCCACCACGGCAGCGTCGAGCTCGGCCGCCGGCACGGCGTCGTTGATGAGGCCCCACTCGATCGCGGTGGACGCGTCGATCAGGTCGCCGGTGAGGAGCATCTGCATCGCGCGCTTCGGACCGATGGCCCGGGTGAGCGGCACCATCGGCGTGGAGCAGAACAGCCCGATGCGCACGCCGGGTGTCGCGAACCGCGCGCCGGTCTCGGCGATGGCGAGGTCGCAGCTGGCCACGAGCTGGCAGCCGGCGGCGGTGGCGACGCCGTGCACCTTGGCGATCACCGGCTGTGGGATCGACTGCACGGTGGTCATCAGCGAGGCGCAGGTGTCGAAGAGCTCCGCGGCCTCGTCCCCCTGACAGGCCAGGAGCTCGTTCAGGTCGTGGCCGGCGGAGAACGCAGGCCCGGCGCCGGCGAGGACGACGACGCGACCGGGCGCAGCCTCCAGAGCCCGCTGTAGCTCGCGCATCACCGCGAGCGACAGCGCGTTGCGACGATCGGGTCGGTTGAGGGTGATCGTGGTGATCACGTCGCCGCTGTCCACGAGCAGGTGCTCCCACGTCACGGGGTCGACCGTATCGCTACGGCGTGGCGAGGACCTCGCCGTGGAGGACGGCGAACCAGGCGCCCGGCGCGCTCGCCCACGACCGCCAGGCCCCACCCATCTCCACCAGCTCCTCCTCGGTGGCGGCGCCGAGCTCCACGGCACGATCACCCAGGGCGGTGGTGGTGATCCGGTCGGCCCAGAGGCCGCCCCACCACGCCCGGTCCTCGTCGGAGGCGAAGCACCAAGCGGTGGCTGAGGACGCGACCGACGAGAACCCCGCCTCGAGGCACCAGGCCCGCAGGCGGCTGCCGGCGTCGGGCTCGCCGCCGTTGGCCTCGGCGACCGCGCAGTACACCTCGAGCCACCGATCCAGGGCAGAGGAGGCGGGGTACCAGCTGAAGGCGCGGTAGATGGAGTCCCGGGCCGCCACCACGCCATCCGGGCGACACACCCGGCGCATCTCGCGCAGCGCTCGCACGGGCTCGCCCAGGTGCTGGAGCACCTGGTGCGCGTGCACCACGTCGAACGAGGCCTCGGGGTGCTCGAGCGCGTACACGTCGCCGACCGCGAGCTCGACGGCGACGCCCGCCACCTCGACGGCGGCGCGAGCGGCGTCGACGGCGTCGGGTGCCGCGTCGATCGCCACGACCCGCCCCGGCGCGGTGCGATGGGCGAGGTCCACCGTGATCGTGCCCGGCCCGCACCCGACATCGAGGAGGTCGAGGCCGGCGCGCAGGCGGGGGAGCAGGTAGGCGGCGGAGTTCTCCACGGTGCGCCAGCGGTGGGACCGCAGGACGCTCTCGGCGTGGCCGTGGGTGTAGGTCTCAGGTCGGTCGCCCATGGCGGGACCGTACCGGTCATGATCCGGGCGCACGATCGAGATCCGAAGGGGGAGCCATGGACGTCCGCAGGGTGGTGACGGGGCACGATGCCGACGGGAAGGCCGTGTTCGTGAGCGACGAGCAGGTGCCGCCGGTGACGACGGCGCTCTCGCCGGGCAGCGAGTTCCACCAGCTGTGGGGGGCCGACGAGGCACCGCACTTCCCGGATGGCGGCACCCGTCCTCCGCCCACGACCTACTTCCCGCC
Organism: Acidimicrobiales bacterium; assembly: GCA_045807565.1. Lineage (GTDB taxonomy): Bacteria > Actinomycetota > Acidimicrobiia > Acidimicrobiales > VFJN01 > VFJN01. The sequence goes on along the minus strand of JBJMHD010000119.1, from coordinate 2,296 downwards.
CGTCGGCGGGTTCCGGTTCGGCCACTTCACCCTGCCGCCCGAGGGATCAGCGCAGCTCCCTGCCGACCTCGACATCGCTGCCGCGCTCGCCGAGATGGACGAGAAGCTGCCCGGCATGACCGCGCACATGGAGCCGGACGCCCCTGGCATGCACACCACCGCCACCATCGACTTCGAGGTGGTGCTGTCGGGACACGTCACGCTGGAGCTCGACGACGGCGCGACCGTGACGCTCGGCCCGGGCGACACCGTGGTGCAGAACGGCACGCGGCACCGCTGGAGCAACCCTGGCGACGTCCCCGTCGTCATCGCCGTCTTCCTGGTCGGCGCGCATCACGACCGGGTTGCCGTGACCTGAGAGACTTCCGCGGTGGACTTCGGGGAGGACAGCACCCACCAGGATCTGCGCGATGGGGTTCGCCGCGTGTGCAGCAAGTTCCCCGACGAGTACTGGCGCCGCCTCGACGCGGACCACGAGTTCCCGTGGGAGTTCTACGAGGCCATGGCCGAGGGGGGCTGGATCGGGGTCGCCATGCCGGAGGCGTACGGCGGCGGGGGGCTCGGCATCACCGAGGCCTCGATCGTGCTCGAGGAGGTGGCGGCATCCGGTGCGGCGATGAACGGCTGCAGTGCGCTGCACACCTCGATGTTCGGGATGAACCCGGTGGTGAAGCACGGCAGCGACGAGCTGCGGCGGCGGTACCTCCCTGAGGTGGTCGAGGGCCGCTTGCACGTCGCGTTCGGCGTCACCGAACCCGACGCCGGCACCGACACCACCCGCATCTCGACCCGCGCCACACGAGATGGCGACGTCTACCGGGTTCGAGGTCGCAAGGTCTGGATGACGAAGGCGCCCTACTGCCAGAAGACCCTGCTCCTCGTCCGCACCACCCCGCTCGAGGAGGTCGCCCGGAAGACCGACGGCCTCTCCCTTCTCCTGGCCGACCTGCAGGACCCCCGCGTCGACATCACCCCGATCCCGAAGACCGGCCGCAACGCCGTGGTGAGCTGCGAGGTCGTGTTCGACGACCTCGAGGTGGGCGCCGACCACCTGGTGGGGGAGGAGGGGCGCGGCTTCACCTACCTGCTCGACGGGCTCAACCCCGAGCGCATCCTGATCGCGGCGGAGGCACTGGGCATCGGCCGCGTGGCCATCGAGCGAGCCGTGGCCTATGCGAACGAGCGCATCGTCTACGACCGGCCGATCGGCATGAACCAGGGCATCGCCTTCCCCCTCGCCGACGCCTACGCCCACCTCCACGCCGCCACCCTCGTGGTGCGCGAAGCGGGGTGGCGCTACGACAACGGGCTGCCGTGCGGGGAGCAGGCCAACCTCGCCAAGCTCCTCGCGTCCGCAGCGGCGTTCGACGCCGCCGACCGCGCCATGCAGACCCACGGCGGGTTCGGCTACGCGACCGAGTACGACATCGAGCGGTACTGGAAGGAGTCCCGCCTGATGAAGCTCGCGCCGGTGCCGCAGGAGATGGTCCTCAACTACGTGAGCGAGCACGTCCTCGGCCTGCCCCGCTCGTACTGAGCCCTCGATGCCGCGCGGCGGTCGATCAGCGTGACCTCCCGCCGGTCGGCACCTCCCATCGCTTGACCTTTCTCGCCCCCTATGCCGACCCGTCCGGTGGGTCGGGGCCGGCATCGGCGTCGCCGATGTCGGGCGAGCCCTGGTCCCACTCGTGGTCCGGGTGGTGGTTTCGCCAGCGGTTGTGGAACGCGCAGCCGAGGCGACCGTTCGCCTGTGTCGTGGGGCCACCCGCGGCTGCCGGCTGGATGTGGTCGATCTCGGGGATCAGCGGCGCCTCGTCGCACGACGGGTGGAAGCAGGTGCGATCGCGGACCTCGATGGCGTGCTTGAGGGCGCCTCGGAAGAACCGGCGCTGGACGCCGACGTCGACCACGCGTGACCGCGTCTCGAAGATGATCCGCTCGACGTCGGCCTCGGTGAGCCACCGCGCCGCCGCGCCGGGAGTGATGACGGTGCGGTTGACGAGCTCGAGGAGGGGCCCGGCGAAGGTCTCGTAGCCGACGAGCACCGAGAACAGCGGCGCCGGGCGGCGGCCGCCCGCGGGGACGGTGCGGGCGCGGGTGGCCATCTCGACGAGCGCGTCGGCGCGACGCTGGGCGGGCGTGCGGTCGAGATGGAGGATCGTGGGCTCGCGGCCGAGCCGCTCGCGGGCGGCGGCCCAGTCGGCCTCGAACAGCTCGCGCTCGATGAGGCGAAGGGTGGTGCTCACGATCTCGCCGGAGACCGGGTCGAGCGTCATCTTTCCGAACCACATCCCAC
>JBJMHD010000118.1:0-19804 GCA_045807565.1 Acidimicrobiales bacterium | reverse complement strand
GGCGATCGGCCACCGCTCGCAACAGCTCGTCACCAGCCCCGTGCCCGAGGCTGTCGTTCACCAGCTTGAAGTCGTCGAGGTCGATGAAGGCCACGGCTGGGAGGGGGGAGTCGCTGCGTCGGATGCGAGCGAGGGCGTGCTCGACGCGATCGAGGAACAGGGCGCGGTTCGACAGCCCGGTGAGCGCATCGTGGAACGCCTGGTGGCGGAGCTGGTCCTCCAGCGTCCGGCGGCCGGTGACGTCGCGGATCGTCAGCACGATCCCGCTCACATCCGGGTTGTCGAGCAGGTGCACGCCCACGATCTCGGCGTGGATCACGGAGTCGTCGGCCCGCAGGAGACGGGCGTCGACGGTGCGGACCGTCTCGGGGGCGCCGTGCACGATCTGCTCGAGGAAGGCCGCCACGTGCGGCACCGACTCGGGGTGGAGGACGCGGTCGAAGTCGGCTCCGTCCAGGTCGACGGCCAGGTAGCCGAGCACCCGAACCACCGACGGGGTCTGGTAGCGGATGCGACCGTCGCGCCCGAGGATGACGACCGCGTCGCTGCTGTGACGGACGAGCTGCTGGAACCTGGCCTCGCTGCGCTTCTCGTGCAGCTCCTCAGACTGCACGAGGGCATCCAGCGCGAGCGCGGCATGGGTGCCGAGGATGGCGAGGCTCTCGTCGACCTCGTCCGACACGCGTTCGGCGCACGCGACCACGATCCCCGAGCGCGGGCTGATGCGGCAGGGGATCGGAGCGAGGACGACCTCGGCCCCAGCGCCGTCGGGCAGCCGCACCGGACGCTCGCCGATCCGATCGACCCGCTGGAGCACCCCGTCCAGGGTCGTGTCGCCGCGATCGATCGGCCCCGACGCTCCGACGACCTCGGTGGGGTACACGACGCCCCGGTCGTTGGCGCTCACCCACGCCAGGTAGCGGAACCCATCGCCTGCCAGCTGCTGCGCCGCGTCGATGACGACCTGGCGGATGACCTGCGCGTCGCGGCTCGTGCCGATCGCCCCGGCGGCATCGCGCACGAGCACCTCGCGCCGCGCCTGCGCCTGGCTGGCGCGCACGACCAGCTCGAGCCGGATGGCCATCAGGAGGAGCATGAAGGCCGTGAGCCCGCCGAGGAGGAGCCCGTCGACGGGCTCGTCGCGGAGGTGCTGGACCATCGCGCAGATCGGCCCGGCGGCGGTGGCGAGGGTGAGCAGGGCGAGTCGCACGTGCCCGAGGTCGTGGGCCCGCCGCTGCTCCCGCTCGGTGATGCGGGAGGCGGACGGGTGCACCGCCGCACCGGAGAGGATCCAGCAGGCGGCGACGCTCAGGCCGACCCCGACCTGTCCGAACCCGGGGCCGGTGAGGTCGAACTGGGTCGTGCGCAGCAGGACGCTGCCGACGGCGATGCCCAGGACCGCCTCGATCGTGAACCGGCCGGCGGCGAGGCGCGACGCTCCGGTGATCGCCAACCGCACCGCAGCACCGACGAGGAAGGCCGCGATGGCACCGGACGCGATCCCCAGGGCGATCCCACCGCGTGGGACGTCGGCGTCGCGCAGATCGGGCCAGAGGAAGGCGGCGAGCACGACGCCGGCACCGAGCCCGACGATCAGCGCGTCGATGCGTGCGATGTTGTCCTTGCCGAAGGTGCGAGCGACGGCCATGAGCACGACCGCGACACCGACGATCAGGAGACCACCCAGGCGCGGCCCATCGGCCGCGCTCGGGATCGGCACTGCGTTCAGGTCGTCGTAGGTCGCCGCGATGGCGGCGAGCGCGCCGCCCCAGAGACCGACCCCGACGCCGAGCAGGCGCCAGAGCGGTGCCGCCGAGCCCCGCGGGGGGGATCCGGCCAGCAGCACCAGCGCCGCACCCAGTGCCGAGCCCGCCAGCGCCCACGCCGCGACCTCGGCCGATGACGGCCCGAGCAGCCCCGAGGCGACCCCGGCGGGGATGGCGAGGAGCACGAGGGCGGCCGCGACCCACTGCCTGGTCACCGGCCCGCGGCCGGTCGTGCCTCCGCTCCCGCCACCCATCCGCTCGTTGCGCTCCTCTCCCCCACCAGCCTTGCCCTCGGGGGCGCGTCGGGTGGGGATCGCCGGTCGCCGTCGTCTCCAGCCACCGGACGCCTCTTGACCTTATTGCTTGTTTCCGCCGCGGAACAGAGCGGATTGGTCACTCCGCGTGACGAGACCTGCGTTGTTCCTTTCGCGCGCTTTGGCGGCGTTTTGCCTCCAAGCGCCGTTCGATGCTCGCCTTCGTGGGCTTGGTCGCCCGGCGCGGGCGCTCGACGCGGAGGGCGCCGGCCAGGCGCGCGCACAACCGCTCGAGCGCCAGCTGCCGGTTGCGCGCCTGCGACCGCTCGTCGGCGGCGACAACCCGGACCTCGGCACCGAGCCGCTCGAGCAGCCGTGCCCGTTGGCGGGGTCCCAGCGAGGGGGAGCCGGCGATGTCGAAGCGCACCTCCACCCGGGTGTCGGCGGTGTTGGCGTGCTGCCCGCCCGGCCCGCCGCTGCGGCTGAACCGCCACGTCAGCTCGGACGCGGGGATCACGAGCGACGGCGACACCCGCACCCGGCTCGGATCGTCACGCACGGTACGAGCGTAAGGTCGGCGGCGATGTCGACCGACGATCGCACCCGCGACGACTGGATCGCCGCCCTCGCCGGCCGCCTCGGGGTGGAGCCGCCCGACGCGGCCACCGTCGCCGCCGTCCTCGACCTCGCGGGCGTCGCCGCCCACGCGTCGGAGCGCACGGCGGCACCGGTGGCGTGCTGGCTCATCGGCCGCGCTGGGGTGTCACCGGCCGACGCGCTCGCCGTCGCCCGAGAGGTCTAGGCCGTTCCGCCGTCCAGGTAGGCCTGGCCCCGGGGGCTGAGCTCGTTGCCCGCCACCGCCTGGCGTCGCTTCCACCGCCGGAACGTCACCGTGATCTCGCCACGGGCGATCGGCTCCCAGAACCGCATCTCGAACAACATGGTCAGGCGAGCAGCACGAACGGCCCCCACGTGAAGGCGGGGAGCCACGCATCGACGTCGCCGTCCCAGGGCAAGGCGAGCACCTGGGCCCGGGTGCGACGTCCGGTGAGGAGGCCCAGCGCCTCGAGCGGTGGCAGCTCGACCGATACGGCCGGCTCGCCGCCGCCCTGCGTGGCGTCGATGCCCCCGACCCGGATGCGGAGCGCGCCCTGCGTCGGCGGCTCCATGCTCCCCCACCGCTCGGCCGCCCACCGCAGCGCGACGGCGACGGCGCCGTCGTCGCCACCGGGCTCGCCGAGGGCGCCACGGAGGTCCTGCTCGTGGGTGACCAGGTCGAAGATGAGCTGCGCGACGGCGTCCCCCAGCTGGGTGCACAGCTCGTCGACCTGTGGCCCGGTCGCGCGCCACTCGGCGGTGATCTCGGCGAGGCTGCGGCCGGAGCGGGACGCCAGCTGCGCCGCCACCCACGGTTCGGTGCCCGCGTCGCCGATGTTGCCGGCGAGGACGTCCTCGGCCACGCCGCTGACGTGGGCGAGCAGCTCGCGGATCGTCCAGCCCGGGCACGTGGGCACCGGCGTCCCCGGATCGACGCCCTCGGCCATGGTGAGCATCCGCTCGCGCACCGTGCGGTAGGCCTCAGCGGTGTCCACGCCCGCAGCCTCCCAGATCTGTCACACCCCCACGGGCAGGATGCAGGCATGGCGGGCCGTCCAGTCCACAGGTGGACCGCCGATATCCACAGGCGATTCACAGACTTGTTCCTCTAGTGGCCCACAGCCCGCGTGGAGGAAGGTGAGACCCCCATGGCCGCTCGCCTCGACATCACCGACCAGGCGTCCGGCCCACGGCCGGCCGGTCGGGTCCCACCGCACGACCTCCAGGCCGAGGAGTCGCTGCTCGGTGCGATGATGCTGAGCGCCGGGGCGATCGCCGACGCCGCGGGCACCGTCACCACCGCCGACTTCTACAAGCCCGCCCACGGCCACATCTTCGACGCGATCCACACCCTCTACGCGTCGGGCCAGCCCATCGACGCCGTCACCGTGGCCGACGAGCTGCGGCGGGCCGGCCTCCTGGACGCCATCGGCGGCACCGGGCTCCTCGCCCAGATCCTCTCGGTCACGCCCGCCACCACCAACGCCGCCCGCTACGCCCAGATCGTCGAGGAGTACTCGCTCCTGCGCCGCCTCGTCGGCGTGGCCGGCGAGATCGCCGAGCTGGGCTACTCCGTCCCGGAGGATGTGCAGAAGGCCCTCGACCGAGCCGAGTCCCTCGTCTACGAGGTGAACGAGCGGCGCGTCACCGACTCGATGCGGGAGCTCTCCTCCCTGCTCTCAGAGAACCTCGACCACATCGAGGCGCTCCACGAGGCGGGCAGCGCGATCACCGGCACGCCCACCGGCTACCTCGACCTCGACATGCTCCTCTCGGGCCTGCAGCCGAGCTCGCTCGTGATCGTCGGCGCCCGCCCGGCGATGGGCAAGACGTCGTTCGCGCTCGGGATGCTCGCCCACGCGGCGCTGGACGCGCCGGACCCGAAGCCCTGCCTCTTCTTCTCGCTGGAGATGAGCCACCTCGAGCTCACCCAGCGCCTCCTGTGCTCGGAGGCGAAGGTGGACTCCCACCGGCTGCGCAACGGTCAGCTCAAGGGCGACGACTGGTCGAACATCTCCCGTGCCATGGGTCGGCTCGGCCAGGCGCCGATCTGGATCGACGACAACCCGAACCTCACCATCATGGAGATCCGGGCGAAGGCCCGGCGGCTCAAGAGCCAGGTGGGGAAGCTCGGCATGATCGTCATCGACTACCTCCAGCTGATGACCGGCCGGTCGAGCGCCGAGAACCGCCAGGTCGAGGTGTCCGAGCTGAGCCGCGGGTTGAAGATCCTCGCCAGGGAGCTGGAGACGCCCGTGGTCGCCCTGAGCCAGCTCAGCCGCGGCCTCGAGATGCGGGCCGACAAGCGCCCGATGCTCGCCGACCTCCGCGAGAGCGGGTCGCTCGAGCAGGACGCCGACGTGGCCATGTTCATCTTCCGCGAGGAGATCTACGACCCGAAGCCCGAGAACGCCGGCCAGGCGGAGATCATCGTGGCCAAGCACCGATCCGGGCCCACGGGCATCGTGTCGCTCGCCTTCCTGCCGCAGTACACGCGGTTCGCCAACATGGCGCGGGGGTTCGACTGACCTACTGACCGGTAACCTGCGCCTCGACAGCGCAGATCGCCCACCGGGGGAGCCTGTGGGCTACCAGGGGGGCTACCAGGTGGAACCCTGTGGATCTCGGGCTTCTGACTGTGGACAGCCCTGTGGACAACTCGCGCCTAGGAGGCGACGACCTCGACGGTGACGGGGAACTCGACCTCGGCGTGGAGCTTGGCCGGGACGAGGTGGGTGCCGGTGGTCTTGATCGGCTCGTCCAGGTGGAGCTGCCGTCGGTCGAGCTCGATCCCGGTCTGCACCGTGACCGCGTCGGCGATCTCGGCCGCGGACACCGACCCGAAGAGCTTGCCCTCGGCGCCGGCGCGAGCGCTGATCGTGACCACCTGCGGCACGAGCTTGCTGGCGATCTCCTGCGCGGCGGCGCGGTCGCTGGCGTCTCGCTGGTCGCGGCTCTGCCGCATCTTCGTCGCCTGGGCCTCGACGGCGCCGTCGGCGGGGAAGGCGAGGCCCTTCGGCAGGAGGTAGTTGCGGCCGTAGCCGTCGGCGACGTCGACGATGTCGCCCTTCTTCCCCACCTGCTGGACGTCGGACCGCAGCACGAGCTTCACGAGTCGTCCCCCGCCGCGCCCACGGTCTCCTCGACGGCCTCGACGGCCTCGACGTCGCCGGAGCCGGGCTCCTCCTCGACGCGCTCGTCCCGGGCGACCGGCTCGGTGTCCGGTGCGGGGAGGTCTCGCTCGCGCCGGCCGCCGCGCTCACCGTCGCGCTTCGGGCCTCGGGTCTGCGTGACGCGGCTGGCATAGGGCAGCAGCGCCATCTCGCGGGCGTTCTTGATCGCCCTCGCGATCTCGGCCTGCTGCTGGGTGCTGTTGCCGGTGACCCGCCGAGCGCGGATCTTGGCCCGGTCGGACATGAACCGCCGGAGCAGGTTCACGTCCTTCCAGTCGACGTACTCGACGCGCTCGGTGAGCAGGAGGCTCACCTTCTTCTTGGCGCGGCGAGCGTTGTCCTTGTTCTTGGTTCGGACGGGCTTGGCCATCAGAAGGGCTCCTCAGCGGGGTCGTAGCCGGCGGGCGCGGGGTTCGGCACCGGACGGGTGCCGCCACCACCACCGCCCGCGGGGGCGTCGCCGCCCTCGCGCCGCTCGTTCCTCGTGATCTCGGCGGTGGCCCAGCGCAGGCTGGGGCCGACCTCGTCGGCGATGATCTCGACCTTCGAGCGCTTGTCGCCCTGGTCGGTCTCCCACGAGCGCTGCTCGAGGCGGCCGGTGACGATGGCCCGGCTGCCCTTCACGAGCGTGTCGGCCACGTTCTGCCCGAGCTGCGCCCAGCAGGTGATGTCGAAGAAGGAGACCTGCTCCTCCCACTCCTGGGTCTGGCGGTTCTGCCAGCGCCGGTTCACGGCCAACCCGAAGGTGGCGATCGCCTGCCCGGAGGGCGTGAACCGCAGCTCCGGGTCGCGCGTGACGTTGCCGATGACGGTGACGGTGTTGTCAGCCATGTGATCGTGGGACTCCCTACCCGGCCGCAGCCGGTTCGGCCTGGCCGTCGCCGAGCAGGCCGCGGCGTGCGGCCTCCCGGTCGGGCAGGCGGACGAGCTTGTGGCGGACGACCTCGTCCGCGAGGCGCAGGGACCGCTCGAGGGCCTCGAGGTCGCCGCCATCGGAGGTGAGCTCCCAGACGACGTAGTAGCCCTCGGTCTTGTGGTCGATCTCGTAGGCGAACCGTCGACGGCCCCACCGGTCGGTGGAGGCGACGGTGCCGCCGCGGGTGCCGATCTGAGTCGTCACCGACTTCACCTGGTCATCGATCACCAGGTCGTCGAGACCCGATTCGAAGATGACCATGAGCTCATAGGCCCGCATGGGCGCACATCCTCCCTCTGGACCCGGCCGAGCCGGGGCCCCCACGGTGGGGGCAGGGCTTGCTGTTGACCGACCGATGGTAGTGGCGGGTCCGGCGCTTGCACACATCCCGAACCTACGGACGGGGTGTGACAGGAGCCGTCAGGCGCAGCTCAGGCAGGGCTTGGAGTACCGGTCGGCGCGCGGCGGCGGTGACTTCACGCCCTGCTGGGCGGTCACCGTCACGCCGTTGGCCCGGCTGGGGTTGCCACCAGGCCACCTGCCCGACGTGTAGCGGCGGCCGCCGTCGGCCCGCACCATCTGCCCCTTGCCGTTCCGTGACCGCTCGTCGGGCCCGACCCGGTTGGCGTCCCACCACACCTCGGAGAAGTCCTTGATCTCGGTCGGGAACTGGCGGGTGACGTAGACGAGGGGGAGGGCCGGGGTCCCACCGAGGCGCGGCAACGAGTAGACGCCCTGGGCGAACGTCTGGTTGTTGAGGTTGGGACCGGCCATGTGGATGCCCCGGAACAGGGTCTGGACCGGCGCGCGGTAGATGTTGATGAGCACGCCCTCTTCGCCCTTGGGCGAGCCCGGCATGGCGTCGTGGTACTCGCGATACCCCGACGAGTTCTCCACCTTGTCCCACGTGACCCACAGCGGGGAGATCCCGAAGGCGTGCGCCCACTGCTGCTCGTCGTAGAAGCGGCCGATCGTCGAGGTGTCGGACAAGCCGGTGCCCACGATGAACCACTCGGGGAAGTAGATCTGCTTGGTCGCTTCCTTCGTGATCAGGATCGGCTGGATCGGGTCGACGATCGGGACGATCGTGGTGCACCCCTCGCTCTTCAGCTTGGTCACCATGTTCGTGATCTCGTCCGCGTTGGCGCCGGGGTTGTACAGGTACGACACCGTGGTCTTGAACGTGATCCCCACCCGCTTGAAGGCGGCCTGGACCACCTTCGCACCGCGGAGCGCCTCCGGATCGACGGTCTCCTCCACGCCCGCGATGTGCATGAGGCAGAAGACGCGCTTCTTCCCCGAGGTGCCCGGACCTCCGAAGTCGGCGTTCTTGCCCGCCAGCTTCTTTGCCGCGTACTCGGCGCCGTGGACGGCGTACTCGTCGAGGGTGGGCAGCGAGCTGAAGATCGTCGCTGGCAGCTCGTTGTAGAAGGCGCTCGTGAGCGACGTGGTGCAGATGCAGATCACGCCTCGCTGGGCGAGCTCGCGGGCGAGCACGGTGGGGATGGGGGCGAGCGCGTTGCCGGCGAACACGGCGAAGGCCTTGAACTCGTCGGCGATCTTCACCGCGTCGGCCTTCATCGCCGCGTCGCTGGTGGACTTGCCGCTCGCCTGCACCTGGACGACGTCGACCTTCCGGCCGTACGTCTGGTAGTAGGCGTTGCTGTACTTCACGAGCGCCTTGAACGCGCGGTCCACCACCGCGGGGGAGTCGTTCAGCTCGGCGGCGGTGAGCGCCTCGCGGGTGCCCGGGGTCTCCTGGCCGAGCCACGACACGACCTTGATCGACGTCCCGGTGACCCCGCGAGCGGTGGCGCCGCCGTTGTTCGTGCCGGTCCACTGCACGCAGGGCGGCATGTACGGCGAGATGCCGATCTGCTGGCCCTTGCCGTCGCAGTCCGGGCCCTTGCCGAACACGACCTGGCCACCGCCCGACGGTGCCCCGGTCGACCCGCCACCGGTGCCGCCCGTGGTGCCGCCGGCGGAGCCTCCGCTCGTGGCGGCCGCGGTCCCGTCGGTGGCGGCGGCGCCCGTGTCCAGCGCTCCGGACTCCACCCCCTCGGCGAGGGCCCCGCCCTCCTGACCTCCGTCGGCCCCGATCGCCGCGCCGGCGGTGTCGACCGAGTCGGGCTTGTTCCCGGGCAGCAGCACCAGGAGCAGGGCGAACGCCACCAGGACCCCCAACGGGAGCCCATAGCGCTCGGTGAAGTCCTTCATCGTCATGGCTGGCCACGCCCCCAGGCTGTGCGCATCGCGGCGGTGTTCCCCTCGGTCTGGGCAGTTCGCCGCGTTCGTCCCAGATGCCTGCTTCGGGCAGGGGTTCGGGCGGGGACCGACGAAAGGGACCCCGTCGACACACCTGGGAGGGGGCGACGTGAGCCAGGACGAACGGCGACTGCTCGCCGTCACCGCGAGCGGCGCGCTGGGCCTGCTCGTGATGCTCTTCGTCCTGTGGCCGGCGCCGGCGGCGGTGCTGTTCCTCGGCGTCATCACCGGCTCGCTGTCCGCCCTCACGGCGATGGGCATCGTCCTGGTGTACCGGGCCAACAAGATCGTGAACTTCGCCCAGGCGTCCCTGGGCGCGATCGCCGCCGTCCTCGCGGCATCGCTGATGGCCGGGCCGGGCTGGAGCTTCTGGCCGGCCTCGGCGGCCGGCCTGCTCGCCGCCCTGTGCCTGGGCGGCCTCGTGGAGGTCGCGTTCATCCGGCGGTTCGCCCGATCCCCACGTCTGGTGCTCACCGTGGCCACGATCGGCGTCGCGCAGCTGTGCGACGCCGCCGCGCTCTTCGTGCCGAAGCTCTTCCACCTCGAAGAGATCCCGCAGCCCGTGCCGATCACGTGGAGCTTCGACTGGCCGCCCGTCGTGTTCAACGGCGGGCACCTGCTGGTGATCGTCGTCGTGCCGATCGTGGTCGTCGCGCTCACGGTCTTCTTCCGCCGCTCGCGCTTCGGGATCGCCATGCGAGCGTCGGCCGAGTCCTCGGACCGGGCGGCGTTGCTGGGCATCCCGGTTCGCCGCGTGAACACCCTCGTGTGGATCATCGCCGCCGGCCTCGCCGGGCTCGGCACCCTCCTGCGCCTGCCCATCGAGGGCGTCACCATCGGGTCGGTGGGTGGTGCGAGCGTGCTGCTGGTCGCGCTGGCCGCCGCCGTCGTCGCCCGGATGGAACGCCTGTCGGTGGCGTTCGGGATGGCCTTGGCGCTCGGGATGATCAAGCAGGCGGTCCAGTTCGAGACCGGCAAGACCTACGCCGCCGACGTCGTCGTGCTCCTCGTCATCCTCGCCGCGCTGCTGCTCCAACGAGGGGGCGCCCTGGAACGGGCCCGCCTGACGGGGGTCGCCGCCTGGGCGGGCCAGCGCGAGGTGCGTCCGATCCCCCGCGAGCTGCGCCGCCTCACCGAGATCAAGGTCGGCGTGCCCACGCTCGCCGCACTGGGTGGCCTGGGGCTGGTGCTCCTGCCGCTCGGGTGGAACGCCAGCCGCGTGAACCTCTTCACCGGTGGCGTGATCGTCGCCATCATCTTCCTGTCGCTGCTGATCATCACGGGCTTCGCCGGGCAGATCTCGCTGGGCCAGCTCGCCATCGTGTCGTTCAGCTCCGCCGTGGCCGGCTCGATGAGCCAGAACGGCAACGACCTCTTCGCGACGATCCTCGTGGCCGGCCTCGTCGGGGCCGGGGTGTCGTTGGCGCTCGGGATCCCCGCCCTGCGGATGTCCGGACCCTTCTTCGCGGTGACGTCCCTGGCGTTCGCGGTGGCGACCGGCACGTTCTTCCTCAACCCCGAGTACGTGCCGTGGCTTCGGCCCGAGGACAACGTCCGCATCCTGCGACCCGTGATCTTCGACAAGTTCGACCTCGAGTCGGACTGGAGCTTCTACTACTTCGTCCTCGTGTTCTTCGTGCTGGCGGTCGCTGCCGCCGCGAGGATCCGGATGTCACGCACGGGCCGCGCCATCGTCGCCAACCGCGAGAACACCCGCGCCGCGCAGGCGTACGGCATCAACGCACGCAGCGTGCAGCTCACCGCGTTCGGGCTCGGGGGGTTCATCGCGGGCATCGCCGGGGCGCTCAACGTGTACTACCTGCACGGCCTCAGCGTGTCGTACCTCAGCGCGCAGACCGGGATCCTGATGTTCGCCATCGCGATCGTCGGGGGGCTGGGCTCGGTGCCCGGCGCGCTGATCGGTGCCGCGTACCTCACGTTCCTCGAGCACTCCGCGTTCACGGCGACCCCCATGTCGCAGCTGTTCGCATCAGGCGTGGGGGTGCTGTTCATCCTCATGGTGCTGCCCAGCGGGCTGGGCGGGCTGGTGTACGACCTCCGCGACAACGTGCTCCGATGGATCGCTCGGCGGCGCGACATCGTGGTCCCGAGCCTCCTCGCCGACCTGCGGGTCGACGAAGCCGGCGAGCCGTACGACGCCAGCGAACCGCAGCCGCTGCTCGCTCGTGCCGGCGAGCTCGTGCGCCGTCCGGCCTCGGCGCTCCGAGCGCGAGCGACGCTGCGGTCGCGCCGTCACGTCCTCGAGACGCACATCGACGGGGACGGCCCCCTCCTCCGCGTGCGCGACGTCGAGCTCTCCTACGGCAAGACCCAGGTCCTCTTCGGCGTGGACTGCCATGTCGATCGGCACGAGATCGTCGCGCTGCTCGGCACCAACGGCGCGGGCAAGTCCACCTTGCTGTCGGCGATCGCCGGCCTCACCCGCCCGAGCAAGGGCAGCATCGTCTACGACGGGCGCGAGATCGCCGGGCAGCGACCCACCGAGACCGTCGCCGAGGGCGTGGTGTTCATGCCCGGCGGGAAGGGCGTGTTCCCCACCCTCACCGTCGCCGAGAACCTGCAGCTGGCGGGCTGGCTCTTCAAGGACGATCCGGCGTACGTCGCCGAGGTCACCGAGCAGGTGCTCGGGTTCTTCCCCGTGCTGCGGGAGCGGCTCGACCAGAAGGCCGGCAACCTCTCCGGCGGTGAGCAGCAGATGCTCACCCTCGGGCAGGCGTTCATCCTGAAGCCCAAGCTCCTGATGATCGATGAGCTCAGCCTGGGCCTCGCTCCGATCATCGTCGAGCAGCTCCTCGCCATCGTCCGCTCCATCCACCAGGCGGGCACGACCGTGGTGCTCGTCGAGCAGTCGGTGAACGTCGCCATCTCCCTCGCCCAGCGCGCCATCTTCCTGGAGAAGGGCGAGGTGCGGTTCGACGGCCCCACCGCCGACCTCCTCGATCGGCCCGACGTGCTGCGCGCCGTGTTCCTCGAGGGGACGAACGCTTCCCCCGACGACCTCCGGGCCACGGCGCGCGATCGTCACCCGTTCGAACCCGAGTGCGCTCACTGCGGCCACGCCCACGACGTCGCCCTCGCCGTGAGCGACCTCGCCGTCAGCTTCGGTGGCGTCCAGGCCGTTCGGGACGTGTCGCTCGACGTGCGCCAGGGGCAGATCGTCGGGATCATCGGCCCCAACGGCGCCGGCAAGACCACCGTCCTCGACCTCGTCAGCGGCTTCGTCGCGCCGACCAGCGGGACCGTGTCCCTCGGGGGCCTCGACGTCACGGGCCTCTCCCCCGACCTCCGAGCGCTGAAGGGGCTGGGCCGGTCCTTCCAGGACGCCCGGCTGTTCTCGGCCATGACCGTGCGGCAGACGATCGCGACCGCGCTCGAACGCCACGTCCGCGTGCGCGATCCGATCGCACCGCTGGTGCTCTCTCCGGCCGTCGCGGCGTCCGAGCGGGCCGTCGCCGCGGAGGTCGACGACCTCATCGACCTCATGAACCTCGGCGCCTACGCCGACAAGTTCGTCGGTGAGCTCTCCACCGGGACCCGGCGCGTGGTCGACCTGGCGTGCACGCTCGCCCACCGGCCCTCGGTGCTGCTCCTCGACGAACCGTCGTCGGGCATCGCCCAGCGGGAGACGGAAGCGCTCGGTCCCGTGCTGCTCGACATCCGCGACAAGACGGGAGCCGCCCTCGTCGTCATCGAGCACGACATGCCGCTCATCTGCGGCATCAGCGACGAGCTCGTCGCCCTCGAGCTCGGAGCGGTGATCGCGCGCGGCCAGCCCAACGAGGTCATCAACGACCCCCGCGTCGTCGAGGGGTACCTCGGCGGCACCGAGGAGGTCATCCTCCGCTCTGGCGGCACGAACGGCAGCAAGCGGGCTCGCCCGGCGAAGAAGGCGAGCGCCGCCGGCAAGCGCCGCGCCCCCCTGAAGGCGGGCCAGTGAGCACCCGTCGCCGTGCCCACCTGCTCGGCGCCCTCGCGCTCGTCCTCCTCGCCGCGCTCTGGGGAGGGTCCGCAGGGGCGGACGACGTCACGGGGACCGTGCAGCGCGTCAGCTGGTGGACGAACCGCATCGGCGCCCAGCCCACCGTCGAACCGGCCCGGTTCGAGGTCGCGTTCGGCACCGACAAGAAGCCGACGAGCGTCGCCGCGATCGACGTCGCCCTCCCGGTCACACCCGTGCAGGCCCTCACCATCTCGCTCACCGAGCTGGCGGGCACCGCCAACCAGCTCGGGCACGTGCAGGTGTGCCTCGCCTCCCCCGGTTGGGCCACCGCCAACGCAGGTGCGCTCGACCAGGCGCCGTCCATGGACTGCTCCAACCCCGCCGACCTCACCCGGAGCGTCGACGGCAACTGGCTCGGCGACATCGCAGGGCTGGTGCCCAACGGTGGCACCGCGTCGCTGGGCGTGGTCCTCGTCAACGACCTCGACGCACCCGTCAGCATCGGCGCGACGGTGCAGGTGTCCGACATCAAGATCACTGGCCAGAGCGGCGAGGCGATCGCTCCCACCGAGACCACGACGCCACCCGTCACGTCGCCCGGGGGCGCGTTCGACGACAGCTTCATCGAACCGTCACCCGGCTTCGTCCCACCGTCCGGGAGCTTCGACGTGCCGCCCGTGGAGACGCCCGCCGCGGTCCAGCCGGCCGCGGCCACCACCACGACCGCGCCGCCCCCGGCGCCGCTGCTCCCGGCATCGTTCGAGGACGAGGCCGCACCGTGGTGGCGCCTCGCCATCCTGCTCCCGCTCGCCATCGGCATCGGCTTCGCCACCGTCTACGGTCGCCGCGCCCTCGAAGGCCGCGGCGTCTCGTTCAGCTGACCGTCAGCTGGTGGGGGTGCAGGCCCCGCCGACCTCGACCTTGCTGCCCGCGGTGATCCCGAGGTTGTCGAGGTCACCCTTGGGGACCTCGATGGCATAGCGGTAGGTGCCGTCGGGCGCGTAGGTGGGACAGCCGTCGCGGTCCTCGCACGGCTCCATGTCCGTGGTGGTGACGACCTCGCCGTCGGCGGTGACCCAGGCGATCGACAGGGGCATCGGGGTGTTGCGCATGTAGAAGGCGTTCCCGACGTCCTCCTGGTAGATGAACGCCATGCCCGCGTAGCCCTGGAGGTCGGTGACCTCCATCAAGCCGCGCCCTCGCTGCTGCTCGTCCAGCGCGGCGAGGAGGCACCAGGCGAGCAGCGACCCGTCGCGGGGCTCGACCCGGACCGCGACCTCTCCGAACCCGTCGAGCGGCACGCGGTCGGGATCCGCGGCGCCCTCCACCTGCTGCCCCAGGGCGGGGTCGGCGGGACCGTCGGCACCCCGCAGCACGAACGCCCACACCCCGAAGCCCACCAGCGCGAGCGCGGCGGCGAGCAGGAGCTTGAGGCGATGGTCGTCCGGCTGCACCCGGACATGGTGGCTCAGACGGCGACCGGAGCGAGGCCGTAGAGGCCGAGGGTCTCGGCCACGTCGGCGCTGAGGTGGTAGCTCTCGTCGGCGGCGGGGAACGCCCCGGTGCGCACGTCGGCGGCGAAGGCCGACAGCGCCTGCACGCCCGCTGCCTTCAGGTCGGCGTATCGACGCACGAACTTCGGCAGGATCCGGTCCTCGATGCCGAGCACGTCGTGGTACACGAGCACCTGGCCGTCACACGCCGGTCCCGCGCCGATCCCGATGGTGGGCACGTCGACGGCGTCCGTGACCATGCGAGCGACCTCGTCCGGGACGCCTTCGAGCACGATCGCGAAGCAGCCCGCCGCGGCCAGGGCCTTGGCGTCGGCCACGAGCTCGAGGGCGGCGCTGTGCTCGCGACCTTGCACCTTGAAGCCGCCCATGGCGTGGACCGACTGCGGCGTGAGGCCGAGGTGGCCCATCACCGGCACCTCGGCGTCGACGATCGCCTCGATCATCGGCAGCCGCTTGCGGCCACCCTCGAGCTTCACGGCCTGGGCCCCGGCGCGGATCAGCTGCGCGGCGTTGTGGACCGCGTCCACGGCGGTGGTGTGGTAGCTCATCCACGGGAGGTCAGCGACGACGAAGGGCCGCTTGGCGTCCCGCTCGGGCGCCGAGCTGGCCAGGCCGCGGGCCACGGCGGCGGTGTGGTGGGCGAGATCGTCGACGCTCACCTGCAGGGTGTCGTCGTAGCCGAGGACGACCATGGCGACGGAGTCGCCCACGAGGATCAGGTCGACCCCCGCCTCGTCGGCCATCCGCGCCCCGGGCGCGTCGTAGGCGGTGACCATCACCAGCGGGTCGGCGCCGTCGCGGACCTTGCGAGCCCGGATGGCGGGCGCGGTGAGCCTGGTGCGCATCGCATTCCTCCTGATCCGTCCAGCGCCCTGATGGCTGCCGGCGGTGACAACAGGCTACGAGTTCGACCACACGGCGACCAACTCCTCCCCCCAGCGCTCTTGCATCGTCTGGCGGCGTGACGAGCCGGCGGACGACGCCCGTTCGGAGAGATCAGCGCGGGGTGAGCCGGAAGACCCTGAGGGACCGCCCAGCGCGGTCCTCGTAGCGGTCGTAGAGCGGCCACACCCGACGCAGGTCCGCCCACGCCTGGTCGCGCTCCTCGTCGGCGAGCAGGCGAGCCGTCACCGGGACCTCGGCGCCGCGGTAGCCCACGCTGGCCTGGGGGTGGGCGAGGAGGTTGGCGGTCCACGCCGGGTGGTGCTCCTTGCCGAAGTTGCTGCCGACCACCAGCCAGGAGCCGGTCGCCTCCCGCGCGCAGGCGAGCGGCGCCTCCCGCGGCTCGCCGGTCCGGCGGCCGACGGTCGTGAGCACCAGGGAGTCGACGAACAGGCGGCTGGTGACCACCCGCCCCCCGGTCACCCGGTGCACGAAGCGATCGAGGTACGGCACCACGTACGGGCCGACCCGAGCGAACAGCGCGCTGCCCGCCATCGGGTGGATCACGTGGCGGGCGAACCACGCGCGCAGGCCCGTCGGAGGTGTCGAGGGCGACACCGCGCCGGCGGGCGCGAGCCGGCCGGCTCTCTCGGGGGCAAGGTGGCCATCAGCCGCCAAGCAGCGCAGCGCCTCCTCGATGCTGTCCCGAGCGGGTCGGCGCTCGAGTGCGAGGGCGGCCACGGTGACGGCATCGTCGGTGGGCACCAGCGACACCATCATCTCGGCGGCGTCGCGCGTGAGGGGGTAGTCGAAGGGCTTCACCCGCTTGG
The DNA here is from genome assembly GCA_045807565.1 of Acidimicrobiales bacterium. Taxonomy (GTDB): domain Bacteria; phylum Actinomycetota; class Acidimicrobiia; order Acidimicrobiales; family VFJN01; genus VFJN01. Next base: position 3,646 of record JBJMHD010000118.1, on the reverse strand, counting down.
CCAGGTCGAGGGCCGCGCCCAGGCCGACGAGCACCCAGCCGGGCACCACAAGGCGGCGGCACGGGACCCCGGTCACCTCGTCGCAGAGGTCAGCGAGCTCGGTCCACGTGAGGAAGTCGCCGCCGAGCATGAAGCGGCGGGGCCCCCGGCCCGGCACCACCATCCGCGCCAGCGCCTCGGCCAGGTCCTCGACGTGGATCACGCCCACGCCGCCCTTCGGCATCGGCCACGCGCTCCCCAAGGCCCCGGCCAGGCCTTCCATCATGGCGTCGAGGGTGGGCTGGTGCGGGCCCACCACGCCCCCCGGGTAGACGATCGTGACCGGAGCGCCCTGGTCCTGCAGCCGTCGCGCGTACCGCTCGGCCGCCAGCTTCGACCGCCCGTAGTCGGTGCGAGGCGACGCCAGCCGCCCTTCGGCGGTGATCACCGGTCGGTCGGGTGGCACGAAGACGGCGACGGTGGACACGTGGATCACCGGGTCGAGGCCGCGCTCCACCGCGGCGCCCACGACGTTCTCCATCCCGTGCACGTTCTGGGTGACCAGGTCGGTCCGCGGCCCGGTGACACCGATGGCGGCCGCGGCGTGGATCACGGCGTCCGCGCCCTCGAGGAGCTCGGCGACCGCCCGGGCATCGCCCATGTCGCCCACCACGAGCTCCACCGATCCGGGATCGATGTCGTGCGTGCCGAGCACACGGGCCGCCTTGTCCGGGTCGCGCACGAGGAGGCGCGGCCGGTGGCCGTGGGCGACGAGCCGGGCCACGGCATGCGAGCCGACGAACCCGGTTCCACCTGTGACCGCGACCAGCACGGCCCGATGATGGCGCGGGGGGCAGGCGACGGCAGAATGCTGCGATGCCGCTCGGGCACTGCGACAGCTGCGGGGACGACGACGTGGACGTCGTGGCGCTCCACCGCATCTACCTCACGCCGGAGGCCTGGGACCAGGAGGAGAAGGTCGAGGTGCTCGAGAGCGTCGAGCGCTGGTGCTTCCCCTGCCGGACCAGCTACCCCCACCAGCTGCTCGACGACTGACCGCACCCCGTCAGTTGACGGGTGGGCCCTGGCCGCTCGTGGTCGTGGTGCTCGAGGTCGTCGTCGTCGTGCTGCTCGTGGACGTGGTGGTCTCCTCGACCGTCGTGGACGTGGTGCTCGAGGTCGACGAGGACGAGGTCGACGGCGTGGCGTCGGTGGTGGTGGTCTGCTCGAGGTCCTCGTGCAGGATGCGGCCGGGGAACGACGTCGGGCGGACGAACGTGCCCATGTCCTTGCCCTCGGTCGCCGCCACCATGAACCGCTTCCAGATGGCAGCGGGCAGGCTCCCGCCGGTCACCCCGTGGAGCCCGCGGCTGCGGCTCACCGGCGAGTCCTCGTCCATCGTGGGGACCGTGCCGTCGGGGCGAGGGTGCGCGTAGCCCACCCACACCGCGGCGGTGAGCTTCGGGGTGTAGCCCACGAACCAGGCGTCCTTGTTGTCCTGGGTCGTGCCCGTCTTGCCCGCGGCGGGCTTGCCGAAGGAGGCCGACGATCCCGTGCCGCCCTTCACCACCTCCTGCAGGCAGTACGTGACGAGGTCGGCCTGCTCCTCGGACAGCACCCGCTTCCCGGTCGGCACCGCCTGCTGCAGGACCCGCACGCGGCCGTCCTCGTCGACCTGCTCGACCTTCGCCACGAGGACGGGGTCGTTGTGGACGCCACGGTTGGCGAAGGTGCTGTAGCCGACCGCCATGTCGAGCGGCGAGACGTCACCGCTGCCCAGCACCAGCGAGTCGACCACGGGGAGCTTGGCCGACACGCCCAGCTTGTTCGCCAGCGACGCGACGTTCCCGGCGCCGACCTCGAGCATCAGCTGCGCGTACGCGGTGTTGGAGGACACGCGCGTGGCGTCGACGATGTCCAGCACCCCCTGCTCGGTGCCGCCGTAGTTGCTCACCTTCCAGGGCTCCCCCGGCTTGGCGCCCTGCACGTCCTCGAACGTGATCGACGCAGGGGCGTTGAACTTCGAGTTCAGCGAGATGCCCTGCCGGATCGCCTCGGCGAGGACGAAGGGCTTGAACGACGAGCCCGCCCCGCGACCCGAGCCGCCGGCCGCCGCACCGAGGGCCAGGTTCACCTCATCGTCTTCGAAGCTCCGCCCGCCCACCATCGCCTTCACGTAGCCGTACTGGTCCACGGCGACGAGGGCGGCGTCGGGGTCGGCGGGCTGGTCGAGCGTGGCGGTGACCGCATCCCACGCCGCGCGCTGCATGTCGAAGTCGAGCGTGGTGTAGATCCGCAGCCCGCCGCCGTAGAGGACGTCCTCGCCGTACTGCTCCGCGATCTGCCGCCGCACTGCCTCCACGAAGTACTTCGTGCCGATGTTGTCGTCGGCGGTGTTGCCCTCCACGCGCCCGAGGCCCTGCCGGTCTCGCGCCGCCACCACACCCGTGTCGATGGGCGTGTGCGCGACGAGGTCCCGCTCATCACCGTCGATGAACCCCTGGCGCTCCATCGCGTTGAGCACGGTCCCGCGCCGTCGCGTCGCCTCCTCCGGGTGCTGCAGCGCGTCGGCGCCGCCCGGTGACCGGATCAACCCCGCCAGGTAGGACGCCTCGAGCAGACCGATGTCCTCGACGTCCTTGCCGTAGTACGCACGGGACGCGGCATCGACGCCGTACGCGCCGCGCCCGAAGTAGATGGTGTTGAGGTACCGCTCGAGGATCTCGTCCTTGCTGAGCTCCCGCTCGAGCTTCACGGCGAGCACCGCCTCCTTCAGCTTGCGGACGATGCTGCGCTCCGACGTGAGGTAGACGTTCTTCACGTACTGCTGGGTGATGGTCGACCCGCCCTGCGTGGACCCGGTGCCACGGATGTCGTTGTAGAGCGCCCGGCTGATCCCCACCGGGTCCACCCCGCCGTGCTCGTAGTAGTCCTGGTCCTCGGTGGCGAGCACGGCGCGCTGCAGGACCTCGGGCACCTCGTCGAGGTGCACGTTCGTGCGGTCCTCCTCGGCGCTGAACGAGGCGATGGCGTTCTCGGGACCGCACGCCTCGGCGACGTCGGCCGCGCACACGAAGGAGGTCTGCAGCAGCGACTCCTCAGGCGGCAGCGCCAGGTTGAACACGAGCGCGCCGGCGCCGCTCGACGCCGCGACGAGGACGAGGCCACCCATGAACAGGCCTCGGCGCCAGCGCCACAGGAAGCTGCGATCGCTCCCCGGCGGCACCCGGCGACGCGCGGCGGGCGCGGTCGGACGCTTGCGGGCAGCGCCCTGGGCGCGCCCGGCGGCCTTGCCCGCTGGGGCCTTCGAGCGGGCGCCACGGGTGCGAGCAGTGGTGCGCGGGCGTCGTTCGGGCATCGGCGGGGCGGGGGCTCCAGGTGGGCTCCAGAGGCTGAAGCCGATCGGCGATCCTACCGACCACCCTCGGCGATCCGCCCGTCGGCCCCCGGCAGCCGTGCCCGGCGGTTGGCCGCGAGCATGCCGGCGGCGCCGGCCAGCACGCCCACGGCCAGCGCGAGCACGAGCCCTTCGGCCAGGGCGTCAGCGTCGAAGAGGTCCTCGAGGGCCGGCGCGTCGATGGCGACGGCGACGATGGCGGCCACGCCCAGCAGCGCGGCCGACGCATCGAGGACGAGGTGGCGATCGAGCACGCGGCGGCGCCCGGCC
>JBJMHD010000117.1:0-48484 GCA_045807565.1 Acidimicrobiales bacterium | reverse complement strand
AGCGCGAGCCCGACAAGGACGAGGACGCCCACGGCGTGATCCACCACGCGGCCATCCGCGCCTACGGCGACACCGTCCACACGTTCCTCGACCGCTCGGCCTACACCGGACCGTTCGCGCCGCAGTTCGAGCCGAGCGACCTCGCCGACCCGGTGGGCCCCGAGGTGGGCATCACCCGGTTCGACCACGTGGTCGCCAACGTGGAGCAGGGCCAGCTCGACGCCTGGGTGGGCTACTACCAGCAGGTGCTCGGCTTCGATCAGCTCACCCACTTCGACGAGGACCAGATCTCCACGGAGTACTCCGCGCTGATGTCCACGGTCGTGTGGAACCACGACAAGGTCGTGCTGCCGATCAACGAACCCGCCGAGGGGCGGCGCAAGAGCCAGATCGAGGAGTACCTCGACTTCTACGGCGCCCCTGGCGTGCAGCACATCGCCCTCCACACCCCGGACATCGTCGAGACGGTGCGAGCGCTGCGCGCCCGTGGCGTCCGGTTCATGGACGTCCCGCCCGAGTACTACGACGAGGCGCGCCAGCGCATGGACGGGATCGAGCTGCCGTGGGCGCCGCTGGCCGAGCTCGGGATCCTCGTCGACCGTGACCACGAGGGGTACCTGCTGCAGATCTTCACCGAGACGCTCACCGACCGGCCGACCGTGTTCTTCGAGATCATCCAGCGGGAGGGTGCCACCGGCTTCGGCGAGGGCAACTTCAAGGCGCTGTTCGAGTCGATCGAGCGCGCCCAGGCGCGTCGCGGCAACCTGTAGGTGTCTCGGCGCTCCGGCGCCACGGTTCCGGAGGAGTGAGATGGACGGCGTCCCGCAGTGGGTCAAGGGGGTGGCCAGCCGCCAAGCCCACGTGGGGCTGCCGCCGGGCACGGTGGAGGAGGAGCACGGTCGCTCCGGCTTCTTCGGCCCCGCCAGCCACCTGTACCGCACCCATGCGCCCACCGACTGGAGCGCGGTCGAGGGGCCCGCCGCCCACCACGCCTACGACACCCGCCGACTGAGCGGGCGGGACGATCTCTGGCCCACGCTCCTGCTCGGGAACCACCAGCTGTCGATCGCGTGGCACCGCTACGACGAGGGCCGTCCGGAGTTCCTTCGGGACGCCGACGGCGACGAGCTGTTCTTCGTCCACCAGGGGTCAGGTCGCCTCCGTACGGAGTACGGCGCGCTCGACTACCGGGAGGGCGACTACCTGGTGGTGCCGCGGGGGACGACGTACCGCTTCGAGCCCGGCGAGCCCACCGACCTGCTCGTGGTCGAGGCCTACGAGTCCCGGTTCCAGCTGCCGGACAAGGGGCTGCTGGGCCGGCACGCGCTCTTCGATCCCGCCATGATCGAGGTGCCCGAGGCGGAGGCGATCGACGAGGAGGGCGAGTTCACCGTCGTCGTGAAGCGCCTCGGCCACGACACGCGCGTCTCGTACCCGTTCCACCCGTGCGATGTCGTGGGGTGGAAGGGCGACGTCGCGCCGATGCGCATCAACGTGGCGGACTTCCGTCCCGTCACCTCGGCCCGCTACCACCTGCCCCCCTCGGCTCACACCACGTTCGTGGCCGACGGGTTCGTGGTCTGCACCTTCGCGCCGCGTCCCCTCGAGGAGGACCCCGACGCCCTGCGGCTCCCGTTCTTCCACCGCAACATCGACTTCGACGAGGTGATCCTCTACCACCGAGGGGAGTTCTTCTCCCGCGCCGGGCTCGAGGAGGGGATGCTCACCTGGCACCCCTTCGGCCTCCATCACGGACCGCAGCCCGCCGCCCGTGCTCGCGACGCGGCCGCTGCGGCGGCGGGTCCGGGGGAGCGGCGGATGGCGAACGAGGTCGCCGTGATGATCGATGCGCGGCACGCCTTGCTCCCGGGCGAGGCGGCGAAGGACCTGGACGTGGAGGGCTACATCCGGTCCTGGTCGCCCGACGCGTGAGGCTGGTCCGCTACCGGTCTGCGCGCGACGACTCCGAGTGGGTCGGCCTGGTCACCGACGACCTGGTGACGCCGATCGCGCCGGGTGGTGGTCGTGCCGGCCAGGACGCCCTCGTGGCGGCGGCGATGGGTCGCCCGGCGATCCCGGAAGCGGTGGGGGAGCCCGAGCCCGTGGATCGCGCTCGGCTGCTCGCGCCGATCCCTGAGCCGCCCGCGATCCGCGACTTCTACGCGTTCGAGGCCCACGTGGCCTCGGCGCGCCGGAGCCGCGGCCTGGAGATGGAGCCCGACTGGTACGAGCTGCCGGTCTTCTACTTCAGCAACCCCGCCGGTGTGCTCGGCCCCGACGACGAGGTGCGCGCGCCGACGGCCACGAGCGAGCTGGACTACGAGCTCGAGGTCGCCGCCGTCATCGGTCGCAGCTGCGCTGACGTGGCCGCCGATCGCTGGCTCGACGTGGTCGCCGGGTTCACGGTGATGGACGACTGGTCGGCGCGCGACCTCCAGCGCCGCGAGATGGCCCTCAACCTCGGGCCCGCCAAGGGCAAGGACTTCGGCACCTCGCTCGGGCCGGCGCTGGTCACACCCGAGGAGCTGCTCGACGCCGCCGGCGTCCCGCGGGGCGCGATGGTGGCGCGCGTCAACGGGGAGGAGTGGAGCCGAGGCGAGCTCGGCGACTTGCACCACCCGTGGGGCACCCTCATCGCCCACGCCTCACGCGACACGACGCTGCGGCCTGGCGACGTGATCGGCTCGGGCACGGTCGGCACCGGGTGCATCCTCGAGCTCGGCCTGGCGCACGGGCGCGACCGCTATCCGTACCTGGTGAGCGGCGACGAGGTCGAGCTCGAGGTCGAGGGCATCGGGGTCCTCCGCAACCGCATCGCCTGACGCGCCCCGGCGGCCGACCGTCCCGTCCTGGCTGTCGCTCGCCGACGTCGAGCACCGCCCAGGGAGCGGTATCAGGGCGGACCGGAGCGGGAACGTAGGCGGGCATGTCCGACACCGGCGAGACCCCCACCGAGCTCCGCGAGCAGGTCGAGCAAGAGCTCGACGAGCTGGCCGAAGACGCCGCTGACCAGGAGCGCGACCGCATGGCGGAGCGCGACGCCGAGGGCCTCGACGAGCCCAACGACGAGGCCGCAAGGGGTCAGTAGCGGCTTCGGGGGCGCGAACGGCTGCTGCTAACGTCGCCCGTCCACGGGCCGTTAGCTCAGTTGGCTAGAGCACCTGCATGACGCGCAGGGGGTCGGGGGTTCGAATCCCTCACGGCCCACCCGTAGCTAGAAGGCCATCGTCAGCACGACGGCCACCAGGCCGGCCGCGACGATCCAGAGCGCGACGGTGAGGGCCGTCCACCACGCTGCCTGCTCGTCGTCGTCTTCCGCCATCACGTTCGCAGTCAAGCGTGGCGTCGTCGCCCGGACCAGGTGCAAACGCGAGGACTCCGGAAGGCTGCGCCACGCGACCGGCCCACCACGCGCCGTGTGCTCCACCCACGGCGGGATGGGTGTGCGGTTTCGTCTGCCCGTGCGCCACCGGCCCCAAACGCGTCACGGCCCCCCGGGCGGCGGATCCCTGGGGGCCGTGCGGGCGAGACCCTGCGGAAGCCTGGTCTCGCCTACGACGCAGCCAGGGAGCAAGCCCTAGCGCCGCCGCTACCCATGGCAATCGCCGCGGCACCTGCCAGGGATACGCCCCGCCGATGCCCGAGGGCTACTCCGGCTCGTCCACGCCGCGCCTGCCCCCGAGATCGTGGAGCCAGGGGTCGAGGTCCCGAACGAAGAACGCGATCGAGTCGGGAGAACCGTCCTCGCTCCAGCGGAGCCTCAACAGGTCGTCGTTCATGGTCTTGCCCAGATGGGTCTTGGTGCTGTCGACCTCGGTGATCGACGCCCGAGGCAACCGGACCAGCCGATCCGGCTGCCACTGCGCGAAGGCGACCTCGACGTCGGTGAGCACGAGCGTGCCGGTGCCGCGCACCGGCGTCTGGCCCTCGCTCTCCTGGCCGAACGCTGTCGCCGCGGACGAGCGCAGCACCGTGCCGGGAACTTCGGCCAGCCGGGCCTCCGCTCGCTTGCGGTTGCGGCGCACGAGCACGATCGCGATGACGGCGGAGACGAGGAGCGTCGCCACGAGGATCCACACGATGGCCATGGACGGCCGACGGTAGCGTCCGGGGCGCATGGTGGCTCGGCTCCTCGCAGTGGTGGTGCTCACCGTCGCGCTCCACGCCGCGCCGGCGGGCGCCCAGGAGCCGGGGACCACGACCACCACCACGTTGGCCGAGCTGCCGGCCCCGCACATCGTGCCCCGACCGAACAGCGGGGAGGAACCGCATGATCCCGGCGATCGCGGCGGGGCGCTGCAGCTGACCGTGCTCGGGTTGCTGGTCGTGGCGCTGGGTGGCGCCGTGGCCATGGTCGTGCGGCAGTCGCGGCGGGCGCGCGCGGAGTCGGACGCTTCCTGAGCTAGTCGCCGAGCAGCGCGTCGCAGGCGTCGGTGCCCGACAGGAAGCCGTCGCGGTACGCGTCGAAGCGCTCGAACGCTGTCCCCACGGACACGTCGCCATCGTCGGCGTCGACGTCCTCGTTGGCGTCGCTGTGCAGCAGGAAGGCGATGACGGCCTCGTCCAGGTCACCGGGCGACAGGAACAGCGCCTGGCCCCTGTCCTGACGGTTGCCGAGGAAGCCGCTCGACGCGTACACGCCGGTGAGGCAGTCAGCGTTGAGGTTCGTGGCGAGCGTGCTGTCGTCGATGCCGAGGCGCTCCTGTGCGGCGAACGCGTACTGGCGGGCGATCTCGGTGGCGACGGCGTAGTCGCCGATCTCGTCCAGGGTGGGGATCAGGTGGACCTCGTCGATGTAGATCGTGTCGCTGGCGACGCAGTAGAAGGAGGCGTTGACCAGTGACGCCCCCCGGTACGTGTCCTCGCCGCACTCCACCACGTCGGTGTCGGGGTCGACGCGCACGACGTCGACTGATGTCCACTCCTCGCCCCGCTCCTGGAACAGGAGGCTCCAGAAGTTGTCGAGGTCCTCGGTGAGCGACGGCAGCAGCTCCGACAGGGGGAGGTTCCCGCCGCGCTCGAAGTCGTCGGGATCCGTGAACGGCACCTCGACCACCACGAGGTCACCGGACTCGAGCCGGTCGGGATAGGTGGCGCAGAACCCGGCGCCCTGCTCGTAGCCGTCGACGAAGGATCCGATGCGGTCGAAGCCGGTGCCATGGGCGGCGGGATCGCCAGCGGCCACACCGACGCCGTCACGAAGCTCGAGGAAGCCCGCCACCGCCTTGTCGAGGTCCTGGACCGTCAGCTCGAAGAACTCCGAGTTCCCCTGCTCCACGTCCCGGCTCCACGCGCCGGCGAAGCAGTCGGCTTGGAGCTCGAGGAGGACCGTGGGACCCGCGGTCCCGGCCCGCGTCTGGATGGCGTGGCCGAGCTCATGGGCGAACACGATGCCGAGGGTGAAGCCGCCGAACTCGTCGTACAGCTGGGGGATCAGGTTCACGTCGTCCCACGCGACGAGGTCGTCGCTCGGGCAGTAGAACGCGTTCTCGGCGATCTCGGCGTAGCTCGGAGGCGGCGTGCCGCACGGCGGCTGCTCGGACTCGGGGCCGTACGCCCAGAAGCCTCCTGAGATGGGCTGGTAGGGCTCGCCGTAGACGTCCTCGTAGGTGCGCTGCCAGAAGGCTTCGACGTCGGTGATGGCCGCCTCCACGACCTGGTCGCTGGTCGGTGCCTCGTCGCCGTTGAGGCCCGTGTCGGGGGCGATGGGCTCGTCGATCTCGTCGCCGAGGTCGTCCGACGGGTCGAGCTCGTCGCCCTGGAAGTCGACGCCGGCCGGCGGCGACGCTGCCTCGGTGGCGCAGGCCCCGAGCAGGGCGAGCGCGAGCACGACGGTCAGCGTCTGAACGAGCGGGCGGCGCACGGGGGTCCTCTCATCCGGCCGTCGGGAGGTGCGACGCTACCGGTAGTTTCACGTGATGGACGCGCAGGCCGATCCCGGCCCCGGTCCGCTGCTGCCGGGCTATCCCAGGGCCTTCGAGACCGATGTCGTCCTCGCCGATGGAGCGACGGCCATCGTGCGACCCATCCGGCCCGACGACGCGGCGCGGTTGACGGCGTTCCACGAGCGGCAGTCCCCGGAGAGCATCTACTTCCGGTACTTCAGCCCGCGTCCACGCCTCACCGAGCGCGACCTCGAACGGCTCACCACCGTCGACTACACGGATCGCTTCGCTCTCGTCGCCCAGCGCGGCGATGACCTCATCGGCGTGGCCCGCTACGACCGCTGGCGCCACCGGGCGGAGGCCGAGGTCGCCTTCTTCGTGGACGACGCCCACCACGGTCGCGGGCTCGCCACGGTGCTGCTGGAGCACCTCGCGGCGCGCGCGAGAGAGATCGGCCTCCGCGCCTTCACCGCGTCTGTGCTTCCGCAGAACCGACGCATGATCGGGGTGTTCACGCAGGCGGGCTTCGAGACGGCCACGCGCTTCGCCGACGGGGTCGTGGAGGTGCGCCTCGACCTGCAGCCCACGCCAGAGGCGGAGGCAGCCATCGAGACGCGAGCCCGCGCCGCGGCGGCCGAGGCGGTCCGCCGCCTCCTGTCGCCGAGGAGCGTGGCCGTGATCGGCGCGGGCCGTGACCCAGGTTCGCTCGGGCACCGCGTCCTCCGGCAGCTCCAGCTCGCCCGCTTCGCCGGGCCGGTGTGGCCGGTGAACCCGAACGCCCACGACGTGGCCAGCATCCGCGCGGTCCGGAGCATCCTCGACATCGACGAGGAGGTGGATCTGGCGGTGATCTCGGTGCCGGCCACCTCCGTCGCCGGCGTGGTCGAGGAGTGCGGTCGCAAGCAGGTGTACGGCGTGGTGATCCTGTCGGCCGGCTTCGCCGAGGTGGGCCCGGAGGGGGAGGCGCTGGGCGCCGAGGTGCTGCGCGTCGCCCGCTCGTGGGGCATCCGGGTGGTGGGACCGAACTGCCTCGGGCTCATCAACACCGACGATGCCGTGCGGCTCCACGGCACCTTCGTCGACGTGCCCACGACCCGCGGGCGGCTCTCGCTGCTCTCCGAGTCCGGGATGCTCGGTGCCGTCCTCGTGACCGCCGCCCACGAGGCCGGGCTGGGGCTGTCGTCGTTCGTGGCGCTCGGCAACCGCGCCGACGTGTCCGGCAACGACCTCCTGCAGTACTGGGAGTCAGATGACACCACCGACGTCGTGGGCATGTACATCGAGAGCTTCGGCAACCCGCGCAACTTCAGCCGCCTCGCCCGTCGGCTGGCGCGGGCCAAGCCCGTCATCGCCGTCAAGGCAGGCCGCGCCGACGGCGAACCGGGGAGCGACGCCACCGAGGACGCGCTGCTCCGCCAGACGGGCGTCGTCCGCGTCCCGACCCTCGACGCCCTGGTGGACACGGCCAGGCTCGTCATGCACGAGCCGCTGCCGGCCGGAAGGCGGATCGCCGTGCTCGGCAACGCCGGAGGATCGCTGGCGATCGCCGCCGACGCCGCTCGCGCCGCGCAGCTCGAGCTCGCCGACCTCGCCGGCGCCACCGTCGCCGCCGTGGGTGCGCCGCCGCTGCCCGACGCCGTGCCGGGGATCGTGGACCTCGGCCCCCACGCCGGGGCGCAGGACGTCGAGCAGGCCGTCGCCGCGCTCGTCTCGGATCGGGGCGTCGACGCCCTCGTCGTCATCTACGCCGAGGGCTTGGGTGCCACCATCGACCAGGCGCTGTCCGCGATCGCCGTCGGCCGCAAGGTTCGGAGCGACGTACCGGTCGTGGTGTGCGCCTACGGGCCACGGGCGGTTCACACCGCCGAGGTGCCGGTGTACGGCGCCATCGACGCCGCCGCCGGTGCCCTTGGAAGGGTGACGGCCTACGCGGCGTGGCGCGCCGAGCCCGAGGGCGAGCTCCTCGCCCTCGAGGACGGGCGGCTGGCGGCGGCTCGTCGTCTCGTGCAGGAGCACCTGGACGTGGGCCACGACGTCCTCGGGGATCTCGACGCCATGGCGCTGCTGGACTCGGTCGGGCTCCCCGTCGTGCGCACGGAGCCCACCGGCTCGGTTGCGGAGGCGCGCGCCGCGGCCGGCTCGATCGGCTACCCCGCCGTGCTCAAGTCGGTGCACCGCGGCCCCACCGCCAAGACCGCTGCCGCAGGGTTGGCGATCGACCTCGAGGATGCCGACGCGATCACGGGAGCGTGGAACCGGATGGCCGAGGGCATGGGAGCCGACCAGCTCCCGGTGCTCGTGCAGCCGATGGTCCCACCGGGCGTGGACGTGGCAGTGCGCCTGCGGCACCACCCGACGGTCGGTCCCGTGCTGTCCATCGGGCCCGGTGGCGCGGCGGCGGCCTTCGACCAGCCGACGGACGTGCGCGTTCTGCCCCTCACCGACCTCGGCGCGCGCCGTCTGGTCGAGGGGTCGCGCCTGGCCGACGCGCTCGACGCCGGCGATCGCCGCGCCCTCGAAGCCGTGCTCCTGCGGGTCGCGGCGCTGGCCGAGGAGGTCCCGGAGGTGGGCGACGTCACCATCAACCCCGTCATCGTCCGAGGCGGCCTCGCGGTGGTCACCCAGGCGTCAGCCACGATCGCGGCGGTCGACCTCGACCCGCTCCCACCGGTCCGGCGGGCCTGAGGAGCATCTGCCTACGCTCGGCCCATGACCGACGTGATCGACTCCACGGCTGCGTTCACCCGTCCCGAGTGGGAGCCGGCCGGGGACGAGATGCCCGGCGACCTCGACGGGCCGAGGCTGCTGATCGGCACCCGGAAGGGCGCCTGGCTCCTCGCGGGCGACGCCCACCGGCAGGCCTGGGCGGTCGCCGGCCCCATGTTCCTCGGCCACATCATCCAGCACGTGGTCCTCGACCCGCGAGAGGGCGGTTCGCTCCTCGCCGCCTGCCGCACCGGCCATCTCGGACCGACGGTGTTCCGATCCTCCGACCTCGGCACGACCTGGGCCGAGGCATCCACGCCGCCGGCGTTCACGGAGGGCGACCCGCACGGGCGCGCCCTCAAGTCCGTGATCTGGCTCACCCCGGGCCCGGTCGGCGAGCGCGGCACCTGGTACGCCGGTGGCTCGCCGCAGGGCCTCTTCCGCAGCGAGGACGACGGCGACACCTGGGCACCGGTGTCCGGCTGGAACGACCACCCGCGCTGGGGCGACTGGGCGGAGTGGCCCGACACCGAGGGCACGCCCGACGGGTCGATGCTCCACTCCGTGATCGTCGACCCGCGGGACCCGCAGCACCTCTACATCGGGCTCTCCGGCGGCGGCGTGTTCGAGTCCACCGACGGTGGCGCCGACTGGACGCCGCTCAACGCCGGGTGCGCAGCGGACTTCCTGCCCGATCCCTTCCCGGAGCACGGCCACGACCCCCACACCGTCCGCCAGCACCCGTTGCAGCCCGATCGGCTCTACCAGCAGAACCACTGCGGCATCTACCGCCTCGACCGGCCGGACACGACGTGGGTGCGCATCGGCGACAACATGCCCCGGGAGGTCGGCGACATCGGGTTCCCCATCGAGCTGCACCCCCGGGACCCCGACACCGCGTGGGTGTTCCCGATGGACGGCACCGACGTGTGGCCGCGCACCAGCCCCGACGGCCGGCCCGCGGCGTACGTCACGCGCGACGCCGGCGAGTCATGGACTCGACAGGACAAGGGGCTCCCCGCGCGCGGGTGGCTCACGGTGAAGCGCCAGGCCATGACGCTCGACGACCACGACCCCGTCGGCGTGTACTTCGGCACCACGAGCGGAGAGGTGTGGGCCAGCGCCGACGAGGGCGACACCTGGACGCGGGTGGTCGCCCACCTGCCGGAGATCTACTCGGTCGAGTCGGCCTGACCGTGTCGGCCACCATCCCGGTGCGGATCCCGACGCCGCTCCGCAGCTACACCGGCGACCAGAAGGTGGTGTCGGCGGCGGGGGCGACGCTCGGGGAGGTGCTCCGCGACCTCGACCGGCAGTTCCCCGGCATCCGGTTCCGGGTGGTGGACGAGCAGAACCAGCTCCGCAAGCACGTGAACGTGTGGCTCGACGGCGAGCGCTGCCGCGACCTGGCCGCCGGGCTGGATGACGTGGCCGAGGTCGTGATCATGCAAGCCCTCTCCGGCGGCTGAGCCCGCGACGTCTCGTGCCAGACGTCGGGATCAGCGGGGGAGCCCCAGCATCCGCTCGCCGATGATGTTGCGGAGGATCTGGGTGGTGCCGCCCATGATCGTGTAGGCGGGCGCGTAGGCGACGTTGCGGCTCACGCGCTGGGGGAGGCCCGGCTCGGCCAACGTCGCCCGCGGGCCCAGCGTGGCGGCGCAGAAGTCGGCGATGCGCTGCTCGAGCTCGGTGCAGAACGTCTTGGTGGCGGCCGAGAACTGCTTGGGGGCCTGGCCCAGGACCTCCCGGAGCACCATGAGCCGGCCGATGCGGTACCCGCTCTCGATCGCGGCGATCTCCTGGCGGACGCGGCCGTCGGCGGCGTCGGCGTGGGGGAGCACGTCGACGTAGAGCTTGCGGTTGCTCAGCAGGCGATCGATGCCTCCCCGCTCGTGCTCCATCTGGCGCATGACCTGGCGAAAGCTCCCGTTCAGCTCGCCCACCAGGTTCTCGACCGGCACGCGCACGTCCTCGAACCACACCTCGCAGAAGTGCTCGCTGGCCGTCATGTCCTTGATCGGCTGGATGGTGATGCCGGGTGAGCGCATGTCGACGATGAGCTCCGAGAGGCCCTGGTGGGGCGGCGCGTCGGGATCGGTGCGGACGATCAGGTAGATCCAGTCGGCCGACGCCGCGCCCGAGTTCCAGATCTTCTGACCGTTCACCACGAAGTGGTCGCCGTCGCGGTCGGCGCGGGTGCGGATCGACGCCACGTCGGATCCGGCATCGGGCTCGGACATGCCGATGCTCCACGCCGAGCTCCCGTCGAGGATGGCGGGCAGGTGCGAGCGCTGCTGCTCCTCGGTGCCGAACTGCAGGAGCGTGGGGCCCATCTGCCGATCGGCGAACCACGACGTGGCGAGCGGCGCCCCCTCGGCGATGAGGGCCTCGAACACCACGAACCGCTCGAGCGGGCTGCGACCGCCCCCGCCCGCCTCGGTGGGCCAGGTCATCCCGAGCCACCCCCTCTTGCCCAGCTCGAGCGAGAACGCGCGATCCGGGGCGGCGATCCACGTGTCCTCGGTGAGCTCGGCCTGCTCGGCGGCCGCCCTTCCCACGTCTCGCGCCTCCTCCTGGAGGGCGATCAGCTCGGGGGGCAGCGCGAAGTCCATGGGCCGCTGAACCTAGCGGCCGGCGCCTACGACACAGATCTGGCGCGGTCCGTCAGAAGGGGACCTGCTGCTGCAGCAACCCCTCGCCGGTGCCACGGCCCGACAGGATGCGGCAGAAGTCGACCGCATCGATCGTGATCGCCTCGCCGCCGTCGCCTTGACGGAACGTGCCACCTGCGGGACCCGTGAGGTGCAACGTGCACGGCTTCCCGTGACGGCGGGCCCACTCGGCGGCGGCATCGGCCACGATCCGGCCGTCGTGCGCAGCGGTCAGCTCCATCGGGCGGCCGGTGGCCCTGGCGATGTCAGAGCGATGCATCCACGTGTCGCGCGTGAGGACGACATCGAGGAGGTAGCCCATCTTCCACGTCTCGGCGACGCCGTCCACCTCCTCCTTCAGAGGTGCCCTGCGCACGAAGCGCCGGCGGGCGCGCCACCGCGCGTTGACCGGGCCCGCCGCCTCGAGGCGAGCGATGAGCTCGTCGGGGCTGAGGTCGGCGTTGGCGTCCACCTGCACGGCGGTGAGGCCGTCGATGATCGGCCCCTTGCCGGCGCGCTTCCCGCCAGCGCGCATGTCGGCCATCAGCCGCCGGAAGCTCGTGAAGGTGTTCGTCATCCCGAGCACGTGACCGGCCATCGCGCGCACGTCCCACAGCGGGCAGTCGGTCGATCGCGTCCAGTCGTCGCCGTCGAGCGAGCGCAGCGCGGCCGCCATGAGCGCCACCTCGTCCTGGGCGAGCGTTGTCGCTTCGGGCCGTTCGATGGGGCGGAGCTCGGCAAGATCGGTGATGGTCACGGGTTCCGCCTCCGTCGTGGTCGCAGCTGCGTCCGTCATGCTGCCGCGTCCTGCTCGAACGTGGCGCGGAACCGCGCCTCGTAGGCGTCGGCCAGATCGCGGAGCGTGCGGGCGCAGTCGCCGACGAACGCAGGGCCGTGCATGAGCGCAAGGGTGCGGGGAGCGAGGTCGGCGAGGCGGCGGAGGGTGGTGGCCGTCGACGCCGTGAGGCAGGTGGCCCCGAACAGGTCCTCGGCCGCGAGGGCTGGTCCGATGACGTCGACGTCGTGCACGAGGGCCGGACCGTCGCCCGTCTGGGTGAGCAGGTCGCCGCAGAAGAGGGTTCCAGTGGTCTCGTCGTAGACGACCTGCGCCTCCCAGCCGTGGGGCACGTGCGGCGTCGGGATGGTGACGATGCGGTGGCCGCCGATGTCGAGCGGCTCGGTGTCGCTGGCGACGACGGGGGGCCGGTCGGCGAGGTCGTTGAGCGACACATCGCAGCCCAGGCCGTTGAACGTGACCTGCGCCGCTGGTGCGACCTCGAGCCAGCGGTTCATGGCCCCGCACTCGTCGGACTCGACGTGGCCGAAGGAGATCCACCGGAGGCGCTCGATGTCGATCACCTGGCCGGCCGCGGGCGCCACCAGGTCGAACATCTGGCGGGGGCCGGTGTGGAACAGGAACGGCTCGTCCGCATCGATCAGGTACTGGTTGAAGGTGAAGCCGCCGGGGGCGACGTCGGGGACGCACGTCGACAGGCGGTACACACCGTCGGCGATCTCATGGAGGTTGGTCTGCATGGGAGCAGCATCCGATGCCGACCCGACGTCGCACATCGGGGAACCATCACCCAATTAAGGGGCTGGGTGATCACCTGTCGTGAGCCCGTGCTGGCGGCCGATCTCGGCCAGGTCAGTCCGGTTGCGCACGCCGGTGCGGTCGAAGAGGTTCGAGAGGTGGCGCTCGACCGTCTTGGGCGACAGGAAGAGGCGGTCGGCGATCTCCCTGGTCGTGGCGCCCTCGACGACCAGCTGGAGCACGTCGAGCTCCCGGCTGGTCACGCCCAGGGCCCGCAGCGACGGTGGGACGGTGGTGGCCTTGGCCCGGCGGCGAGGCACCGGCGCCCCCGCTTCACCGATGAGGATGCGGCACCGCCGTGCCGTGCGCTCGTGGCCGCGCGCGCTGAAGAACGCCTCCGATTCGCGAAGCCAGCGGGCTGGTTCGCCCCAGCCATCGCGGATGGCCGCGATCGACGCGAGCACCTCTTGGCTGTGCCGGATGCCGCCTCCGATCCGATAGGCGTTTCGGGTCGTGCGGGCCTCCTCCACGAGCTCCGTCGCCCGGGCACCTTCGCCGCGCCGACCTCGCGCCACGGCCTCCACCACGAGGAGGGCGATCCGCATGCTGGCCACGAAGATGGTCTCCGCCCAGTGCTGCGAAGCGGCCACCGCGGCCTCGCCGAGGTCGTCGTCCTCGCTGGCGTGGAGGGTGGCCCACAGGATGCGTCCCGGGAAGATCGACGTGGTCGGAGGAGCCTGCTCGACGTACCGCATCATCGTGTCCAGGTGAGCGCGGAGCGAACCGAGATCGTCGGACACGAACGCGCGGGTGGCGTGCACTCGACCGTGCATGTCGCCGAGGATGCGGGGATCGTCCGGATCCCGCGCGAGTGCGTCGGCCAGCGATGCGTCCATCGCCACGTCGTCACCCGCCAGAGCGTGCGCCCCGGCCAGCCAGAGGTGGGCGACCGGCTCGGTGGCGAGCCCATAGCGACGGCTTGCCTCGACGCACGCGGTCGCGGCGGTGAGGCACGCCTCACGGTCGAACCCCGCCAGCGCCACGTCGGCCAGGCTGAGGTCCATCACCGCCTGGGTGATGAGCGCGCCGGTGCGAGCGGCGAGGTCACGCGTGTCCACGAGGGCTTGCGCGTTGCCGTCGCCCCACGAATGGAGGGCCAGCTCGTGCCGGGCGCGGAGCTCCCATCCCGCCAGGCCGTGCTCGGCGGCGAGCTCCGCCGCGCGCTGGTACCACTGCGTGCTCGCCCCGGCGGCCGTGACGTCGGCCACGCGCCCCAGCACCTCGAGGGCCTCGCACGCGACGGCGGGCTGCTCAGTGCTCGTCGCCCCGTCGATCGCGCTCCGGGCCAGGCTCTCCGCGTCCCCCACCCGCGCCTCATCGAGCGCGACGTAGGCGGCGACGGCGTCGATCCGAGCCGCCGCCGCCCGGTCGTCACCGATGCCCACCCGTGCGGCCTCCACCAGCTCCCTGGCCCCGGTCGTGTCACCGGAGGCGAGCGACGCCCGCGCCAGCACCAGCGACAGCTCGGTCTCGGTGTTCGGGGCCTGGTCGTGCACCTTCGAGAGCAGTGGCCGACCGAGGGCGAGGGCGGCGGTGGGCTTCCCGGCGGCGGCGAGGACCTGCACGGCGATCACGTCGGCGTCCAACGCCACGGGATCCTCTCGCGGTGCCAGGCGTCGTGCCCGCTCGGCGGTGGCCTCCGCCGTGGTGTACGCGCCGCTCGCCAGGCCCCGGCGCGCGCTCTCCACCAGCCGGGCCGCGGCCTTGGCGGGCTCGCCCGCCGCCTCCGCGAGGTCGGCCGCCTGCTCGCACACCGGGCCGGGCAGACCAGGGTTGGCTCGCTCGAGGGCGGGCCAGGCCCGTGACGCGAGATCGCGGCGCTCGGGGGGCAGGAGGTCGCTGAGCACGGCCTCCCGCGTGATGGCGTGGCGGAAGAGGAACTGTTCGCCGTCGACCTCGATGATCTGCGCGTCCACCGCGGCCCGGAGCGCGTCGACCGCGGCGCGCCCGTCCACCCCCGCGACCGCCGGGAGGAGGTCCCAGTCGAAGCGCCGGCCGAGCATCGCGGCCGCGCGTATGACCTGCCGAGCGCTGGGCTCGAGCTGGGCGAGGCGTTGTCGGATCGACTCACCGACGTCGTACGGGACCGTCGTCCCGAGCGTTCCGGATGTCGTCCACCCGTCACTGCCGCGCACCAGCGCCCCGTTCGCCACCAGCCCGGCGAGCAGCTCCTCGACGAGGAACGGGATGCCATCGCTGTTGCGATCGATCCAGGCGTTCACCTCGGCCGGCACGTGGTCGGTGTCGAGGCAACCCGCGACGATGTGGTGGACGTCGTCTGTCGGGAGGCCATCGAGGCCGAGGATGGTGGCGCGCTCGTTGCGCCGCAGGCGGGCAAGCGACTCCATCACCCGATCTTCCGGCCTCGTGGTGCAGAGGCAGAGCAGGGACTCGTCGGCGAGCGCGTCGGCGAGGTACTCGACGACTGCGAGCGTCTCGGCGTCGGCCCAGTGGAGGTCCTCGAGGATCAGCAGCGTGGCCGTGGAATCGGTGAGGTTGGCGAGCCGCACCACGGCCTCCCCGAGCAGCACCGGCGACTCGTCGGCCCCTCCGGCCGCATCGCCGCGCCACTGCGGTACGAGCTTGCCGAGGTGCCCACCGAACCCCGCGAGGGTCGGGTCGTTGGGTGCGGACGGGGTGCGGAAGTGCGAGGCGAAGGCCTCGGTGAGGGGTCGGTAGGGGACCGGGCTGTCACCCGGCACGCACCGACCGCTGAGCACCGTCATGCCGGCGTCGGTGGCGCGCTCCCTGGTCGCCCGGGTGAGCCGTGACTTGCCGACCCCGGCTTGGCCCGCGATGACGACGAGCCCACCGTGGCCGTCGGCGGCGGCGTCCAGCGCTGATCGGAGCGAGTCGCGCTCGCTCGATCGCCCGACGAGCACGGGGCAGAGCATGGTCCGCTCCGGCCGCATCGACGTGGAGACCCGCGCGGGTGCCCGCGTCGCCATCGGCGTCGGCGCGGACGGCTTCCCCGGCAGGACCAGCCGGGCGGCGACGATCGGGTGCTGCAGGCCCTTCAGGGCCAGCGGACCGATGTCCTCGAAGGTGAAGTCGCCCCGTCGCCCCACGAGCGCTCGCACGACGTCGGACAGGATCACCTCACCGGCTCCCCCCGCCGCGCACAGCCGGCTGGCCACGTTCACGACGGTGCCGAACACATCGTCCTCGTCCGCGATCGGCTCGCCGGCGTGCACCCCGATGCGGACCTCGAGCTCGGTGCTCTCGGCGTCCGCTTGGATCACGGCGGCGCAGCGCATCGCCTGGATGGCGCTGCGGAAGGTGGCGAGGACGCTGTCGCCCATCGTCTTGATCTCGCGGCCCTGGTGACGATGAAGCGCATCGCGGACGTCCGCGAAGTGCGCCTGGCGCAACGGGTTGGCCACGTCGTCCCCGCGCTGGTCGCCGAGGGCCGTCCAGCCGACGAGGTCGGTGACCAGGATGCACAACAGCTCGTCGGTCCCGTCGGTGGCCATCAGGTGAGCAGGACGACCTTCCCGACCTTGCCTCCGCTGGCGAAGTGCTCGTAGGCCGCGGTCGCCTCCGCCATGGGAAAGGTTCGGTCGACCGGCAGGCGAAGCCGACCGTCGTCGAGGGCGGGGAGGACGTGGGTCTCGACGCGGCGCGCGGCATCGGCCTTCTGCTCGAGGGGCCGAGCGCGAAGCGTCGACGCCATGATGCGCCCGCGCTTGGCCATGAGGCCGAGCAGGTTCAGCTCGGCCTTGGCGCCCGCCCCGACGCCGATCACCGAGATGCGGCCACCGCTGGCCAGGGCATCGACGTCGCCTGGGAGGTTCGGCCCGCCCACCAGCTCGAGGATCACATCGAACGGTCCGTGCTGCTCGAAGCCGTCCTGGGGGATCGCCCGCACGCCGGGCGCCAACGCCTCGACCGCCGCCCGCTTCGCCTCGTCGCGCACGGTGGCGACGACCTCGGCTCCTGCCAGAGCGCCGAGCAGCACGCCGGCGGTGCCCACGCCGCCCGCGGCGCCGTGCACGAGCAAGCGCTCGCCCATCGAGAGACCAGCCTGCGTGAACAGGGAGTCGTGCGCGGTCGTGACGTTCTCGGGGACGGCGCCGGCCTGCTCCCACGGCAGCGAGGCGGGGACGGGCATGGCCGCCCGCTCGTGCACCACGAACCGCTCGGCGTGGCCCCCGCCCGCCAGCACGGCCATCACCCGGTCGCCGATGGCGAAGCGCGTCGTGCCAGGCCCGAGCGCGACGACCTCGCCGGCCGCTTCGAGGCCGGGGATGTCGACGGGCGCGCCCGGGGGTGGCGGGTAGAACCCGGCCCGCTGCAGGAGGTCGGCGTTGCTGATGCCGGCGGCGGCCACGGCCACGGCGATCTCGCCTTGGCCGGGCTCAGGGTCGGGGTGCTCCTGCCACGAGAGCGCGCCGTCGACGACCGTGACCGCACGCATCGGAGCGAACGCTCGCTACCGGTCGCCGATGGGGACGTAGTCGCGCACGGCGGTGCCGGTGTAGAGCTGGCGCGGCCGCGCGATCTTCTGGTCCTGCTCGAGCAGCTCCACCCAGTGGGCGAGCCAGCCCGCCGTGCGCGGGATGGCGAAGAGCACCGTGAACATCTCCATCGGGAAGCCCATCGCCTGGTAGATCAGCCCCGAGTAGAAGTCGACGTTGGGGTACAGCTTGCGCGAGATGAAGTAGTCGTCGGAGAGCGCGACCTCTTCCAGGGCCAGCGCGATGTCGAGCAGCGGGTTCTTGCCGGTGACCTCGAACACCTCGTCGGCGGTCTTCTTGATGATCGTGGCGCGTGGGTCGTAACTCTTGTACACGCGGTGACCGAAGCCAGGCATCCGGCGCTTTCCGAACTTCACGGACTCGATGAACTCGGGCACGTTGGCGACGGTGCCGATCTCGGTGAGCATGTGGATGACGTCTTCGTTGGCCCCGCCGTGGCGGGGGCCGTAGAGCGCCGCGGCGGCCGACGCCGCGCACATGTACGGATCGCTGTGCGCCGACCCCACGGTGCGCATGGCGGTGGTGCCGCAGTTCTGCTCGTGGTCGGCGTGGAGGATGAACAGCACGTCGAGGGCGTGGGCCAGCGCGGGGTTGGCGTCGTAGCGCGGCTCGGCCACCTTCCAGAGCATCGACAGGAAGTTCTCGGTGAACCCGAGGGAGTTGTCCGGGTAGACGAAGGGCATGCCCACCGAGAAGCGATGGCACGCCGCCGCCAGGGTGGGGAGCTTGGCGATGAGGCGGACGATCTGCCGGTAGCGGTTGTCGGGATCCTGGATGTCGCCGGCGTCGGGGTAGAAGGTCGACAGGGCGGCGATGGCGGACACGAGCATCCCCATCGGGTGGGCGTCGTAGTGGAACCCCTCGAGGAAGCGCTTGCGCACGTTCTCGTGGATGTACGTGTGGTACGTGATGTCGTGCCGCCACGCATCGAACTGATCGGTGGTGGGCAGCTCGCCGTTGATCAGCAGGTAGGCCACCTCGAGGTACGAGGAGCCCTCCGCGAGCTGCTCGATCGGGTAGCCCCGGTAGCGCAGGATGCCGTTCTCGCCGTCGAGCTCGGTGATGGCGCTCGACGTGGCCGCGGTGGTCATCAGCGCCGGGTCGTAGAACCAGACTCCGGGCAGCAGCTTGCGCCACTCGGCGGCGTCCACCCCGCCGTCGAGGATGGGCACCTCGATCGACTCGCCCGTGCGGTTGTCGGTGATCGTGATGCTCTCGGCCACGTTCGACGAGGATACCGACTCGGCGGTGGCGGGCGGGCCCCGGCGCTCGCTCAGAGCGGCGAGTTGTCGTGCTTTCGTCGCACGAGCGATTCCCGCTTGCTGGCGAGGAGCTCGATCGCCGCCGCCACCTCCCGCCGGGTGTCGGCGGGGTCGATCACCGCGTCGACGAGGCCGCGATCGGCCGCCACGTAGGGGTTCAGGAAGCGCTCCTCGTAGTCGGCCTCGAGTGCCACGCGCTCGTCCGGGTCCTTGCGGCGATGGAGGATCTCGACCGCGCCCTTCGCGCCCATCACCGCGATCTCCGCCGAGGGCCAGGCCAGGTACAGGTCGCTGCCCATCGTGCGGCAGTCCATCACGATGTAGGCACCGCCGTAGGCCTTGCGCAGCACCACGGCGACCCGGGGCACGGTGGCCCGGGCGTACGCGAACGCGAGCTGCGCGCCGTAGCGGATCATGCCGCGCCACTCCTGGTCCTTGCCGGGATAGAACCCGGACGTGTCCACGAGGGTCAGCAACGGGATGCCGAACGCGTCGCAGAACGAGACGAAGCGAGCGCCCTTCTGGCTGGCGGGGATGTCGAGGGTGCCGGCCAGCGACACCGGTTGGTTGGCGACGATCCCGACCGGCCGCCCCCCGACGGTGGCCAGCGCGGTGACGAGGTTGGGCGCCCACCGCGCTCGCAGCTCGAGCAGGTCGCCGTCGTCGACGATGGACCGGATGACGTCGCGCACGTCGTACCCGGCGCTGGGGGACGCCGGGATGCACGCACCGGCCTCGGGCGTCGGTCGGTCGATCGGGTCGTCGGTCCACCAGCGCGGCGCCTCCTCGTCGATGTCGGACGGCACGTAGGCGAGGAGATCGCCCAGGGCGCCGAGCACCGCGCTGGCGTCGGGCACCACGAGGGCGGCGAGCCCGGTGCTGGATGCGTGGACCCCGGACCCGCCGAGCTCGTCGCTGTCGAGCGACTCGCCGGTGAACGTCTCGACCATCCGAGGCCCGCTCACGAAGGCGTAGGCATCCTCGGTCATCACGACGTGGTCGGCGAGCCCGAGGAGGAGGGCTGGGCCCGACACGACCGGCCCAGTCGCCGCGATCAGGATCGGGATGCGACCCGAGCACCGCGCCAGCGCGCGCGCGGCTGTGCCCCATCCGTGCAGGGCGGCGACGCCGTCGTGCACGTCGGCGCCGCTCGAGGACAGCACCGCGAGCAGTGGCAGCCCGGCGTCGAGGGCGTGCACGGCCGCCTCGGCGAAGGTGTGACCGTCCGCCTCCGACAGCGCCCCTCGTCGGCGCTCGTCGCTCACCTCGACGAGGACGACCTCCCGCCCGGCCAGGGTGGTGATCTGCGCCGCGAGCGAACCGGGGTGGTCGGACGCGACGGGGACGGTGAGCACCATGTGGACCTGCGACCCTAGGGCCAGGGATGCGGTTACGCCGCCGGGTGGACGCCCTCGGTGCCCGGTCCGTTGGTGGCGACGACGTCGAGGATCGTCTCGCGCAGGGCACGCGCGGGAGCCGGGAGCAGGGCACGGGAGCGGCGGGCGAGGCCCACCGACCGGCGAGCCAGGCCGTCCACCGGCACCCGTCGCCAGCTCCCCTCGAGCCAGTGCGGTGCGGCCGTGGCCGGCACGATGGCGGCGCCGAAGCCCTGGAAGGCGAGCGTCGCGATCAGACGCAGACCGTCGACCTCGGCCTTGGCACGCAGCTCGATCCCCGCCTCCGCGACCTCGCGGTCCAGCTCGTCCCGGAACGCGGTGCCGCTCGGCTCGAGCAGCAGCTCGTGGTCGCCGAGGTCGGCGAAGCTGACGCGCTCCCGATCGGCGAGGGGGTGGCCATCGGGGACGATGAGGAGCCGATCCTCCTCGAAGATGGGCTCGGTTGACAGCTCCGGGTGGGCGACGGGCAGGTTCACCACGGCCAGGTCGAGCTCGTCGGCCAGCAGGCGCGGCACGAGCGAGGTGGTGGTGGCGTCGACGACGATCACGTGCACCTTCGGGTGCCGGGCCGTCACCTCCTCGAGCACGAGCGGCACGAGCCAGCGCGCCGAGGTGCCGATGCAGCCGAGGCGCACCCTTCCGGTGACCTCGTCGCGCAGGGCGGCCACGTCGGCATCGAGCCCGTCGAGCTCGGCCTGGACCCGGCGCGCCCTGCGCACCACCGCCTGGCCCTCCTCGGTGAGGAAGCCGCCGGTGCGGTCGAAGAGGGTGACGCCGAGCTCGCGCTCGAGGCGGGCGAGGTGCGTCGAGATGTTCGACTGCACCGTGTGCAGCGAGCGCGCCGCGGCGGAGATGCTGCCGCCTTCGGCGACGGCGGTGAGGGCGGTGAGCTGGCGGAGATCCATCGGTGGGAGAGATGGTACCCATCGGAAACAACTGTTTGACCGATTGGTTACCCACGGGTAGCGTGCTGCTCACAAGAGGAAGCACCTCTCCCCCCCGAAGGTGCCCTCCGCGAGGTGAGGCAGGATCCCCCTCCCGCCCCTCGCAAGAAGCGGAACGCTGGCCCTCCCCCCGGGCCAGCGTTTCCGCTTTTCGGCGTGACGGGGGCTCCGCCCCCCTGTGCATACCCCCCGATCTGGGGCGCCGGCCACGCCGGCGCGCCGGCCTGCGGCGCACCGCGCTCGGCAGTACGGTCCTCGCCATGGCTGATGGTGCCGCCTTCTTCGACCTTGATCGAACGCTGCTGCGCGGGGCGAGCGGGCCCGTGATCGGGGAGTCGCTGAAGCAGGCTGGCGTCACCGACCGGTCGATCCCCGGCGAGCAGCTGATCTACCGGTTCTACGACATCTTCGGGGAGAACCGCCCCAGCATGGAGGTCACCAAGCGGGCGGTGCGCTTCGCCGAGGGGTGGGTGCGCGAGCAGGTGCAGGAGGCCGGGGAGCTAGCCGCCGACGCCCTGGCCGGCGCCCTGCAGCCCTTCGCCCGGCCGATCCTGGACGACCACAAGAAGTCGGGTCGCCCGCTCGTGCTGGCCACCACCACTCCGTACGACCTGGTCAAGCCCCTGGCCGATGCCCTGGGGTTCGACGACGTGGTGGCCACCCGCTATGGCGTGCACGACGGCGCCTACGACGGCACGCTCGACGGCGAGTTCGTCTGGGGTGCCGGCAAGCTGCGGGCGATCGCCGAGTGGGCGATGGAGAACGCCATCGACCTCGGCGAGAGCTGGGCCTACTCGGACAGCTACTACGACATCCCGATGCTCTCGGCGGTCGGCCATCCCGTGGTGGTCAACCCCGACCCGCGGATGCTCGTCGCGGCGGTCCTCCGACGTTGGCCGGTCGTGCACCTCGACGTGCCCGCCGGTGTGCCGAAGGTGCCCGTGCTCAACGTCGAGCCGCAGCGTGCGGTGCTCGCCATGGCCCGCCCGGAGCTCATCCCGTACGCGCGGTTCGACATCGCGGGCACCGAGCACCTGCCCGAGCACGGGGCCGCCATCGTCGTGGGGAACCACCGCAGCTACTTCGACCCGATGGCCATGGGCTTGGCGCTCGCCAAGCGGGGCCGGCCGGTGCGGTTCCTCGGGAAGAAGGAGGTCTTCGACGCGCCGATCGTGGGTCAGCTGGCGCGAGCCATGGGTGGCATCCGCGTCGAGCGGGGCACCGGTTCCGACGAGCCGCTCGCCGAGGCGGCCCTCGCCCTCGAAGCAGGGGAGATGGTCGCGCTGATGCCGCAGGGCACGATCCCGCGCGGCAAGGCGTTCTTCGACCCGGTCCTCAAGGGGCGCTGGGGTGCGGCGCGCCTGGCGGCGATGACCGGCGCGCCCGTGATCCCGGTGGGGCTCTGGGGCACCGAGAACGTGTGGCCGAGGAGCGAGCGGCTGCCGAACGTGCTCGCGCTCCGCAACCCACCGCTCGTCACGATCCGCATCGGCGCACCGGTGGACGGGCTCACGGGCGCGTCGCCCGACGCTGACACCAAGAAGATCATGAAGGCGATCACCGCGCTGTTGCCCGCTGAGGCGCGCAAGCGACGGACACCCTCGGCCGAGGAGCTCCGCCGGACCTACCCGGGCGGGAAGGTCAAGGAGACCGACGAGGAGTCGCGCCGCCCCGGTCGGGACTGACCTCCGTCGATCATCATCGCCCCTTGATCTCGTCGGCGATGGCGCCGGCGAAGCGGAAGGCGCCCGACGAGTACACCTTGCACTGACGGCCGCCAGGCCGCTGCGGGCAGAGGTGCACACCGTCGGTGTTGCGGACGCGGTTTCGTCCGTCCTTGCCGCACTCGCGCTCGCCGTCCGCGCACGGGAGGTCGGCGGCGAAGGTCCCGTCCTCGTTCTCGACGGCCGCCCCTGCGTCGACGAAGCTCACCCCGTCGTCGTCGGCCAGGGCCTCGTAGGCCGCGTTGATGCCGTGGACGTCCTCGGCGCCGGTGGCGCCCGGCCCGCGCTCGGGCTGGCCGACGAGGAGCACGTCGGCACCCAGATCGCGGAGCCCACCGACGAGCGCGGCGACGTCCTTGGCGTACTTGTCGACGAGCGCCTGGCCCTGGAGGTAGCCACCGCCCGGCGCCGCCATGCACGGCGTGGTGGAGTTGCCGGTGAAGCTCAGCACGACGAGGTCACCCTTGTGGGCGCCCACGTCCTCGACCGTCCAGTCGCAGGGCGCGGTGCCGCCGAAGACGCGGGGGACGAGCTTCGGGCCGTCGAGGGCGTCCTCGAGGTAGGGCGCGGCCTCCTCGGCGATGGAGTCGCCCACGAGCACGACGGTGTCGGGTGGGTCGCTCCGCGTCACGACGTAGACGACCACGATCGCGGCCACCGCCAACGCCCCGAGGACGACGAGGCCGCGAGAACCTTCCACGGCGAGAAGGTTCCCGGGGGGACGTTGGTTCAGCCGTGCTTCTGGCGGATGATGTTGAGCGCCCCACCGGCGCGGAACCACTCGATCTGCTCGTCGTTGAGCGTGTGGTTGGCCTCGAACTCGATCGTCGTGCCGTCGGGCTTGCCGATCGAGCACCGCACCGGGGTGTCGGGGGCGAGGTCGGCCAGGCCGTGCACGCTGATCGTGTCGTCCTCGCCGATCTGGTCGTAGGTGGCCGGATCGGCGAACGTGAGGGCGAGGAGGCCCTGCTTCTTCAGGTTCGCTTCGTGGATGCGAGCGAAGCTGCGGGCGAAGATCACCTTGCCGTTGCGGAACCGCGGCTCCATCGCGGCGTGCTCCCGCGAGCTGCCCTCGCCCATGTTCTCGTCGCCGATCGCCACCCAGCCGATGCTCGCCTCGTGCAGCCGCTTCGCGATCTCCGGGAACGGGCGCGTCTCGCCGTCGATCGGATCGCGACCGCTGCCCGCCTCGCCGGTGTACGCGTTCACCGCGCCGAGGTAGAGGTTGCCCGAGATGTTCTCGAGATGACCTCGGTACTTCAGCCACGGGCCGGCGGCCGAGATGTGATCGGTGGTGCACTTGCCCTGCGCCTTCAGCAGGATCGGGAGCCGTTCGTAGTCCTTGCCGTCCCACGGGTCGAACGGCTGGAGCAGCTGGAGTCGCTCGCTCTCGGGATGGACGACGACCTCCACGGAACCGCCGTCGGCGGGCGGCGCCTGGAACGTGTCCTCGCCGGGATCGAACCCGGCGTCGGGCAGCGCTTGGCCGGCGGGGGGATCGAGGCGGACCTGCTCGCCGGCGTCGTTCGTGAGCGCGTCCGTGCGCGGGTCGAACTCGAGCGTGCCGGCCAGCGCGAGCGCGATCACCGTGTCGGGGCTCGTGACGAAGGCGAGCGTGTTGGCGTTGCCGTCGTTCCGCTTCGGGAAGTTGCGGTTGTAGCTGTTCACGATCGTGTTCAGCTTCGACGTGTCGAGGTCGGTGCGATCCCACTGCCCGATGCACGGCCCGCAGGCGTTGGCGAGCACGGTGCCCCCGATCGCCTCCAGGTCGGCAAGGAGGCCGTCGCGCTCGATGGTGGCCCGGGTCTGCTCCGACCCAGGGGTGATCAGCAGCTGCGTCTTCACGCGGAGGCCCTTGGCTGACGCCTGCCGGGCGATCGACGCGGCGCGGGTGATGTCCTCGTAGGAGCTGTTGGTGCACGACCCGATGAGGGCGGAGCTGATCTCGAGCGGCCATCCCTCGGCCCGGGCGGCGTCGCCCACGTCGGCCAGCTGGTGGGCCCGATCGGGGGAGTGGGGACCGTTGATCATCGGACCGAGCTCGTCGAGGTCGATCTCGATCACCTGGTCGAAGTACGTGCTCGGGTTGGCGAGCACGTCGTCGTCGGGCCGGAGGTCGGCGGCGATGGCATCGGCGGCGTCGGCGATCGCGGCACGGCCTGTGGCGCGGAGGTACTCGCCCATGTTGGCGTCGTAGGGGAACAGGGAGGTGGTGGCGCCGATCTCGGCGCCCATGTTGCAGACCGTGGCCTTGCCGGTGGCGGTGATCGAGTCGGCGCCCGGGCCGAAGTACTCGATGATCGCCCCGGTGCCGCCCTTCACGGTGAGGATCTCGGCGACCTTCAGGATGATGTCCTTCGGGCTCGACCACCCCGACAAGGTGCCGGTGAGGTGCACGCCGATCAGCTTCGGCCAGCGCACGTTGAACGGGAACCCGGTCATCACGTCGACGGCGTCGGCCCCACCGACGCCGATCGCCACCATCCCGAGCCCGCCCGCGTTCGGCGTGTGGCTGTCGGTGCCGATCATCATCCCGCCCGGGAACGCGTAGTTCTCGAGCACGACCTGGTGGATGATCCCGCTGCCCGGCTTCCAGAACCCGAGCCCGTACCGCTCCGACACCGTGCGGAGGAACTCGTACACCTCGCTGTTCGTGTCGAGAGCGAACCGGAGGTCGGTGGCGGCGCCGGACTTCGCCTGGATGAGGTGGTCGCAGTGGACGGTGGACGGCACGGCGACCCGTGCCAGCCCCGCCGTCATGAACTGCAGCAGCGCCATCTGCGCGGTGGCGTCCTGCATGGCGACGCGATCGGGGTCGAAGTCGTTGTAGGTGCGGCTGCGCTCGATGGCCTGGGTGGCATCGCGCAGGTGGTTCACGAGGATCTTCTCGGCGAGGGTGAGGTCGCGGCCGAGGCGCTCCCTGCCCAGCGTCACCCGCTCCGGCAGGCGGGTGTACACCTCCTGCACGAGCTCGATCGGGGTGGAGGCGGAGACCGTGGTACCGGTGGACATGGGATGACCTCTTGCGTCGGTGGGCGGTGCATACAAGTATAGGACAAGTGCGCGAGATCCGCTACCGGGCGATCGCCGACGACCTACGGCGACGGGTGGAGGCGGGCGAGTTCGCGGCCGGGCGGACGCTGCCCAGCGAAGCCGAGCTGTCCGCTGCCTACCAAGCCAGCCGCGTCACGATCCGCAAGGCGCTCGACGTGCTGCGGGACGAGGGCCTCGTCGACGCGCGCCAGGGGTTCGGGTGGTTCGCCGCCGTCGACCCGCTGCGCCAGTCGCTCGGTCGGCTCGGCACCATCGAGGGCCAGCTCGCGGACTCCGGCGTGCGGTCGGAGCGCCGCGTCCTCGACTTCGGGTTCGTCGCGGCACCCCCGCGCGTGCGCCAGCTGCTGGGGGTGAGCACGGTGCTCGAGGTCCGCCGCCTCAACCTCGCCGACGGCGAGCCCTTCGCGCGGGTCACGGTGTGGTGTCCCGAGCACCTCGGCGCGCACCTCTCGCGCGCCGACGTGGAGCGGGTGTCGTTCTACGAGCTGATCGATCAGCCCCTCGGTGGCGCCGTCCAGACCATCGGCGCCGCGCTCGCCGACGCGCGGGACGCCGAGGTGCTCGAGGTGCCTGTCGGCTCGCCCGTGCTCCGCTGCGAGCGCACCACGTCTGACCCGGAGGGTCGTCCCGTGCTGGTCAGCGAGCACGTGTTCCCCGCGCATCGCACGGAGTTCGTGGTCGACCTCCCCCTCGCCGAGCCGAGCATCGCCGCCACCGGGTTGCGCCTCGTCGAGTAGCCGGTGGGCGTAACCTCCTGACGTGGGCGACGGTGACGACCGCGACGCGGGCCTCGCCGGGTTCGAGGAGATCGCCGCCAGGAGCCGCTTCCTCGACCTGTCGCTGGACCTCCTCGGCATCTGCGACCTCGAGACGCGCCTCCTCGAGGTGAGCGACTCGTGGAAGCGCGTCACGGGGTGGTCTCGAAACGAGCTGCTCGGCACGCCGCTCGTCGACTACTTCCACCCCGACGACATGCCGCGGATCACGGTGGAGCTGGCCGCCGTGCTGGAGGGGAGCGACGCTCCGGGGGTGCCGGTGCGCCTTCGCTGCCGTGATGGCAGCTATCGCTGGGTGCAGGGCAACGCGCGGCCCGACCTCCCCAACGAGCGCATCTACGTCACCGCCGCCGACATCGACGACCGGATGCGCCTCGAGGAGGCGCTCGTGCGACGGGTCGAGCTCGAGGAGGTGGTGGTGTCGATCACCTCGCGCTTCGTCGGCACCGATGCCGACGGCATGCCGGCCGAGATCGAGCGGGGGATGGGGGAGCTGGCCGAAGCCCTCGGCGCTGACCGCGCCCACTTCCTTCGAGGGAACCGCTCCCTCGAGAACGTGTCGTACTTCGAGTGGCTGCACCCCACCACCGGGCAGCGCCGTCAGCCGCTGGACCCGGCCGTCACCGAGTGGTGGTTCGAGACGATGCGATCGGGCATCACCCTGCAGCTGGACGACGTGATGGAGCTCGCCGATCAGGTTCCCGAGATCGTCGCGAGCATGAAGGACGACGGGATCCGTTCGCTGCTCCACGTGCCGCTG
Source organism: Acidimicrobiales bacterium (assembly GCA_045807565.1). GTDB lineage: Bacteria > Actinomycetota > Acidimicrobiia > Acidimicrobiales > VFJN01 > VFJN01. The sequence goes on along the minus strand of JBJMHD010000117.1, from coordinate 21,253 downwards.
CCGTTCATGCGCGGCACGTGGGGCTTCCTGGCCCTCGTCAGCCTCGATCGCCCCCTCGGGCTCGGTGATGACGTGCTCGCGCTGCTTCGGCTCGCCGGCGAGTCGTTCATGACCGCGCTCGCCCGCGCCGACGACTCCCTCGCGCTGATGGACGCGCGGAGCGAGCTGGAGCACCGCAACGCGGAGCTGGAGCGCTCGAACGAGGAGCTGGAGCGCTTCGCCTACGCCGCCGCCCACGATCTGAAGGCACCGCTCGCGAGGATCGAGATGGCGCTCTCGGCCGTGCCCCGTCCCGCTGACGACGCCGGTCTGCTGGTGGACGTGGCCCGCCGCGGTGCGGCCCGCATGCGCCAGATGATCGAGGACCTCCTCGCCTTCAGCTCCGTCGGGCGCTCAGCCAGCGCGGCCGAGGAGGTGGACCTCGAGGACCTGCTCCGTCAGGTGCTCGCCGACCTCGAGGCCGCCATCCAGGCGAGCGGTGCGGAGGTCGTGCACGAGCCCTTGCCGACCGCGTGGGGCAATCGAGGCCTGCTGGGGCAGGTGCTGCAGAACGTCGTCGGGAACTCGCTGAAGTTCGTACGGGACGACGTGGCGCCGCGGATCGAGATCGCCGGCACACGCGACGCTCGGGGCACCACGCTCCGCATCGCCGACAACGGGATCGGGGTGGATCCCGTCAAGCGCGACGACGTCTTCGGCGTGTTCACGCGCCTGCACTCGGAGGACCAGTACCCCGGCAGCGGCATCGGGCTGGCCACGTGCGCCAAGATCGTCGCCTACCACGGTGGTGAGATCGCGATCGAGGACGGGATCGACGGCGGCATCGCGATCGTGATCTGGCTCCCCGCGCCACCCCCGACCTGACGCCGCGCTGGGCTTACAGCTTCGGCCACTCCCGCGCCTGCCGCCGGCGCTTGCGAGAGCGGTCGCCGAGGGCCCAGGCACGCCGCCACGCCGGTGCGGCGGGACCGGTGAGCGCGGGCGTGGTGCCGGCGGCCGCCCGCTGGCGAGACTGCCACCAGTCGGTGGTGGCCTCGTCGGCGAGCTCGGCCACGGCGCGCTCGATGCGATCGGCGTAGCGGTTCGTGCTCTCACCGTCTGCGGCCAGCATCGGCCGCCCGAAGGTCACCCGCACCTGCGACGGTGTGGGGCGCTTGGCGCCCTTGCGGAGGATGCGGCCGGTCCCCTCGAGGTGCACCGGCACCACGGGGACACCGCAGCGGCTGGACAGGTAGGCGGCCCCCCCGCGGAACGGCTGGCCCCAGCCGTCGGGTGAGCGGCCTCCCTCCGGGAAGATGAGCATCGACCAACCGGCGTCGAGGAGATCGGCCGCCTGGTCGGCGGTGCGCCGGCTCACCCGAGATCGATCCATGGGGATGGCGCCGAGGGCAAGAGCGGACGCCGCCGACGTGACGTGGGTCTTGAAGAAGTAGTCGGCCGCCGCCGCCACGAACATCTTGTGGCGCCACGGCTCCGGGATGGACGTGAGCATCGTGGGCGTGTCGAGGTGGCTGTGGTGGTTCGGGGCGAAGATCACGGGCCCGTCGGGCAACCCGGCGAGGCGGTCGATGCCGGCGCGCTCGGGTGCGCCCAGGGCGGCGACGACCGGGCGCATCACGGCCTCCAGGAGCACCACGCGTGCGAACCGTGCCGGGAACCGGCGGGCCCACTCGGTCTCGTAGTCGGCGCCGAGGCGCGCCTTGGGCGGGAGCGCCTCGACGGTGTCGGGCACCGTCGGCGCCGAGAAGGGGAACCCCGGCCGCGGCAGGCGCGGCAGCCTGACCGGAAGGTTCACGGGGAGCTTCGCCAGGCTCACGTGACGTCGGCCATCACGATCGGCGGGTTGTGCAGGTGGGTGATGGTCGGGTGGCGACCCACCACGTCCGTGGCCATCTCGAGGGCGTCCTGCAGCGTCGACGCGGGCGTGAACCCGAGGCGCCGGACCGAGCGCGGCTCGCCGCCGACGATGATCACCTTGCCCACGTGCGCCATGCCGTGGCAGCCCCAGTACCACATGTAGAAGGGGTGGACCCCGTGGTAGGCGTAGCTCGTGCGGTAGAGGTGCCGGTACCACTCGTCCTCGGCGTACTGCTTCTCGAACCGAGCTTCGATCTCCACCGGGTCGGTCGTCTCGGCGAGCACCTGCTCGAAGAAGTCGATGTAGCTCGGGTGGTGGACCGGATGGAACTCCCAGGGGGTGGGGTGGCTCATGATCAGCACCCCGCCCTCGCGCACGAGCGGCTTCCCGCGGTACATGTTGAAGAAGTAGCCGAGCCCCAGGCACATCACGAGGATCGGGTTCATCACCGAGTGCACGTTGTAGGGGCAGATGTAGGGCAGCCCCATGGTGAGCACGTCGGCCTGGCCCTCGATCGGGACGAGCTGCTGGGCGAAGACGTTCTGGGTGGTGGCCTCGTGCACGGCCTCCACCTCGCCTGCCTGCACGGAGGTGATCCCGTAGGGCGCCGACCAGCCGTTGAAGACCTTCCGGCGAGCGGTCATCGGCATCCGGTCGATGCCGGCCTTCATCGCGATGAACGTCGCCCGGTCGCGGGCCGTCCACTCCCACTCGCGCTTCTGGAGCACGGACATCGGGCCCGAGGTGCCGAAGGTGTCGTTGTTGAGCGTCGTCTCGATCTGGAAGACCTTGACGTCGCTGTTGCGCAGCACCTCACCCATCCGCCAGTTCGAGCTGTGCAGCTCGCTCTTGTGCCGGTCCATGAAGCTGCGCGACTGGCGCATCGTCTGCACGTTGTGGTGGTGCCGGAGCGAGCGGTACGACGCCAGACCCGTGGCGGTCGACTTCCACCCGCCGTCCATCGACACCAGGTTGATGTTCACGTACACGAGGAGGTCGCTCTCCGCCGCGCGCTTGTTGATCTCGACCTCCTCACCCTGGCTCGTCTCGCCCAGGTAGGCGAGGGCGTCGGGGTCCTCGGCATCGTGGTTGTAGAGCAGGCCGTGCGGAGCGAACGCGTCGTAGACGCGATCGCCGACGGCGTGCCGGAGCTCCGCCTCGGTCATCCGGCGGTGCAGGGCGAGGGCGGCGATGAGGTGCACGTCGTCGACGCCGGCCGCCGCCGCCAGGTCGAGGACCGCCTCGATCACCCGCTGCCGCACGTCGGGCCGCCGCATCGGGGGGAGCGGGAGGCTGATGTCGTCGAACGCGATCGTGAGCTTCATGCCCGGCGTCAGGAGGGCGCGCAGCGGTGGGGAGTCGCCGAGCGGGTGCTCCAGCGCATTGCGGATGGCCGCGTCCGGGTCCTCGAGGGCGTCGAGGGGCTCTCCCGGGTAGAGCACGCGCGTGCGACCGGCGGGCAGCTTCTCCAAGCGGAACCCCTCGCCGTGGTGGAAGAGGATCGGGGGGGTCGAGCGGTCGACCTCGAGGACGAACCCTGGACGAGGCATGGCTAGATGGAGTCCCTCTCTCGTTCCGACCGGAGGTCGAAGGCGATCTTGACGGCGCCCCGCGCGCCAGCGGACGCGGCGTGGGCGATGGCGTCCTCGTAGCGGCGGAGGGGGTAGGTGGCGGTGACCAGGCGCCCGAGGTCGAGCCGCTGCACCAGGTGCACGGCCCGGTCGAAGTCGTCGCGCTGGTAGGCGTAGGCGCCCCGCAGGGCGACCTCGCGCTGCCACAGGGGCGTGAGGTCGACGGTGGTGACCCCGGGCATCCCCACCGTGTGGATCGTCGCGCCCGGCGCGGCGATGCGCAGGGCCTGTGCGATCGAGTCGGCCGACCCGACGCAGTCCACGACGGCCTCGGCGCCGCCGCCCAGCTGACCGTTGTCGTAGCGCATCGTTCCCGATCGGCTGCGGACCGCCCGCTCGAGCTCGCCGGGGGCGACCACGACGTCGGCGCCCAGCTCGGTGGCCAGCATGCGCTGGTGGGGATGCTTGGCCGTTGCGATGAGCTCGACCTCGGGGCGAACCTGGCGGAGGGCGGCGATCGTGAGCAGCCCGAGGGTGCCGCTGCCGATCAGCGCGACCCGGCTGGCGTCCACCTGGGCAGCGGCGTGCATCGCGCACGCGGTGGGTTCCACGAGCACGGCCGCTTCGTCGGACATGTCGGCGGGGACGGGGACGAGCTGGCTCTGGTGGGCGATCATCGACGTGGACCAGCCGCCGCCGGTGCTCTCGCAGAAGCCGCACTGCAGGCCGGGCTCGAGATCTCCGAAGGCGAGGCGCTCGCAGTGGTTGATCCGCCCGTCCGCGCACGATGGGCACACCGGGTCGATGCCGCGCGCTACGCAGCTGAGCACGGGGACGACGATGGCCCGCTCGCCGTCGTCGAGGTCGCCGACGACCTCGTGGCCGGGCGTGAAGGGGAACGAGACGATCGGCTCGAACCACCGCGACGAGGTGCCGTCGATCGTGGCGAGATCTGAACCGCAGATCCCCGAGAGCCGGGGCCGCACGCGCACCCACTCGGGGCCGGGGGGAACCGGAGGGTCGACGTCTCGCAGCGAGAGCGGGCCCACCTTCGCGCCGCCACCCGGAGCGAGCCGCCCCGCGACCATGGCGGCGGCGAGCTTCGCGGGCTTCCGGGAGAACACCAGCGCCTTCATCGCCGCCCCCGCGCTGGACGCTCGATCGTGTCCACCGCGCCGACGCGGCGCCGACGCGGACGGCCCCACTCGGGGCCGATCGGCAGGAGCGGGCGGGGCGCGCCCTTGGCCTTGTCGAAGTGCTCGACGAGCCAGCCACGCTTGCGGGCCAGCGCCGCCAGCCGGGTCTCGGGGTTGACCGCGACCGGGAACCCCACCGCCTCGAGCATCGGCAGGTCGGACGTGGAGTCGGCGTACGCCACCGCTTCGGCGACGTCGAACCCGTTGGCCTCGGCGTAGTCGAACAGGGCCGACGCCCGAGCTTCGCCGGTGGGGGGGACGTCGGTGAGCTCGCCCCGGTAGGTCCCGTCGGGGCGTTGGGCGAGCGAGGGCGCGACGATGTCGTCGAAGAGCGGGCGCAGCGGACCGATGGCGAGGTCCAGCGCGCCGGTGATCAGCACGGTGCGGTGCCCCAGCGCTCGATGCTCCCGAACCCGTCGCACCGCCGCGGGGAACGACTTCGTGAGGATCAGGTCGCTGAACATCTCGACGGCGTCGATCTCGAGCTGCGCCACGTCAGCGCCGTCGTAGCGACGGTAGAAGTGCCGCAGGAAGTCGCTGCGGTCGCGCCGGTCGGCCGCGAGCAGAGCCGGTGCTTCGCGCAGCGTCTTGAGCACGAACCGCATGCGGTCCTCGGGCGGCAGCCGCCGCGTCGCGAGCCACGAGTACGACGCCACGACGTTGGAGGCGATCAGGGTGTTCTCGAGGTCGAAGGCGGCGAAGTGCCGGGCCGGGTCGAGGATCTGGCGTCGCAAGCGGTCCTCGCGCTTCTCGCCGGTTCGGCCGCCGGGCGTGGTGCGAACGCGGGAGTGCTCGACCACGGACGGGAGGTGGACGTTCGGCGCGTAGTGGTCCCAGTCGATGACCCGCGGGTCGAAGCAGAACGCGACCTGATCCTCCGGATCCAGCCGGGACCACCGCTCGAGCAGGCGGTCGACGGCGTAGATCGCCTCGCACTCGGCGTAGGCGCCGTAGAGCTCGACGTAGGCGAGGGCGCGGTCGACCTCTTCGCGCTTCTCCTCGAGCGTGGCCGCCCACGCCGCCTGCTTGCCGCGGAGCGGGAGGGTCTGCAGCACCCGCTCACCTCGCTCGATGGCACCCTTGGCCCGCTCGAGCTGGCGCTGGACGCGGCCTCGCCCCGGGAACGACCACTCCGGGACGATGATGGGCTGGCCCTCGGCGTCGTACACCGGGTGCTGGGTGAAGTAGTCGGTGACCATGTCGACGAGGTGGCGGTAGCGCAGCGGGTTCACGGAGCCCGACGCCACCTGGGTGATGCTGGGCTCTGCCGGGGGGTCGTCGGCGGCGACGTCGATGATCGCGGCCACGACCAGGTCGACAGGGATCACGTCCACCGTGCCCTCGGGGACGCCGGGGAACTCCTTCAGCAACCCACGTGCGAAGGAGATGATCACCGGCTCCGCCATGCGGAACCCACGGATCCACCCCGGGTAGGGCTCCTGGATCGACGATTCGATGATCGACGGCCGCACGATCGACACCGGCACGTCCCCGCGGCTCTGCAACAGGGCGCGCTCGCCGAGGGCCTTCGTGTACGCGTAGGCGTCTGGCCAGCCGAGCGACGCGGCGCGGGCTCGACCCGCCTCCACCATCTGCTCCTTCACCCACGCGCTGCGGCGCTGCTCTGTCTTGCTCGCCAGCGCGGGGATGCCGGCGGCGCCGAGCTCGGTGCGCGCTTCCTTCCGGAACCGCACGAGCGACTCAGGGCGGCGACTGTCCGCCTCGGCGTCGGCGCGCGCCTGACGGGCACCTTGCACCTCGCCGCGCCAGTCGACGTCGATGAAGAAGGGGCTCTCGTGCACCGGGATCTCGGCGGCCGACCCGCGCCGGTTGCCGGCGACGTAGCAGGTGGAGACCGAGACGAGGTGCGGCGCGACGCCGAGGTCGCGCAGGGTCTGGACGATGCGCGTGGGCCCGAGCAGGTTCACCTCGACGGCAGCGTCGAGCGGCGAGTCGAACGACACGGTGGCAGCCGAGTGGATGACGATGTCGCAGAACGCCAGCGCGCCGCGCCCGTCGTCGTCGAGGCCGAGCCCGTCGGTCCCCACGTCCCCGGCGATGGGGGTGACGCGGTCCTCCACCATCTGCTCGAACCCGTCGCGCCCGAGCTCCTGTCGGAGGCGGTCGAAGGCGTTGTTCCCGAAGATCTCCCGCTTCGCGCGCTGCTGCACGGTGGAGCGGCGACCCGGACGGATCAGCAGCACGAGCTGGCACCCTGGCGCGCTGCGCAGCAGCCGCTCGATGAGGGCGGTGCCGAGGAAGCCGGTACCGCCGGTGATGGCGATGCGGCGGCCGTCGAGCTGCTCGGCGATCATCGCCCTCCTGTCTACCATTTGGTAGACAGACGTGGGAGACCATGACCACCGCCGTGTCCGCGCCGACCGCCGACCGCATCCTCGGGGCGGCCATGGATGCCTTCGGCACCCGGGGCTACGACGGCACCTCGCTCGACGACCTCGCCCGCGAGCTGGGCATCCGCAAGCAGACGATCCTCTACTGGTTCCCCTCCAAGGAGGCCGTGTTGGAGGCGGTGGTGGACCGCTGCGCCGAGGAGGTCTCCCTTCGCCTGGTGCGCGCCCTCGAGCAGGCAGACGACGGCTTCGGGCGGGTGGAGGCGATGGTGCGTGCCATGTTCCGGCTCGCGGCGCGCCACCCCTCGATGCTGGGCTTCCTGCGCGAGGTGACCCGGCTCGGCCCGCCGGCGTCGACGCGGCTGCTCGGCCACCTGTCCCCGCTCATCGCGCGCGCCTCGGCGTTCCTCGAAGCGGAGATGGACGCCGGACGGATGCGTCGGCACGACCCGCGTCTGCTGCTGCTCGCCGCCTACTCCATGGTGACGGGGATGGCCACCGAAGTGGAGGTGCTCCGAGCGTTCGGCGAGGAGCCCACCCTCGCCTCGCTGGTGCACCGTCGGGACGAGCTGCTGTCGCTCCTGCGAGCCGCGCTCGAGCCGTAGGCCCTCAGACCAGGAGCACCATGCGCGGCGCCGTGCCGTACTGGAGCCGCGCCGTGCCGATCTCCTCGAAGCCCATCGCCTCGTAGAACGCACGGGCGTGGTCGTTCGCGTTCACCTCGATGCGCTGCACGCCCGAACGCCGCGCCGTGTCGGCCGCGGCGGCGACGAGGCGGGCGGCGTGACCCGATCGGCGGTGCTCCGGCCCGACGAAGAGCGCCTCGAGCTCGAGGTGGTCGGCCACGTGGGCCACCCTCGCGAAGCCCACCACGGCGTCGTGCTCCGTGGCCGCGATGGTGCGCCCTTCGCGCACGCCGTCCTCGTCGAGCTCGAGGAGCTCGGGGTGCGCTTCGAGCAGCGGACGGTCGCCCTCGTTCGACAGCGACGCCCGGCGGTAGACGTCGCGCAGCGCGTCCATGTCGTCGACCGTGGCGAGGCGCACCTGGCGATCTCCCACCCGGACCTACCGCTTCGTGGAGAAGCGGCTGCGGCGGTCGTGGCGCTCGAGGGCCAGCCCGACGAGCTCGTCGATGAGCTGGTCGTAGGGGAGGCCGCTCGCATCCCACAGCTTCGGGTACATCGAGATGGGCGTGAAGCCCGGGATCGTGTTCAGCTCGTTGAGGAGCAGGCCGCGGCCCTCGGGCTCGTAGAAGAAGTCGACGCGGGCCATCCCGTCGCAGCGGAGGGCGACGAACGCCTCCCGGGCGAGCCGCTGGACCTCGCCCACCACCTCTTCGGGCAGCGGGGCGGGGATGAGCAGCTCGGCGCGCTCGTCGAGGTACTTGTCGTCGTAGTCGTAGAAGTCGCCGCCGGGGACGATCTCCCCCGGCACCGACGTGCGCGGCTCGGCGTTGCCGAGCACGGCGACCTCGATCTCCCGACCCTGCGCGCCCTCCTCGATCACGATCCACTCGTCGTACTCGGCGGCGAGCAACACCGCCGCGGGCAGGTCGGCGGGGTCGCCGACCTTGCTCACCCCCACGGACGACCCGAGGTTGGCGGGCTTGACGAACAGCGGGTAGCGCAGCGCCGCCGCCTCGGCGAGTGCGGCCGCCGTGGACTGCTCCGAGTCGCGCAGGCCCACCCAGGGCACCTGTGGGATGCCGTGTGACGCGAGGACGTCCTTCGTCTTGAGCTTGTCCATGCACAGCGCGGACGCCAGCACGCCGGAGCCCACGAACGGCACGCCGGCCAGCTCGAGCATCCCCTGGACGGTGCCGTCTTCGCCGTGCGGGCCGTGGAGCAGGGGGAGCACCACGACGGGCACGTCGTCGCCCGTGGCCGGGGTGACCGCCGGGAGCGGCTCGATCGCCGTGCCGGTCGCCTCGAGGCGCTCGGCCCCAGACGTGCGAGCGGGGAGCTCGCCCGCCCCCCGATGGAGGGCGGCGATGGCCTCGTCGGCCCGCACCCACTGCCCTTCACGCGTGATCCCCACCGCATCCAGCTGGTAGCGGTCCTGGTCCACCGCCCGCAGCACGTGGAAGGCCGAGACGCAGGACACCTCGTGTTCGGCGGACTGCCCGCCGAACAGCACGACGAGCCGGACGCGGTCGTGGTCGGACGGTCGTCCCGGCATGGACCGAGTGTACGAGGCGGTCCTGCGAGACTCGGACCGCATGCACCTGCGCACCAGCGACCTCGCCGCCGCGGTCGGCGGCCGCCTGCGTGGCCCCGACGTCACCGTCGACGGCGCGTCGCACGACTCCCGCGCGATCCGGCGCGGGCAGCTGTTCGTGCCCATCGTCGCCGAACGGGACGGTCACGAGTTCATCCCGGCCGCGCTGGCCGGCGGCGCTGCCGCCTACTTGACGCACGGACCCACGCACGGCGGAACCGCCATCGTGGTGGAGGACACGCAGCGAGCGCTCCGAGCAGCCGGTGGCCTTGCTCGGGCCCGGCTGCCCAGCCCGGTGTTCGGCATCACCGGCTCGGTGGGCAAGACGTCCGTGAAGGACCTGCTCGCGAGCATCCTGAGCGAGCGCCTGGTCACGGCAGCCAGCGCCCAGTCGTTCAACAACGAGCTCGGCGTGCCGCTCACGCTGCTCAACGCGCCGGACGGCACACAGGCGGTGGTGGTCGAGATGGGCGCTCGAGGGATCGGGCACATCGCGGACCTGTGCGAGATCGCGCACCCCACCGTCGGCATCGTCACGAGGGTGGCCGCCGTGCACACCTCCGAGTTCGGGACCATCGAGGACGTGGCGCGCGCCAAAGGCGAGCTGGTGGAGGCCCTGCCCGCGCGCGGGATCGCCATCCTCAACGCCGCTGACCCGCGCGTGCTGGCCATGGCGACGCGCGCCCAGGGCACGGTCGTCACCTTCGGCGAGGGCGGCGACGTCCGTGCCGAGGACGTCAGGCTCGACGACGACCTGCGGCCCACCTTCGTGCTGGCGTCACCCTGGGAGCGAGCCGAGGTGACGCTGATGGTGCGCGGCCGCCACCAGGTGGACAACGCCCTGGCCGCCGCCGCAGCCGGGCTGGCCGAGGGGATCGGCAAGGACGCGGTGGTGCGAGGCCTCCAGCGCGCCTCGTTGTCGCGATGGCGGATGGACCTCCGCACCGCACCGAGCGGCGCGGTGGTGCTCAACGACGCCTACAACGCCAACCCCACGTCGGTGGCGGCGGCGCTGGAGTCTCTCGCTGCCGTCCCCGCTCGGCGCCGGGTCGCGGTGCTGGGCGTGATGGCCGAGCTCGGCGAGCGCTCCGAGGCTGATCACGTCGCCATCGGCGAGCGAGCCCGTGAGCTGGAGATCGAGCTCATCGCGGTCGACGCGCCGAGCTACGGCGCGAGGGACGTCGCCACCATCGACGAGGCGCTCGCCGCCCTCGGTCCGCTCGGCGAGGGCGACGCCATCCTGGTCAAGGGCAGCCGCGTCGCCGGCCTCGAGCGCCTGGCCGAGCAGCTCCTCGCCCCCTGAGGGGTGCGGGGGGTGCCGCTCAGTCGGCGAGGGCGGGGGAGTCGACGACAGCGACGCTGTGGTCCTCGAGATCGGCGTAGGCGGCGAGGAACAGAGTGAAGACCGCGCCAGCCAGGACGACGGCCGTGACCGACGTGGCCTCGATGAGGGGGCCGGCGATGAGGTTGCCGATCGGGACGGTGCCGCCGAAGCCCATGATCCAGAGCGCCATCACGCGACCGCGGTTGGAGTCGTCGAGGCGCTGCTGGAGCACCGTCGACAGCGAGGTGATGACCGCGAAGTAGGCGAGGCCCACGAGCAGGATCGACGGGTAGGCCGGAGGCGGGCTGCGCAGCAGCGAGAAGACGGCGAGGAAGGCCGCGAACACCACCAGGCCGACGCGCACGATGCGCTCGAGCTTGCGGCCGGCGAACACGGTGCCGATCGACAGCGCACCGAGCAGCGCGCCGACGCCGAAGCACGCGTACAGGACCCCGTACTGCGTGGTGCGGGGCTCGATCCCGAGGTTCTGGTCGGCCAGCGTGGGCATCTGGCCGATGAAGGGAAGCGAGAACAGCGAGAAGGCGAAGATCAGCACGAGGCACCGGCCGACGATCCGATCGTCCCGGGCCACCTGGAAGCCGGACAGGAGCCGGCGGACGCCCTTCTGCCCGCTCGTGTCGGGCACGGGGTCGGGGAGGCGGACGCTGAGCAGCGACCAGATCACGAGCAGGTACGAGGCCGCGTTCACCGTGAACACCCAGCCCTCGCCGACCTTCGCGAAGAGGTAGGCGCCGATGATCGGCCCCACCACCCGCGAGCCGTTCATCTGGGCCGAGTTCAGCGAGATCGCGCCAGGCAGGTCACGCCGCCCGACGAGGGCGGGGAGCAGCGCGCTGTACGTGGGACCGAACACCGCCTGGCCCATCCCGATGAGGAACACGATGCCGACGAGGGCCGCCTTCGACGGCTCGCCGTTCCACACCACGATGGCCAGCAGCATCGAGAGCACGCCCTGCACCAACGAGACGGTGACGAGCAGTCGCCGCCGGTCGAAGAGGTCGGCCAGCGCGCCGCCGACGAGGGAGAACAGCATCAGCGGGCCGAGCTGCGCGAACAGGAGGATGCCGACGAACGTCGGGGACCGGAACAGGTCGTAGGCGAGGGCGCCCAGGACCACGTTCTGCATCCAGCTCCCGATGTTGGAGAGGAACGCGCCGATGAACACCCGGCGGAACACCTTGTGCCGGAGCGCCGCTCGGGCGGTTCCCGGCCGGATCGTGCGGTCGCCGTCCTCCAGCGCGTCGAGGCCGTCCTCGACGCTGGCGTCGTCGATGGTCGGCTCGAAGGGCTGGGCGGACATCGTCAGGCGAGCATCGCATCCGCGTGCCGAGCCGGGCGAGCCCGTACCGTCATCGCCCTGATGGGGGTGGAGTTCGAAGAGCTGGAGCTTCCGTTCGAGGACCCGTGGTCGGGGGCCTCCGCGTGCGTCGTCACGCGTGACCCGAGGGGGACCTTCCCGTGCTGCCCGCTGTGCGGCGGTGAGCTTCGCCCCGAGCACGCCCACTACCGCTGTGCGTGCGGGTGGCGGGACTCGTGCTGCGACTGACGTCGTCGTCATCCCGCCTCGCGCCGGACGGCGGCACACGCGCTCGTCCGTAGGATCCCGGCCGTGCCCGATCGCGCTGCCATCGCCCTCGCGCCGGAGGGCACCCGCAGCTGGCTCGCCGACGCCGTGAGGTCGGCGGGCGCCAGCGTCGTCCCGGCGGCCGACGCCGACGGCCTGGTGTGGACCGATCCGGCCGATCCGGCCGCCCTGGGCGCCCTGCTCGACGAGCACGCCGCGATCTCGTGGGTGCAGCTCCCGTGGGCGGGGATCGAGCCGTACGTCGACGTCGTGCGCGCCCACGCCGATCGCACCTGGACCTGCGGCAAGGGCGTGTACGCCGAACCGGTGGCCGAGCACGCGCTGGCCCTGGCCCTCGCCGGGCTGCGGCACCTCGGCCCATACGCCGGCGCCACCAGCTGGGGCCGCCAGGCAGGCACCAACCTGCTGGGGGCGCGGGTCGCGATCCTCGGCGGCGGGGGGATCACCGAGAGCCTCCTGCGGCTGCTCGGGCCCTTCGGCTGCGATGTCACCGTCGTGCGACGGTCGCCGTCGCCGCTGGCGGGTGCCACGCGGGTGGTGGCCGAAGCCGACCTCGACGACGCCCTCCGCGGTGCCCGGCTCGTGGTCCTGGCCCTCGCCCTCACCCCCGCGACCACGGGGATCCTGGACCGACGGCGACTCGAGCTGCTCGACGCCGACGGCTGGGTGGTGAACGTGGCCCGCGGCGCGCACATCGTGACCGACGACCTCGTCGCGGTCCTGCGGGAGGGCCGCATCGGCGGCGCCGCGCTCGACGTCACCGATCCCGAGCCGCTGCCGGCCGGTCACCCGCTCTGGGACGAGCCGCGCTGCCTGATCACGCCGCACACCGGCAACACGCTCGAGATGGCGGTGCCCCTCCTCACCGAGCGCGTGCGGGAGAACGTGCGACGCCGCCTGGCCGGCGAGGCGCTCCTCGGGCCGGTGGACCCCGAAGCGGGCTACTGACCCCGAGCGGACGTCGGGGTGAGGTCCTACGGTGCCGGGGATGGACTTCCGCACCACCACGGTCGCCTCCCTCGCCGACGACGTCAGCGCTCGGCGCACCTCCGCCCGGGAGCTCGTGGGTGCGGCGCTCGCCCGCATCGAGGAGGTGGACGCGAGGGTCAACGCCTTCGTGGCCGTGGACGAGGAGCGGGCCCTCGCCGATGCCGCGTCCATCGACGCGCGCCTCGCGGCCGGTGAGGACGTCGGGCCCCTCGCCGGGATCCCGATCGGGGTGAAGGACCTCGAGGACGCCGCCGGCTTCCGCACCACGCAGGGCTCGGCGGTGTACGCCGACAGCCCGGTGGCCGAGGCCGACTCGCCGCTCGTCGAGCGGCTGAAGGCGGCGGGCTGCGTGGTCGTCGGAAAGACCAACACCCCCGAGGGCGGCCACAAGGCCGACACCGTCAACCCGCTCTTCGGAGCGACCGCCAACCCGTGGGACCTCAGCCGCACCGCGGGCGGGTCCTCGGGCGGTTCGGCGGCGGCGATCGCCGCCGGCCTCGTGCCGCTGTGCACCGGGTCCGACGGTGGCGGGTCGATCCGGATCCCGTCGTCCATCTGCGGCATCTCGGGCATGAAGCCATCGCTGGGGCGCGTCCCTGTGGGCGGGCGCAAGGCGCCGGGCTGGGCGGACCTGTCCACCCGCGGGCCGATGGCCGCCAAGGTGCGCGACATCACGCTGGCCCTCGACAACGTCGTCGGCCCTGATCCCACGGACCTCCGATCGCTGCCCATGCCCGACACGAGCTGGAGCCGCTCGCTCAACCAGCTCAACCCGCCTCGCAAGGTCGGGTGGTCGGCGACGCTCGGCTACGCCACGGTCGACAGCGAGGTCCGGTCGGTGTGCGAGGCCGCGCTCAAGGTGCTCGAGGGCCTGGGCACGGAGATCGTGGACGTGGACCCGGTGTTCGACGCCGACCCGGGCATGCCGTGGCTCACCCTGGCGATGGCCTCGGACGAGCGGACCGTCGCGCACCTGCGCGGCACCGACGACTGGGAGCGGCTCGACCCCGGGCACGTGCAGCTCATCGACCACTTCGGCGCGCCCACCACCGGCGCGCAGGTGATGGCTGCCATCGACGCGTGCCACGACCTCAACGTCCGCCTCGTCGACCTCTTCCACCGCGTGCCGCTGCTGCTCACGCCGACGGTCGCCGGCCAGCCCGGACCCATCGGTGGGCAGGGCCTGGTGGACGGGCACGAGGTGCCCACCTGGGTGTCGTTCACCTACCCGTTCAACATGACGCGCTCGCCGGCGGGCACGGTGTGCGCGGGGTTCACCACCGCCGGACTGCCCGTGGGCCTGCAGGTCGTCGGGCCCCAGCACGCCGACGTGGTGGTGCTCCGCGCCCTCGCGCTGCTGGAGGACGCGCTGGCGATCGATCGGGTCGCACCCGTCTAGGACCCGCTGGTACGGTTCCCGATCCCACCCGGGGCGTATAGCTCAGCTGGTTAGAGCGCGCGCTTCACACGCGCGAGGTCAGAGGTTCGAGTCCTCTTACGCCCACCACGCATCGGCGGATCTTCGCACCGGCGGGACGATCCGGGCAGACTGCGCGGCCGTGGAGGGCTACGGGCGGCGAGGAGCACGGACCCGGCGCGTCGCCGTCGGCGCCCTGGCACCCCGGCGGCAGCCGCGGGAGGTCTACCGGCGCCGCCGCCTCGTGGTCGGTGCGGTGCTCGTCCTGCTGGTCGGGCTGCCCTGGTGCGCGTCGAGGCGCGGTGGAGGGGGCGAGGCGGCCGGCGAGGATCCCGCCCGACCGACGGCACGCACCTGCTCGGCGGCCACGGCCGCGCTGCCGCTGCGATCGCGGCTGGCCATGACGCTCATGCTCGGGGTCGACGGTGGCGCACCGGACGACGTGCTCGCCCTCCTCGACAGCCCGACGCGGCCCGGCGGCGTGTTCGTCCGCGACGGCAAGGCGGTCTGGAAGCAGAAGACGCTCGCGCCTCCGCTCGGCGACGACCTGCCGCTTCTCGTCGCGGTCGACGACGAGGGCGGGCGCGTGCAGCCGATGGACGGCGTCCTCGAGAGGTTGGCCAGCGCCGCCGACCTGGCGAGGGAGTCCGAGGGCGCGCTGGAGTCGATGGCATCGGATCGGGCAGGGGACCTCGGCGCCCTCGGCATCAACCTCGTGCTGGCGCCGGTGGTGGACGTAGGCAGCGCGGGCGGGATCGGTGACCGCTCCTTCGGTGACACCGCGGAGGTGGTCACGGCGAAGGCCGGGGCGTACGCGCGTGGCCTGCGCGCCGGCGGGGTGCTCCCGGTCCTCAAGCACTTCCCCGGCCAGGGCCACGCCGACGCCGACACCCACGAGTCGGTGGCCACGGTGCCCGACCTCGCGCTGCTCCGCACCAGCGACCTGCTGCCCTACGAGTCGCTCCTCGACGAGGATCCCGTGGGCGTGATGGTCGGGCACCTCGACGTGCCCGGCCTCACCGAGGGCGGGCTCCCGGCGTCCACGTCGGCGGCGGCCATCGGGCTGCTGCGGGGCGGTTACGAGTTCGACGGCCTCGTGATGACCGACGACCTCGTCGCCATGCGCGCCATCACCAGCAGGTTCAGCATCCCTGAGGCGGCGGAGCGCGCGCTGGCGGCAGGGGCCGACGTCGTGCTCCTCCGGGAGCCGACCGACGTGGACGCCGTGCTCGACCGGCTCGAGGAGGCAGTGAACCTCGGGCGTCTCCCGAACCGGCGGCTGGACGCCGCGCTGGCCCGCGTGGTGGAGGCCGGCTGTCCCGCGTGACGTCTACGCCGCGTCCAGGATGTCCACGACGAACACGATCGTGTCGCCGGCCTTGATCGACCCGTCGGGCGATCCGTTCGGGTAGCCCTTGTCGGGCGGTACGACGAGCAGGATCTGCGACCCGACCGTGTGTCCCACCAGGCCCTCGTCCCACCCGCCGATCACGTCACCGGTGCCGATGTCGAAGGTGGCGGGCGCGCCGCGCTCCCAGGAGGAGTCGAACACCTTGCCCGTGTCCCACACCACGCCGGTGTAGTGGACGGTGATCGACTGCCCTCCGGTGACCTCGGGACCCTTGCCCTCGATGAGCGGCTGGGCCACGAGCTCCGTGGGCGGCGGGCTGTCGGGCACCGTGATGGTGGGCGCGCCGTCGTCGGACAGCTCGACGGTGGGGAGGCCAGGCACCGGGTCCACGGCCGTGCCCTCGGCGCGGCTCAGCGGCGTCCGCACCTCGTGGATGTCGGCGTACAGGAGGAGGGTGTCGTCCTTGCCGACCCCCTGCGACTGCCCGTCGGCGAGCCCGTCCTCGGGTGAGATCCCCACCAGCACCTGGCTCCCCTCGGTCACACCGTGGAGGCCCTTGTACACGCCCGCCATGAGCGAGTCCTCGAACACGAGCTGCGCGGGCTCCTGGCCGTAGGACGTGTCGAGCTCCTTGCCGTCGCGGCCGTTGACGAAGAGGAAGTCGAAGCTCACCACCGCGTCGTCGGCGATCTCCTCGCCGTCTCCCTCCTCGAGGACCCGGGTGACGGTGTCGGTCACCTCCAGCGGCTGGTCGAACTCGATGGTGGGCTTCTTGCCCGCGTCGCCCGTCACCTCGACGTCGTCGAGCGGCGTGCCGGTGGCATCGTCCGCCTTGTCGTCGCCGCACCCCGCCAGGAGGGCGACGGCGACGAGGACGGCGAAGAGAGGGCGGCGCATGTGGGCTCCTGTGGTCAGCCCGCGGTGAGGGCAGCGAAGCCGCGACCGACGAGAACGTCGGTCTTGGCGAGGTCGGGGATGGGGGAGAGCAAGCGGACCTGCCCGGGAGTCGGATCACCGACCGCGACGTCGAGCGACGTGGTCTCGGCGCTCAGGATCCGGCCGTCCGCCGCTCGGTAGAGGGCGGTGACGTCCACGCCGTTCTCCAGCTCGGGCCAGGTGGATCGGACCTTGAACCGCGTGACGGCACCACCGCCCTCCTCTGGTTCGGTCACCACCTCCTCGGCGACGAGCTTCCCGGTGGTCGACGCAGGCGGCAGCCACGCGGTGACCTCCAGCTTCACGTCGAGGCTGGTCGGCTCCTCGATCGGTTCGATGAGCGTGCGACCCACCGCCATCTTCTGGCCGGGCAGGATCCCGTTGAGCAGGGTGCGGTCGACGAGGAGCTCGCCACCGGCCGGGTCGAGGATGCGCGTCACCACCCGCACGCCCGTGGCCATCAGCTTCGGGTCGGGGTTCAGGATCACCACCCCGTAGCCGCCGAGCGTCGACTGCGGGTCGGCGAGGTCGGGGAAGCTCGACACGCCTTGCTCGGCGACCACCAGCGGCTTGCCGACCAGCGCCGCCGTCGTGGTGGTGCTCTCGGCGGTCGTCGGTGTGGTCGACGGGCTCGTGGCGGTGCCGGAGCTCGGGTCGTCACCGCCGCCGCCGCTGCACGCCGCGACGACGGCGACGAGCACGAGCGCGGTTGTCCGGACGGCGGCCCGCCGGGGACGCCCCTGCACTACGAGAGCGTCTTGTTCAGTCGCTCGAGCGCGGTGTCCTCGGAGATGTTGAGCGCGAAGGCGAGCTCGCTCACGAGCACCTGGCGCGCCTTCACGAACATCGACTTCTCTCCCGCCGACAGCCCCTTGTCGGCGTCACGGAGCGCGAGGTTCCGCACGACCTCGGCCACCTGGTACACGTCGCCGGACTTCAGCTTCTCCTGGTGGTTCTTGAAGCGGCGGGACCAGTTGGTGGGCTCGCGCACGTCCTTCTTGGCCAGCACCTCGAAGACGTCCTCGACGTCCTCCTTGGAGATCGGGTACCGCATGCCGATCTCCTCGGCGCGGTCCGTGGGCACCTTCAGGGTGAGGTCGCCGTGCGTCATCCGGAGGACGAAGTACTTGCTCTTCCCCCCGTCGGGCATCGTGATGTTGTCGGTGCCCTCGATCACGGCTGCTCCGTGATGGGGGTACACGACCTTGTCGCCGACCTTGAAGGGCACGCGCTCGCTCCTGCTCGCTGATCTGGGGGGCGTACCAGGATGCCACCTCGGGCCCGGATCTCCACAGTCACCGCCGGGGCGACGGCGGCTGAGGGATCATGGCGGACGTGGCTGGCGTCCTCTTCGTGGTGGCGGTGTGCCTCGTCCTCGCTGCCTCGGCGGTCCGGTGGGCGCTGCAGCAGCGGCGCCGTGAGGACCTCGCCCAGGTGGCCGTGCGGCACGGCCTCCAGCACAGCGCCGTCGACCCCTTCGGGTGCACCCGGGTCGCGTTCCCCCTCTTCCGCAAGGGTGACGGCCGTCTCGCCGAGAACGTGGTGTGGCGGGACCGCGCCGACGGGCTGCCGGTCCGTGCCTTCGACTTCAGCTACTACACGGAGCGCCGAGACGACGCGGGGGAGGTCGTCCGGAGCCACAAGCACTTCTCGTGCGTGATGGCTCAGGTCGACGGGGCGTGGCCGGAGCTGTCGATCACTCGCGAGGGGATCCTGGACAAGGCGCTCGGCCTGGTGGGCATGGGTGACATCGAGCTGGAGTCAGACCAGTTCAACCGGATGTTCGCCCTGCACTCACCCGACCGGCGGTTCGCCGTGACCTTCGTCGACGCGCAGATGATCGACTTCCTGCTGTCGACGCACGCGCGGCTCGCGTTCTTCGTGAAGGGCCGATGGGTGCTGGTCGTGAGCGATCCGGTGAGGCCCGACCTGGTCCCGGCGCTGATGGCCGTGGGAGAGCGCTTCGTCGAGCGGATCCCACGAGTGGTGTACGAGCTCTGGCCGAGCCCGTTCCGCGATGCGCAGGGTCGCCCGCTGCCGGCAGGGGACGAGGCGTACGGGCTCGCGGTCGCGCTCGCCGAGGCGGCGGAGCGCGACCCGTGGACCGTGCTCCGCAGCGGTCCGTTCCGCGCCCTGGAGCACGAGGGCGGTCCCGAGTACGACCTCGACGGGAACCTGGTCGAGCCCCGACCGGAGGACCCCTGGGGTAGGAGCCCGAAGCACCTCCCCGAGTAGGTTCCGCGCATGTTCGAATGGTCTGAAGAGCAGCTGATGATCCGCGATGCGGTCCGCCAGTTCGTGCAGGCGGAGATCGCCCCTCGCCGCGAGGAGCTCGAGCACGGGGACCTGCCGCCGTACGACATCCTGCGCAAGCTCTTCGCCACGTTCGGCATGGATGCGATGGCGCGCGAGGGGTTCAAGGCCCGGATCGAGCGTGAGAAGCGGATCGCGGCGGGGGAGGAGGAGCCCGCCGCGCCGTCGGAGCCGCGCGGTGGCGGCGGAGCGGCGATGACGCTCATCCCGATCATCGAGATCTGTCGGCACTCGCCCGGGATGGTCACGGCGATGGGCGTCTCCATGGGGCTCACGTCGGCGGCGATCATGAGCCGCGGCACGATCGCCCAGAAGGAGCGTTGGGCGCTCGACCTGCTCACGATGGACAAGGTGGGGGCATGGGCGATCACCGAGCCCGGCTCCGGCTCTGACGCGTTCGGCTCCATGCGCTCGACGGCCCGGCGCGATGGCGACGAGTACCTCCTCAACGGGTCGAAGACCTTCATCACGAACGGCCCCTACGCCGACACCACCGTGTTCATCTGCAAGCTCGACGAGGGAAACCCGCCCGCCGAGCGCAAGGTGCTCAGCTTCGTGCTCGACAGGGGCATGCCGGGCTTCGAGCAGAGCAAGCCGCTTCGGAAGATGGGCATGCACTCGTCGCCCACCGGCGAGCTCTTCCTCACCGACGTGCGCGTCGGCAAGGACCGCCTCATCGGCGAGACCGAAGAGGTGCCGGCGGGAGGTCGCGAGGGCGCCAAGGACACCTTCTCGATGGAGCGCTCGGGCGTGGCGGCGATGTCCCTCGGCATCATCGAGCGCTGCCTCGAGCTGTCGGTGCAGTACGCCAAGGACCGGGTGCAGTTCGGCCAGCCCATCGGTGAGTTCCAGCTGATCCAGGACAAGCTCGCTCGCATGGAGGTCGCGAGGCTCAACGTGCAGAACCTCGTGTTCCGCACCGTGGAGATGGGCCAGGCGGGCAAGAACCTCACCCTCGCCGAGGCCTCGGCCATGAAGCTCTACTCCGCCCGGGCCGCCATGGAGGTCGCGCTCGAGGCGGTGCAGCTCCACGGCGGGAACGGCTACATGGCGGAGTTCCAGGTGGAGCAGCTCGCTCGCGACGCCAAGGTCCTCCAGATCTACGCCGGCACCGACGAGATCCAGATCACCCACATCGCCAAGGACCTGCTCCGCCGCTGAGGCGGGAGGGTGCCCGGCTAGTAGCCGGGGCGGTAGACGGCGATGTTGGTGGTCGGCGTGGGCGCCCACTCCGCGGCCAGGGGCACGTCGCCGGCCTTGCCGTAGATGAAGGACGGCAGGGTGTCGCTGTCACCGAGGATCGTGCGCTTCCGGTACCAGGTGCCGCCACGGAACACCCCCGGGGTGTCGACGCCGTCGCCGTCCCAGTCGGCGGCGATGGCGACGTCGGTCGATCGGCCCCACGCGAAGCGGCTGCGCGTCACGCCGCCGCGCGCCGCGGTGCGCAGGTGCCAGGTGGTGCTGCGGACGACGCCGAGGTCGTCGGCACCGTTGCCGTTCCAGTCGCCGAGCACCGGCCGGTCGCCCGCCAGCCCGTAGCTGGAGGTCCAGTCGACCGTGCTGGTCGCCTCGAAGTCGTGGCGCGTCGTCCAGGTGCCGTCGCGGAACGTGAGCGGCTCCTGGAGGCCGTCTCCGTCGATGTCACCGCACAGCGGGGTGTCCTGGGCCGTGCCGAAGGTGAACGTGCGCGCCACGGTCGGGTCGCTCACGTCGGCCCGGAGGGTCCAGGTGCCCCCGACGACGTGGACGGGCTCGGCCAGGCCGTCGCCGTCCCAGTCGCAGAGCAGGGCGCGGATCCCCGACCCGGTGCCGAACTCGAAGGACGTGGTCGCCGAGCCTCCGCTCGCCGTCGCCTTGAGGTACCAGCGAGCGGGGACGGCCGTCGCGCTCTGGGCGGCGCGCAGCGAGTCGTAGGGGTCGATGGCCACGCCGGTGTACGCGCCGGGCGCCGGCGGCTGCCGGATCTCGAAGTGCAGGTGGGATCCGGCCTCCTCGGCGTTGCCGCTGTCGCCGAGGTAGCCGACCACCTGGCCGCGGACCACGGGCGCGCCGAGGACGATGTTGTCGGGGAACGCCTGGGCGCGGGTGGCCTTGCCGTCGTCGGTGCCGGGCGTGTCGTTGTT
>JBJMHD010000116.1:0-22871 GCA_045807565.1 Acidimicrobiales bacterium | reverse complement strand
CCCACCACAGATCCTGGAGGGGTCAGCGGAGGGCGAGGTCGCGGATGGCTTGGCGCTGGTCCGTGCCGAAGGGGAGGATCGCCAGGGCGGGGGTGGTGACGCCGTTGTCGACGTAGCGCTGCACGTGCTCGCGGCACTTCTCCGGCGGCCCCCACACGATGAGGTCGTCCACCACCTGGTCCGGGATGGCCGCGAGGGCGGCCTTGCGATCGCCCTCCTTCCACAGCCGCCACATGTCGGCGAGGATCTCGCCTCGACCGAGCCACTCGTGGAACGCCGCGTACACCGGGACGTTCAGGTAGGCGGCGATGGCGAACCGACCCATGCCGCGGACGGTGTCGGCATCGTCGCTGGGCGCCACGAAGATCCGGGCGACCACCTCCTTCGCTGAGCCGTCGCCGGCCGCGTGCACGATGGGGGCGACCGTCTTCACGTCGTCGGCGCCGAGCCAGTTGATGATGGCGCCGTCACCGTCGCGCCCGGCGAGCTTCAGCATCCCCTCCCGCAGCGCCGCGATGAGGATCGGCACCGGCTGCTCGGGCCGGACCCCGAGCTTGAAGCTGCGCACCTTGAAGCTCGGCGTCTCCATCGTGACCTTCTCGCCCGAGAGCGCCGCCCGCAGGAACGCCACCATGTCCTTGGTGCGCTGGTACGGGTTCTCGAACGGGATGCCGTTCCAGCCTTCGACGATCACGTTCGACGACGTGCCGATCCCGAAGGCGAAGCGCCCCGGCGCGGCGTCGGCCAGCGACGCCACCGACTGGGCGAGGCACGCCGGCCCGCGCGTGAACGCCGGGACGATCGCGCAGCCGAGCCGCAGGGTGGGCGCCCACACGGACGCGAGCACCAGCGGGGTGAACGCGTCGGCGCCGTCCGCCTCCGACGACCACACGTCGGTGTAGCCCAGGTCGACGAGCTCTTCGATCCACTCCCGCTGGGCGTGCAGCGGGACGCCTCCGAACGGGATGGTCATGCCGTAGCGCTGGTCCATGCAGCCGATCATGGTCCACCGACAGCGCTAGCGTCGCCTCGATGGAGAAGCTCGTGTACGGGCTTTGGCGGCGGCCTGACCAGGACCTCGATCCCATCCGCGCGACGTTGCTCGAGCGGGTGGCGCCGATGCTGCTCGACCTCGACGTGCCCGGCCTGCGCGTGTGCGTGGAGGAGCCGGAGGGCAAGGCGTTCCAGGTCGGGAGCAACCCCGACGGCAGCCTCCTCGCCGCCTCCGTGTCGTTCTGGATCGACAGCTACGACCATGGTGCGCCGCACCAGGCGGCGATCGGCCTCGTCGACGCGCAGGCGTACGGGTGGCTCGTCGCCGAGAGCGAGTCGTTGTCCTACGGCGACAACCGCACGTGGCCCGACGGCGAGCGCTCGCCGGGTCTGTCCATCACGACCTTCTTCGACAAGCGGGAGGGCCTCAGCGACGAGGACTTCTACCGGATCTGGCACGACGAGCACACCCCGCTCAGCTTCGAGATCCATCCGCTCTGGCTCTACGTGCGGAACCAGGTGCTGCGCTCGATCACGCCCGGAGCCCCGCCGGTGCGCGGCATCGTCTACGAGGCGGTGCCCACCGACAAGCACCTCCTCGACTTCAACCTGTTCTTCGGCACGTCGGACGAGCCCAGCAAGCTCATCGACAACATCCACCGCGTGAACGAGCACATGGACACCTTCGGCAACACCGCGACCCTCCAGTGCGTGCCGATGCGCGAGTGGATCTTCAGGACGCTCTCGACCTAGCGAGCGGTCCCACCTCCACGAGGCGGGCCTCAGCGACGCTGCCATCTCGAAGCTCGAGGGTCGCGACGGTGTGGACCGGCTGCCGCCGGCGCTGCGTGGGCGAGCCAGGGTTCACCAGCAGCTGGCCGGCGTCGCCCTCCTCCAGCAGCGGATCGTGGCTGTGGCCGAACAGGACGACGCGGGCGCCCGGGAACCGCCGAGCCATCCGGCGCGCCCGCCCGGCGCGCGCACCGCTGTCGTGCACCATCGCCAGCGCGACGCCCGCCAGCTCGAGCTCCACGACCTCGGGGAGGCGAAGCCCCCGATCGTTGTTGCCGAGGACGGCGTGCACGGGCGCGCGCTCCCCCAGCGCGTCGAGCACCGCGGCGTCGATGACGTCGCCGGCGTGGAGGATGACGTCCGCGGCGTCGGCCATCGTCCACACCTCCGGTGGCATCCGGCGGAGCGACGCCTGGGTGAGGTGGGTGTCGGAGAGGGCGAGGACCCGCATCGAGCCATGATCGCGGAGCGCACCGATGGGCGCGCGTCCGGCGAGCCGACCTGTCCACCAGGTCAGGGATCGTCGGGGTCGATCGTCATCCGGGAGGCCGCCGGGTCCTCGAGGTCCAGGTCGACGTCGCCCAGGTCGAGCCCGTCGGCGTCCGCCTCGGCGACGATCTCGACCTTCGGCTTCTCGCCGTAGATCGCGGCGTCGAGGCCGAGCATCCCCGCGGCGAGGGCTCGCCCGGCCGGCGGGAGGCGGTCCTGCACGGAAGCCGTCCGGTCGAACGCCGGGTCGCGGCTGAGGACGAACGCGCACGTCGTCGCGTCGGGCGGCGCGGGCGTGCCGTCGGCCGCCAGCAGCTCGTCGACCAGCAGACCGGCGTCGCTGACGAGCTGCTTGAAGCCCTCCTGTGAGTACCAGTGCAGCAGCCAGTCGCGCTCGAGGACCTCCACCTCTCCGTTCCGCTCGCGCTCGTACCGGGTGTGGTTGACCTGCACGCGCGCGGCGTCGTTCCGCTCCACGCCGGTGACCGTGAAGCGCAGCAGGTCGCCGTCATCGGTGGTGTGCTCGCGCGGCCTCCCGATCTCACGCGGCAGGACCGGCGGTGGGACGAACAGCGGGATGAGCGCATAGCCATCGGGTTCGAGGTGCGCCCGGATGCGCGCCAGCGCCCGCCATGCGGTGTCGTCGTCGGGCAGGAGGTTGAACGTCGGTCCCGCCAGGTAGATCGACCGGAAGTGGCGACGCAGCTCCATCGACTCCATGGGCGACTGGTGGAGCGTCACGACCAAGCCACGGGCGGCGGCCCGCGCTCGACAGCGCTCGAGCATGTCGGGGGACGAGTCGAGGCCCTCGACGTCCAGGCCGCGGGCGCGCAGGTCGAGGAGCGGGTCGCCGTCCCCGCAGCCGAGCTCGAGCGCCGGCTGGCCAGCGCGGCGCACGAAGCGGAGGTAGGGAGCGGGATCCGGAGGCCCGGCCGAGCGCAGGGGCGCGTAGATGTCTGCGACCAGGCCCGTGTAGAAGAGCGTCGGCTCCACCCCGTCCACCCTCCGAGCATGCCAGGGCGCCGCCGCGTCCCGGGGCTCAGAGGTGGCGCTCGACCTCGGCCACCGCGGCGGCCGACTGGACGAGGGCGTCGATCTCGAGGGCCATCCGCGCCGCGCCGGCACGGAGCTCCAGATCGCTCACCACCCGGGCGATGGCCCCGCTGATCTCGTCGGCCGGAGCGGCTGGATCGAGCACCACGCCGGCGCCCACGCGGGCGACGGCCTCCGCGTTGGCGGGCTGCTCGCGGCCGAGCGGCAGGCACACGAGCGGCAGGCCGTAGGTGAGGCCGGCCAGCACCGTGCCCAGCCCGGCGTGCGTCACCACGGCCGACGCCCACGGGAGCATCGCGGCATGCCGCACGTATTCGGTGACCACGACGCCGGGGGCGGCGTCGAGGTCGGCCGGGTCGAGGTGCTCGCCGATCGTGACGATGCTCCGCACCGGAGCAGACGAAAGGGCAGCGACGACGCGGCGGAGGACCGGGAGCTCGTCCATCGGGGTGGTGCCGAGGCCGGCGACGACGAGCGGCTGGCCGTCGTCGACGCCCGGCGGGCGCCAGCCGTCGTCGGGACCCGGCGGCTCGAGGAGCGGACCCACGTACCGCACGTTCCCGGGGCGGTCGGGCGACGGCACGTCGAGCGCCTCGGGACAGGTGACCATCACGCTCGTGCTGCGGTGGAGGAGCTCACCGAAGGTCGCGACCGGCGCTACGCCCAGCTGGGCACGCACCGCGGCCAGGCTCTCGATCGACGTCGCCATGCTCATCGGGTACAGCCCGCCGGACGGGTCGAGGTTGGCCCCGTAGAGCGTGTGCACGAGGGCGACGACCGGCACGCCCGCCGCCTCGGCTGCGCTCAGGGCCGCCGGGAGCATGTAGTCGGCGACGACGAGATCGACCTTGCGCGCCTCGGCCAGCACGTCGCGGGACAGGGACGCCGGGTCCCACTCGGTGACGACGTCGCGGGCCACGAACGGGATCCCCTCGGCGTCGAACCGAGCGGCCAGCGAACCGGTGCCGATGGCGCGGACGTCGTGGCCTCGGCCCGCCAGGAGGGAGGCGAGGGCGACGGCTGGTGGCACGTTGCCGCCGCCCGCCCACGTCGCCACCAGGATCCGCGCCATCGCCGCCGGAACCTACCTGGGGGTCACCACCGGGCGATGACGTCCTCGGCGAAGCGCTCGATGCCGTCGACCTTGCCCTGCAGGTCGGCCTCGGCGCCGGCGTAGAAGTACCAGGGCATCGTCACCAGGTGGGTGACGCCGGCGTCGTGCACGCGCCGGTACCCGTCGAGGTCCCACGCATCGCTCGCCGAGCCGTACACGGAGAAGGGCACGTGGGTGCGGTCGTACTCCTCGCGGTACCGCTCGATCCGCTGGCGGATCTCGGCCAGCTCCTCGGTGGTGTGGAGGTCGCTCACCCAGCCGTCGTTGCGGGCGGCTCGCCGAAGCGCCGCGTCTGACGTGCCGCCCACGTGGACGCGCACCGGTTCGCTCGGGGCCGGCAGCATCTCGACCGGCGGCACGTCGAAGTGCTCGCCGTGGTGCTCCACGACCTCGCCCGTCCAGAGCTTCCGCATCACCTCGAGCATCTCGTCGGCGCGCTTGCCCCGCTTGCCGAAGGGCACCCCCATGGCGTCGAACTCCTCCGCCATCCACCCCATGCCCACGCCCAGCTCGACGCGGCCGCCGGACAGCACCGCCGCGGTGCCGACCTGCTTGGCCACGTGCACGGGGGTGCGCGCCGGGAGGATGTACACCGTCGTGAGGAAGCGCAGCCGTTCGGTCATCCCCGCGAGGTGCGCGATGGTGAGCCACGGGTCGGGCCACTCGGTGCCCATCTCCCATCGCCGGCCGCCGTCGGCGGTGTACGGGTACGTCGACCGCGTCTCGACCGGGTTGATGAGGTGGTCCGGGAACGTCATGGTGTCCCAGCCCGCCGCGTCCCCGGCACGCGCCAGCGTGCTCAGGTCGCCCGCCGGTGAGAAGGCCCCCGAGAAGCAGAACCTCACGAGTGGGTGCCGCCGTCGATGCGGAGGTCGGCGCCGTTGACGTGGATGGCGTCGTCGGACCCGAGGTACGCGATCGCCGCGGCCACGCGCGACGCGTCGGCCATCCCGGTGGGCGACATGATCCGGTAGAGGAGCTTCCCGTCGGCGCCCTCCGGGAGCTGGAAGGCATCGGTGATCGGCGTGTCGATCGAGCCCGGGCACACGGCGTTGGCGCGCAGCCCCTGCTTGGCGTACTCGATGGCCAGCGTGCGGGTGAGGGCGAGGACCCCGCCCTTCGACGCCGAGTAGGCGGCGGCCCACGGGTGGGCGGCGAGGGCGGCGGTGGACGCGACGTTGACGATCGCGCCGCGCTGCTCGAGGAGGGCGGGGATCGCGGCCTGGCACATGAGGAAGGTGCCGGTGAGGTTCACGTCGATGATCTGCTGCCAGCTCTCGAGCGCGACCTCGTGGCTGTGCTCGAAGCGCAGGATCCCCGCGCAGCTCACGAGCAGGTCGAGGCGCCCGTGCTCGAGGGCACGCTCCACCGACGCCGTGGCGAAGGCGGGGTCGCGCACGTCGCCGCGGAGGGTGGTGACGGCGTCGGGGCGAGCGGCGGCGGCCGCCGTGGCGCTGAGCCCGTCCTCGGCGACGTCGGTGGCGATGACCGTCGCGCCCTCCTCCACCAGCCGGTGCACCGTGGCCCGCCCGATGCCCGACGCCCCACCCGTGACCAGCGCGACCCGTCCCTCGTACCGCTGCATGGTCGGCGAGACTAGAACGTGTTCTAGTTCTGCGCCTACTCGGGCAGCGGCTCGTCCTTCCAGTAGCGGACGATCGTGGACTGGCTCGCCGTGGCCAGGAGGGTGCCGTCCTCCGCCCAGAGGTGCACGACGCCGTGGCCGAAGCCGTTGGCGATCAGGTCCACGCGGATGTCCAGGAGCACCCACTCGGTGGGGACGAGGCGCCCGACCCGAAGGGTGTTGTCGAGGCTGTTGCCACCGGCCATGGCGCCGAGCGCCTGCCCGATCCCGAACGGCACGTAGTCGCCGAGGATGGCCAGGGTGGCCGCCGACATGTCCAGGACGTCGGGGATGCGTGCCCAGAGCGCCGATCGGCCGCCCTTGGACGGCGGGCCCGGCAGCTCGTCGAACCCCCGCGCGTCAGCGAGGCGGACGTCGATGCGCTCCATGATCGAGTCGGTGGTGCCGTGCCGCGACATGCGGAGCGCGCAGTCTTCCGGGCCCGGCACCTGGGGCATGTCCGACCACTGGCCCGCCGCTTCCATCGGCCGGGTGCCGAGGGCGGCGTTCACGGTGAGGATCTCGCGGTCCCCGACGTGCCCGACGGCCCGGGCCTGGGTGACCTGCTTCCCGTGCACCGCGATGGTGACGTCGATGTCCATGATCGACGGGGGGTTGGCGTAGGAGAGGTACTGGGCGGTGGCCCACACCACCGGCCGGTCGGAGCTGCCCTCCAGCGCGGCGATGGCCGCGCCCAGGCCGCAGCCGCCGAACAGGAACTGGTGGCCGGTGGAGATCCCAGGGGTGATCGGGAGCATCCACCGCATCGGGTTGTGGGTGGGCTCCAGGCCGAGCCAGGCGGGGGCGTCCATGGGCGCTCGACCCTAGTCCGTGACGGAAAAAGCCCAGGTCAGCGGGGTGTGTGACGTCTGTCGCACCCGTGGGAGGCATGGCTGTCACACCCCCTGGGTTGACTACTGGTATGGCACGCCAGCTCACCCTCCTCGACTCGCCGCCCACGTGGGTCATCGACGAGGCCACCCGGGAGGCGGGGCGTCGTGGCGTGGCCCAGGCCAGGAAGACGCTCGAGGCCGCGATCGCGGCCCGGCGCTCGTCCGAGACCGCCAAGGCCACCCGCGAGCACCCGTCCCACGGCCGCTCCGCCGCCTGACCCGCCCGTTCCCCCACCCGCGCCGTCACCGCTAGCGTCACCGCCCTCATGGGGATACTCGCGTGGTGCCTGATGGGGTTGCTGGCCGGCGGCTTGGCCCGCCGAGCGGTGGGCGCGCCCAAGCGCGGCTGCCTCACCACGATCGCGATCGGCATCGTCGGCGCGCTCCTCGCCGGCGCGGCGGCCAAGTTCGCCACCGGTGAGGAGCTGAGCACCTTCGACGAGCTCGACCTCGGATCGGTGTTCGTCGCCTTCATCGGCGCCGCCGCGCTCCTCCTCGTGCTCGAAGCAGCCAGTGGTCGCCGCCGCTGACCGGCCGATAGGTTGCCGGCATGTCTGATGTCGTGATCGTCGAAGCCGTCCGCACGCCGGTCGGGAAGCGCAACGGCGGCTTGTCCACCGTCCACCCGGCCGATCTCCTCGCCACGGTGCAGAGGGCCGCCATCGAGCGGTCCGGGATCGATCCGGCCGCCGTGGGCCAGGTCGTCACCGGCTGCGTCAGCCAGGTGGGCGAGCAGGCGTTCAACATCGGGCGCACCGCCTGGCTGAGCGCCGGACTCCCGCTCTCCGTGGCCAACACCACCGTCGACACGCAGTGCGGGTCCTCGCAGCAGGCCACCAACCTGGCCACGGCCCTGGTCGGCAGCGGCGCCGTCGACTCCGCGCTGGCGGGCGGCGTCGAGGTGATGAGCCGGGTGCCGATCGGATCGAGCGGCCGCAAGGACCTCGGCCTCGGCATCCCGATCCCGAAGTCGTACTTCCCGCAGTACGAGATGACCTCCCAGTTCGAAGGGGCCGAGCGCATCGCCGAGAAGTGGGGGATCTCCCGGGAGGACACCGACCGGTTCGGGTTCCGCTCGCAGCAGAACGCCGCCACCGCGTGGGCCGAGGATCGCTTCGGCAGCCAGATCGTCCCGGTGGAGGCCCCCACCGTCGACGAGGAGGGCAACGTCACCGGCACGCAGACGATCTCCCGGGACGAAGGGCTCCGCGAGACCACGCTCGAGAAGCTCGCCACCCTGAAGCCCGTGGCCCGCGAGGACGGCGTGCACACGGCGGGCTCGTCCTCGCAGATCTCCGACGGTGCCGCGGCCCTGCTGATCATGACGGCCGAGCGAGCGGAGCAGCTCGGGCTCACCCCCAAGGCGCGCATCGTCGACACCTGCCTCGTGGGCGTCGATCCCGTGCTCATGCTCACCGGCCCGATCGACGCCACCCAGCGGCTCTTCGAGCGCACCGGCCTCGGCGTCGACGACATCGACGTCGCCGAGATCAACGAGGCCTTCGCCTCGGTGGTGCTGGCGTGGCAGAAGGAGCTCGGGTTCGCCGACGAGCAGACGAACCCGAACGGCGGCGCCATCGCCCTCGGCCACCCGCTGGGCGGCACGGGTGCGGTGCTCATGACCAAGTGCCTGCACGAGCTCGAGCGCTCCGGCGGCCGCTACGGCCTCGTGTCGATGTGCTGCGGTGGGGGCCTCGGCACGGGCACCATCATCGAGCGCCTCTAGCTCCCCCTCGCCGGCGCCCGCCGGCCCACGATCACCCTCCCTGCAGGAGCCGCTCCGTGCCGCGCCTCGCGATCGCCTTCCTCGCTGCGCTGGTCGCGCTCGCCGCCGGATGCGGCGTGGGCGAGATGCGGTCGGAGCGCGAACCGGCACCGGCGGGGAGGGCCCGGGTCGTGCGCCCCGTCGACGGCGACACCGTGGTGGTCGACATCGACGGGCAGGAGGAGCCGGTCCGGTTCATCGGGATCGACACGCCTGAGTCGGTGGCGCGCGACCGGCCGGTGGAGTGCTTCGGCCCCGAGGCCAAGGAGCGGACCGCCGAGCTCCTCCCGGTCGGCACCCTTGTGCGCCTCGAGCGCGACGTGGAGGCACGCGACCGCTACGACCGGCTCCTCGCCTACGTCATCCGCGACGAGGACGACGTCTTCATCAACCTGCTGCTCGTCGAGGAGGGCTTCGCCGAGTCGATCGCGTTCCCGCCCAACACCACGCGCCAGGGCGAGCTCGACGCCGCCGAAGGCCGCGCCCGGGCCGAGCACAAGGGCCTGTGGGAGACCTGTGGGGGCACCGACGTGCCGCTCGCACCCGGGTAGCGTCGGTCGCCGTGACGTCACTCGCCGAGCGGCTGGGCTACCGGCCGGACGACCGTGTCCTCATCATCAACTGCGACGACCTCGGCTCGTGCCACGCCGCCAACGTCGGCACCTACGAAGCGCTGCGGGACGGGATCGCGACGAGCGCCACCCTCATGGTCCCCTGCCCCTGGGCTCGCGACGCCGCGTCGCGCTACCGCGGGGAGGACGTCGGCGTGCACCTCACGCTGAACGCCGAGCACGATCGCTACCGGTGGGGCCCGATCACGCACGCCCCGTCCCTGCTCGACGGCGACGGCGGCTTTCCGCGCACCGTCACCGACGTGTGGGACCACGCCGACCTCGACGAGGTCCGCCGCGAGCTCCGCGCCCAGGTGGAGCGGGCCATCCTCTGGGGCTTCGACGTGAGCCACCTGGACAGCCACATGGGCACGGTGCAGCTGCGACCCGAGTTCTTCGACGTGTACCTCGACCTCGCGGTGGAGTTCCGCCTGCCGTTGCGCCTCTCGGGAGCCTCCAGCGAGCGGGCGATCGGGTTCCCGTTCCGGCGCCTGGCGAGCGAGGAGGGCGTGCTCTTCCCCGACCACTTCGTGGTGGTGCAGGGCGGCGTGGGGTCGCGCCGGACCATCGAGCGCGCCGTGCACGACCTGCGCCCCGGCGTCACCGAGGTGTACATCCACCCGGCGGTCGACGCCCCGGAGCTGCGGGCGCTGGCGGAGGACTGGCCGGGGCGCGTGGACGACCACGAGCTCGTCACCCGGGACCACAGCCTCCGCCAGATGCTCGACCGCGCCGGCGTGCGACTGGTCGGCTACCGGCCCCTGCGCGACCTGCAGCGCGCCGCATGAGGCTGGTGGCCGTGGCCGCGCTCGCCGCGGTCGTGCTCGTGGCATGCGGCGATCCCGACCCCAGCCCGCCGACGCCGAAGGACCTGGGCGACGTCGACCTCTCGCCCGACCACACCATCACCGTCGACGAGCGTGGCTACCAGCCCGGCGATCTCGAGGTGGAGGCGGGCGACGTGATCCTCCTCGTGAACGACGGCGACGGGCCCCACTCGTTCACCGCCAGCGACCAGGAGTTCGACACCGGCCGCATGCGCCCAGGCGAGGAGACCACCCTCGTCCTCACGGACCCCGACCAGATCACGTTCTTCGACGTCGAGGCCCGTGACCACGAGGGATCTCTCGTGGTCACCGCTCAGTAGGCCGTCTGCTCCGACGCGGCGCTGAGCAGCGCGCCGTACTCTTCGCTGCGGATCACGGGCATGAGCGCGAGCACCCGGCCCATGTCACCCGCCATCTTCGTGCGGCCTTGCATGAACAGCACGGACGGATCGAGCTCGCGGCGCGCCAACGCCTGTGCGTCGGCGTAGGTGTTGGTGAAGGTGACGTCGGCGGCGTCGTCGCCTCCCGCCTCGAGTGCGCTCGTGCGCCCGTCGACGAGCGTGTGCACGTAGCGGACCTCGCCGTCCGGCGCGCCGGTGACGACGTGCTGGACGCGGGCGGACGCACCGGGTCGTTCGGGCAGGTCGGCGCCGAGCCCGCGCAGCAGCTCCAGCCATCCGTCGCTCAGGAAGGGCACCTTCGCCGCGGTCAGGCGTTCACCTCGGCGCGCAGCCCGGCGAACAGGTCGTCCTCCGGCAACGGCGCGTCGACCAGGCTCATCGCTCGGACGTAGTCGTCGTAGGGGTGGATGCTCCGAGCGACGTCACGAGGCAGGCCGAACCAGAACGGCGACTCGGGGTCGATCTGGGTGGCGTGGGCGAGCAGGGCCTCGAAGCGCACCTCGGCGAACCCCTCGATGTCGACGGAGGTGGTGATGCGGTCGTCCTGCGACGGCCGCTTGAACCAGTCCTCGCCGAAGGGCGACTCGAGGTTCAGCTCCAGGAACTTGGCGTGCATGAGCTCGATGCGCTTCCGCGACCACACCGAGTAGTAGACCTTCGAGACCTGCCAGGGCTCGCCCGCCTCCGGCTCCCAGTCAGGGTCGGCGGCTCGGTCGATGGCGGGCTGGGTGATGTCGTGCACCTTGATGTGGTCGGGGTGCGGGTAGCCGCCCTGCTCGTCGCTGTAGGTGAGCACCACCTGCGGGCGGGTGCGCCGGATGATCGTCGCCAGACGACCGACCGCCTCGTCCATCGGCGCCTGGGCGAAGCTGAGCGGGTTGGCGTTCGCCTCGCTGTCGGGCATCCCCGAGTCGCGGTAGCCGAGCATCTCGACCTCGTCGTAGCCGATGATGGCGGCGGCCTTGTCGAGCTCCTCTCGGCGGACGGCGGCGATGTCGGCCTTGACCTCCGGCTTGTCCATCGCCGGGTTGAGGATGTCGCCCTCCTCGCCACCCGTGCAGCACACCAGCACGGTCCGCACCCCCTCGGCGTGGTAGCGGGCGACGGTGCCCGCGCCCTTGGACGACTCGTCGTCCGGGTGGGCGTGCACGCTCAGCAGGCAGAGGGGTTCAGCAGCCATCGTCGCCGAGGATATCGACGTACCCTCCGAGTCCCCATGCGGTGCGAAGGGTGATCCTCAGGACGGCCCCGTGGCGGCGTGCTCCGCTGCTGCTGCGCCGCGCGCCGGGCGTGATGGCCGCGGTCGCGGGAGCGTGCGCGGTGCTGGCGGCGTCGCTGGCGGCGGTGCCCCTGTTCTCGTCGTCGGTGGGCAGCGCATCGGTCGCCCAGCAGGTGGGTGAGCGGTGCCCTCGTGACACCGGCGTCACCCGCGCCGGCGAGCTCACGCCGTCGTCCGTGCGCACCCCTCCGCCCGATCCGTTCGCGCCCGTGGAGAACCGCCTCCGGCCACGCGGGGGGTGGGCCCACGTGGACGGCGTTCCCTTCCAACCCCTCGGTGGCGATCGGTTGCGGATCACGTTGCTGGCGCGGGACGGCGGCCTCGACCACGTCGACGTGATCGACCGTGCCCCCGGCCGCGGCGCGTGGATCAGCGACCGGCTCGCAGACCTCACGGGCCTCGGCGCCGGCGACGTCACGACCGTCGGCACCACGAGCGTGCCCATCGCCGGGGTGTACCGCGACCTGTCGGGGACGTCGGTCGATCCGTTCTGGTGCAGCAACGGCGATCTGCTGCTCGTCGACGGGCCCGACCTCGCCGCGCCGCCACCGGTGGTCCTCGTCGACCGGGCGACGCTCGCCGACCTCATGGGCGCGCTGGACGTGCCGGTGGCCCAGGGGGCGTGGGAGGCCGGGCTGCGGCCGGACCTGACGATCTCCGAGGTGGACGATCTGGCGGGCGCCCTGGCGTGCCGCCACGGCATCGACGAGCTGGCGTGGTGCCGCGGCGGCGATCGCCCGCGGGTGCCGAGCACGGAGGTGGGGCCCTTCCGCGGCGGCGTCGACGCGCGGGACGAGGCCGACTTCATGCGGCGCTTCCTCGGCTCGAGCATGCCCTTCGTGGTCGATCGCGCGCGGGCCACCCAGACCTCCGTCGCCGCCGGCATCTGGGCGACGGCGGCGCTCGCCGCCCTCGCCGGGGTGGGCCTGGTGGCCGCCGCCACCTCTCTCTGGTACGAGCGTCGCCGCCGCGAGCTGCACCTCTTGACCGTGCGCGGGGTGTCCCCCGCCGCCCTCGGGCTCAAGGGGTGCCTCGAGCTCAGCGGTCCGTTGCTGGTCGGTTCCGTCGCCGGGGTGCTGCTCGCCTACGCCGGGGTCACCGCCCTCGGCCCGTCCACGCGCATCGAGGGCGACGCGCTCAGCCTCGCCGTGGTGACGGGCGTGGGCGCGCTCGTCCTGGCGATCGCCACGGTGGGTGGCGTGGTCGCCGTGCGCACCAGCCCACCGCGGGCACCGGTCCCGCACCGCGTCCGCATCGGGTCGCTCCCGTGGGAGCTCCCCCTGCTCGTCGTCACCCTCGCGTCCTACCACCGCCTCGGCCGGTGGGGCGTCCCGATCGGCCAGGGCGCCCAGCTCAGCCGCGTCGACCTGTGGGGCCTGCTCTTCCCAGTGCTCTTCCTGGTCACCGCCGTCGCCGCCGCCAGCCGCGTCCTCTCGTGGAGCATCCGCCCGCTCCGGAGGGCGACCAGCCACCGCTCCACGGCCCTCTACCTCGGTGTCCGTCGCATCGCTCGCCACCGGGTGGCGGTGATCGGCCTCGTCGCGGCGTCGGCGGTCTCCGCCGGCGTGCTGGCCTATGCCGCCACGATGGACCGCACACTCGAGGCGAGCCTCGATGCCAAGGGCCGCATGTTCGTCGGCGCCGACGTCGCCGTGCAGGTGCGCGACGACACGGAGGTGCCGGCCGGCCTCGCATCGACCGCCACGTCGGTGCGCGACTACTCGCTGGCGTGGTTCCCGGGGCAGCACCGCGTGAGCGTGCGTGTCGTGGCGATCGACCCCGCCACGTTCGCGCAGGCCGCCTTCTGGGACGGCTCGCTCGACCACCGACCGCTCGAAGACCTCCTCGCCGAGCTCGACGCGCCAGGCGCCGACGGTCGCACCCGTGCCATCGTCATCGGCACCCCTGTGCAGCCCGGTGCCGACCTGACGATCCAGGGCCGCCGCCGCGTCGAGCTGACGATCGATCCCATCGAGGGGGTCGGGGCGTTCCCGGCCATGCGCCCCTTCCAGCCGACGGTGTACGTGACCGGCGATGCGCTGGATCCCAGCAACGACGGGTTCGACCGTGAGCTGTGGTTCCGGGGGGACCACGATGCCATCGTCGATGCCCTGGCCGCAGCGGCGCTGCCGTACCAGGAGCGACGAACCTTCGCGGGCATCGCCGATCGCGCCTCCTTCGACACGGTCACGTGGACCTTCGGCTTCCTGCAGTCGCTCGGCATCGCAGCGGGGCTGCTCGTGGTCGGCGGGGTGGCCGTGCACCTCGACGCCCGGCGACGCCAGCGCCTCCTCGGGTACACGTTCATGCGTCGGATGGGTCTCACCCGCTCCCAGCACCGGCGAGCCCTCGGCGTGGAGCTGGCCGCCAGCGTGGTGGTGGGTTCCTGGCTGGGGCTCGGGATCGCCGTGGCCGGTGCGGCGCTCGTCCACACCCGCATCGACCCGGTGCCGCTCCTGCTCCCGGATCCGCTCCTGCGCGTGCCGCTCGGCACGGTGACGGGCCTTGCCGCCGTGTCGGTCGGGCTGACGGTGCTCACCGTCGTGCTCGCCCAGCGGCGCGTCGACCGCGACGATCCGCTGGAGGTGCTGCGTGCCGGCGCCTGACCTCACCGTCACCGCCGCCGCCGAGTGCGACGGGCTCTGCGTCGAGCATCGCCCGGGGGTGGGGGTCGTCCACGCGCTCCGCGAGGTGTCCGCAACCTTCGCCACGGGCCGGCTCACGGTGGTCGCCGGGCCCTCCGGGTCGGGCAAGTCGACGCTCCTGCGCGTGCTCGCCGGGTTGCAGCTGGCGACGGCCGGACGCGTCGCCGTCGGTGGCGTCGACCTGTCCCGCCTGCGGCACCGCGGCCGGCGCCAGCTGCGGCGACGCCGGATCGGCGTCGTGCTCCAGAACCCGGCCGACAACCTCATCGAGTACCTCTCCGCCATCGACCAGGTCGGGTTGGCGGCGCGCCTGCGTGGCACGGATCCGCACGAGGCCGAGCACCTCCTCGACGCCGTGGGCCTGGCCAGCCGGCGCGACAGCCGCCCCGCCGAGCTGTCGGGCGGCGAGCAGCAGCGAGTCGCGTTCGCGGCCGCGGTCGCCGGGGCGCCCGCCGTGCTCGTCGCCGACGAGCCCACCGCGCAGCTCGACGCCCGCTCCGCTGACGACCTCGTCGCGCGCCTGCAACGGCTCGTCGACGATGGCTGCACCGCGATCGTCGGGTCGCACGACGACGCGGTCATCAGCGCCGCCCACGACGTCGTGTGGCTCCACGACGGCCAGGTGGTCGCGAGGTGATCGGTCTCGACACGCCCGTGCAGCTGGCCGCGGTGGAAAAGACGTTCACCACCAGCGCCGGAGCGATCGCAGTGCTGCGGAGCGTCGACCTCCGGGTCGCACGTGGGGAGGTGGTGGCCATCGGTGGGCGATCGGGCTCTGGGAAGACGACGTTGCTCACCCTCATCGCCGGCTTCGAGGCTCCGGATGGCGGCTCGATCTCGGTCGCCGGGCGCGCCCCGGGGCGGGACGCGCTCGCGTGGTCGGACGTCGCCGTCCTCCCCCAGACCCTGGGCCTCCTCGAGGAGCTCACGCTCGTGGAGAACGTGACGCTCCCGGTCCGCGTGTCAGGGATCGCGCCCCGGCGCGACCCGTGGGAGCTGATGGAACGGCTCGGTATCGAGCACCTCGCCGACCGACACCCCGACGAGGTCTCGCTCGGTGAGCAGCAGCGAGCCGCGCTGGCCCGCGCTGCGGTGCTCGAACCGTCGGTGCTCCTCGCCGACGAGCCGATGGCCCACCAGAACGACGACTGGGCCGCGGCGATGCTGCTGGTGCTGCGGATCCTCACCGAGGGCGGCATGGCCTGCGTGGTCGCGACCCACGACCCGCTGGTCTTCGATGGTGCCGACCGAGTGCTCGAGCTCCGCGACGGCCGCCTCCACCCGTCGCCCGCGGGCGGCTGAGCGATCAGCCGTGGATCGGCGTGCGATCGGTGGGCAAGCGTCCGCCCCGTGCGTACCAGACGCCGACGACGCCGCCCACGACGACCCCCACCAACGCGCCGAAGGGCAGGGCGATGCCGAACAGCCCCGTGCGCACGAGGTGCCGGTCGAGGCCCGAGTCGCCCTCGGTGGAGGCGAGCAGGAACATCGGCACCGCCACGATCGAGAAGGCGATCGCCATCGCCGCAACCCCCACGCCCAGACCGATGCTCACGCCCACGAGCACGGCCTTCACCCGCGAGCGCGGGACGGGCTCGGTCGCCGGCTCCATCGGGGGCGAGCGTACCCGTGTCGGTAGTGTCGCCGGTCGTGCGCCGAGGAGCCGTGGTCGTCGTGCTCCTCGTCGGTTCTGCGGCGTGCGGCGGCGACCCGTCGGCCGCCGACGCGAGGGCTGACCAGATCCGCGAGGTCGCCGAGGACGCCCACCTCCCCGACGACGTCGTCGACGTGCTCGAGCTCGCGGCGCGAGGTGTGGACGGCACCTACCAGGTGACCTATCCCGGTGAGGAGGGTGCGTCGATCGTCATCTCGCAGGCGCCGCCCGATCGCCGCATCGACGTGCTCGCCGGCGAGCGCATCGTGGAGAGCCGGGTGTTCCGAGACGGCGTGGGCTACCGGTGCACGCCTCCGTCCGATGACCCCGGCGGTTCGCTCGACTGCCACCGCTCGGAGGCCGCGCTGGATGCACCGGGCGCCTTCACCGACGAGGCGCTGCAGGCCTTCGCTGAGGGCCTGGCCGACGCCGGCCGCGACGAGGCGCTGAAGGTCGAGCCGCGCACGATCGCCGACACCCACGCCACGTGCCTGGTGGCCGGCGACGAGACGATCTGCCTGTCCGACGAGGGCGCCCAGCTCCTCGTCGACGCCAACGGCGATCGCCTCGAAGCCTCGAGCTACACGACGGATCTCCCCGACGGGACCTTCGACACCTGACACCCGGTCCGATGTCGGTAGCCTCGCCGCCCATGCCCGGGTTGTCGGCGCACGAAGCGGTGAACCAGTACTTCGCGCAGGCCGCGACGATCCTCGACCTCGACGCCGAGCTCCACGCCATCCTCACCACGCCCTACCGCGAGATCGCGGTGCAGGTGCCGGTGCGACTCGACGACGGCGACCTCATCGTCGCCCGCGGGTACCGCGTGCAGCACAACGGGGCGCGCGGGCCGTACAAGGGCGGCATCCGCTACCACCCGACCGCCGACCTCAACGAGGTGCGGGCGCTGGCCTCTCTGATGACCTGGAAGACGGCGCTCCTCGACGTGCCGTTCGGGGGCGCCAAGGGCGGCGTGGAGATCGACCCGACCTCGCTCAGCCCCACCGAGCTCCAACGGCTCACCCGGCGCTTCACCAACGGCATCCAACACGTGCTCGGGGTCTACCGCGACATCCCCGCACCCGACATGAACACGAACGCGCAGGTCATGGCCTGGATGATGGACGCCTTCTCGGCCATCCACGGGTACAGCCCGGCCATCGTGACGGGGAAGCCCCTCGACCTCGGGGGCGCGCCGGGGCGCGAGGCGGCGACGGGCCGCGGGTGCACGTACGTGCTCGACGCGTGGTGCCACCACCACGGGCGTGCGCTGAAGGGGCTGCGCATCGCGATCCAGGGGTTCGGCAACGTCGGCTCCTGGATGGCACGCGAGCTGCACGAGCGAGGCGCCACGATCGTCGGCATCTCCGACGTGCACGGCGGGCACGTCCAGCCGGCCGGCATCGACATCCCGAAGGTCGTGGACCACCTCGCCACCGGTGCGACGCTCGCGACCGCGGGCATCGGGGATGCCGTGACGAACGAGGAGCTGCTCGAGCTCGACTGCGACGTCCTCGCGCCGGCTGCCCTGGGCGAGGTGATCACCGATGCCAACGCCGACCGGGTCGGGGCGTCCGTCGTGCTCGAGGCCGCCAACTACCCGGTCACCCCGGGCGGCGACAAGATCCTGGGCGACCGAGGGGTCGCGGTGATCCCGGACATCCTCGCCAACGCGGGGGGAGTGACCGGGTCGTACTTCGAGTGGTCCCAGAACATCCAGCAGTTCACGTGGAAGGAGGAGCGCTTCAACAAGGAGCTCCTCGACAAGATGCAGGGCGCCTACCGCTTCACCCAGGCGTTCGCCGACGAGCGGCACGTGACGCTCCGCCAGGCGGCGTACGCGATCGGCATCCAGCGGGTGGCGGACGCCGTGAAGATGCGCGGCTACATCTGAGGCGCCCTCAGCCGTCGGCGAGGGCGGCCGCCGCCTCCTCCGAGACGAGCGATGTGGCCGGGAGCCGGCGCACCAGCTCGCGCCAGTGGTCGCCGTCAGGGCGCGCGAACACGGGCGCGGCGACGGCTCGCGCCTCGTCGGCGCGGCCCAGCCCGGCGAGCAGCACCGCGTGCCAGAACGGGAACTCGTGGTGTGCCGGCTGCTGCGCGGCGGAGTCGGCGTAGATCGCCAGCGCGGCGTCGAGGTCGCCGTCGGTCATCAGCTCCTCGGCGTCCTCCATGCGGCGATAGGCGCGCGCCAGCCCGACGAGGCGGCGGAGCTCCACCAGCGGTGCAGGGTCGTCCTCCACCCGCACGTCGACGACGCGGTCGTGCCCGGCACGGTCAGCGGCCTCGGCGGCGACGACGATCAGCGCGGCGGACTGCTGGCCGCGGATGTCGCCGCCCGCCGCCTGGGCGGCGTCGAGGGCGTCCAGCAGCCGCAGGGCCAGCGGTGCGCCGGCGCTGGCGGTGAAGGCCTGTGCCATCGCCTCCGGCACCCCATGGTGCAGCATCATGTTCGCCTGCACGGTGAAGCCGTCGCCGACGAGGTGGCCGGCCTCGGCGATGCACGAGGCCCCGGTGTGGGCGGCGCCGCGGCCCTGGGCGTCGACGATCGCCACCTGCCGGGTGGCGGCTCCTCCGTCCGGGCCCAGGATGTCGGCCAGCGCCTCGTCCGGCGAACGACCGGCTCGGAGCCGGTCGAGCCCGTCGGGCCCGTGGGCGACCTCCGCCGTGGCCTGGGTGGCGACGGCGCCCACGCCCGCCGCGAGCCACGGGACGACCGCGCCGGTGCCGAAGAAGTGCGATTGGACCGCCACGCCGAGCTGCCCGGTGTCGGGGCAGCGGGCGACGATCGAGTAGGTCACGCCGAGGCTCGACGCAGCGGCTCGAGGGTGTGCTCGCCGGTGTCCTCGTCCTCGGTGAGGTGCCAGCCGCAGCGCTGGGCGAGCATCGGGTGGCCCTCGTCGGGCCCGGAGGCGATGAGCTCGTCGCCCGCCTCCAAGCGCACGTGCCCGCGCGGCCGGTAGAGGTAGCGACCGCCGCGGAGGACGGCCAGCACGTGGAAGCCGGGCTCGATGTCGATCTGGAGCTCCGAGAGCGAGGATCCCGCCGCCTCTGATCCGTCGGCGACCGGGACCCGCACGACGACCTCGTCGGACTCGCCGAGGGCGATGGACAGGATCGGGTGCAGCTCCTCCTTCTCCTCGATGAGCCACACCATCTGCTGCGCAGCGTCGCCGAGGTCCTCGGCAGCCTGCGACAGGTGCAGGAGGCCGCGCAGCGGCGACGGGTCGATGCGATCGTTGCTGGCGCGCAGGACCCAGAGCTCGAGACGGTCCTTCATCTCGTCGAGGCGGTCCTCCAGGTGGCGGACCTCCGCGGCCAGACCCTGGTCGCGCAGCACGAGCGCGGAGTAGGCGAGGCCGACGGCGACCTCGGAGATGTTCTTCATCTCGACGAGGACGTCGACGGCGCGGTCGAGGTCGGAGAGCGTGCCGTCCTCCGGTGGCACCGGCGGCTCCCAGAACGGCGCCGCGGCCAGCTCCCGCAGGCGGGTGATGCCCGCCGGCGACCCGCGGAGGAAGATCACATCGCCGGGCAGGCAGATCGCGTCGCCGTCCACGTCGGTGATCCACTCCCGCTCGCGCCGGATGGCCACGACGCGCATCCCCGTCTGCACCGGCAGCTCGAGGGCGGCGAGGGGCCGGCGGGCGAGGTGGCTTCCCTCGCGGATCCGCACGCGGTGCGACACCTCCTCGGCGTTGGACAGGTCGGCGACGAGCTCCCGCGGGATGCCGAGGTTGTGGGTGACGATGCGCGCGATGTCCACGGCCGCGTTGCCGATCCGCTCGATCGAGCTGATGACCTGGAGCACCGATGCCATGGCCTCGGCCTCCTTGGGATGCCGGGCGGCCAGGACGGAGACGGCGCGCATGTCGTGGACCAGATCCGACATCTGGTCCTCGAGCTCGTCGATCTCCTCGGCCATGTCCGGATCGCCGAAGTACAGGGCGGCGTAGGCGAGGTCGACCATCAGCTCCGACAGATCCTTGGCTTCGGAGAGCATGGCTCTGAGGTTGCGAGGTTTGGCGTCCATCGGGGTGCCGCGAGGATACGACGCGAACGGCCCACCCGACTGGTCCACACTGTCCTCCCATGCGCCGCCGCCCCCTGCTCGCGCTCGCCTGCGCCCTCGCGGTGGCCAGCTCGGCGCTGGCGTGCTCGTCTCGGGACGGGCGCGACCTCCCCCCACCCCGGGTGCTGCAGACCACCACGACCCCGAGTGCTCCGGTCGTGCAGCCACCGGCGGGATCCGCCGACGTGTTCACCCTCACGAGCCCCGCCTTCACCGACGGCGGGGAGATCCCGGCTCGCTTCACCTGCGCCGGCGACGGGCACTCGCCTGCGCTCGACTGGACGGGGATGCCGCTCGATGCGTCCTCCTTGGCCCTGGTGGTGCGGGACCTCGACGCGGGCGGGTTCGTGCACTGGGTCGTCACCGGCATCGACCCCTTCGTGCAGGGGGTGGGAGAGGACGGGCTGCCGGAGAGCGCCGTCGAAGCGCGCAACAGCACCGGCTCGCCGGGTTGGACCCCTCCCTGCCCGCCGGCCGGGAGCGGCCCGCACACCTACGAGTTCTCGCTGCTCGCCCTGCTCGAGCCCGTGACGCTCCCGCTGGACGCGACCGCGGCGGAGGCGGCCGCCCAGCTGGAGGCCTCGGCCGCCGAACGAGCGGTGCTCACCGGCACCGTCGCATCCAGCTGAAGCCCGGGGCACGCGGAGCGTCGAACTACCCTGCCGGACGTGCAAGTGGCGGGGCTGCTGGCGGGCGCGATCGCCCTGCTCCTGCTCGCGGTGGCGATCTCGTACAACCGGTTCGTGCGCCAGCGGCAGCTGGTCGACAACGCCTGGTCGAACATCGACACCGAGCTCCGCCGCCGCTACGACCTCATCCCGAACCTCGTGCGCACCGTGCAGGGCTACGCCGCCCACGAGCGCGACACCCTCGCGGCCGTCGTGGAGGCTCGCCATGCCGCGGTGGAGGCCTCCGGCGACGTCAGCGAGCAGGAGGGCCCGGAGAAGGTCCTCGTCCGCTCGCTCCGCTCGCTCATGGCG
This sequence comes from Acidimicrobiales bacterium, assembly GCA_045807565.1. Classification (GTDB taxonomy): domain Bacteria; phylum Actinomycetota; class Acidimicrobiia; order Acidimicrobiales; family VFJN01; genus VFJN01. Next base: position 1,679 of record JBJMHD010000116.1, on the reverse strand, counting down.
CTCGCGGAGGCCTATCCCGACCTCAAGGCGGACCGGCACTTCCTCGAGCTCCAAGGGGAGCTCGCGGTCACCGAGGATCGCATCCAGGCGGCGCGCCGGCTCTTCAACGGTGACGTGCGCGACTACAACCGGCGGGTGGAGTCCGTGCCCTCGAACGTCGTCGCGCTCCTCGGTGGGTTTCGGCGCCGTGCCTACTTCGAGCTGGAGCCGGCGATCCGGGACGCCGAACCCCCTCGGGTCGAGACGTAGCGATGCACCCGCGCGAGCGCATCCGGATCGTGACAGAGACGGCCCGGGCCGTCCTCGAGGAGCGGCTCGACCCGTCCCGCGGCGCGCAGACGCTGGCGCTGCAGCAGGAGCAGATCGGCAACCGCCTCCGCTCCGATCGCATCGACGTCACCCAGGCGGAGGCCGACGCCGTGGCGCTGACGCTCCGCCGGCTCGCCGAGCAGGTGTCGGACCACGCGTCGGCGCAGGCGGACCCGGAACCCAGCGTGGAGATGGCGCGGATCCTCGGAGAGATCGCTCAGACGCTGCGCTGAGGGCGGCGCCGAAGCCGACCGATGACGCTCGCGGCAGGCGCGTCCTCCGCGGCGCCGGCGGCGGCCTCCGCACCGAGGAACGCGTCGTCCTCCGCCTGCTCCTCGCCCTCGACCGGGTCATCCTCGTCGTGGTGGCCCTCGTCGTCGACGGGCTCCACGTCGATCACGTCCCCGTCGGCGCTCGGCTCGTCGTCGCCGCGCCCGCCGTCGCCGCCCGCGGCCGCCTCGCCCGCCGCCTGGACCTCGGCCTTGCGGACCTGGAACGCCGCGATGCCCACGCCCACCACCGCGGGCAGGAAGATGAAGATGAGCTGTGCGTTGAGCAAGGTGCCGAAGAGGGTGACGTACATCGCCCGGTTCACCGTCTTCGCCGACGCGCGCTTCGACACCGCCCGGAAGGCCAGGGCCGCGCCCACGATGGGCAGCAGGAGGCCCAGCGACAACGGGAAGTACGCCTTCCCGTAGGGCTCCTGTCCGTTGGGCGTCCAGTCGTCGACCGCGTCGACGAGCTCGTCGGCGGTGGCTCCGGGGTTGTCGGCGAGCGCGTCCGTGGCGCTGAGCGTCCACTCGCCGACCATGGCACCGGAGCTCCCCACCGGCTCGCCGCTGGCGTCGACGGCGACCTGGATCAGCAGCGCGCCGACGACCACCGCCGCGATGCCGGCCAGCAGGCCCGACAGCGCGGCTCGGTAGCCGACGGGCTGGCTGCCGATCGGGGTCCCGGTGCGGGCCGCTCGACCGGCCGACGCCGAGCCGCGGAGGCGCGAGAACAGCGAGCCGGTGCCTCCGGAGCCGGTGCCCGCCGACGCGGAGCCTGAGCCCGTTCCGGTGCTCGAGCCCCCGCCGGCCGTGCCCTTCGGCACCGGAGGGGCGGCGGCGTTGACCCGGCGAGCCTCGCGCGCCGCCCGCTGGCGCTGGTTCTGGGTCTGGCGCCGCTGCTTCGAGGGCTGCCGCTTCGTCGACATAGGACGACGACGTTACGCGCCCGGGCGCTCGGGGATGAAGGCGACCAGGTGGCGGGGAGACGGGGCCGAATGCGCGCCGGCCCGCGTGCGAGCGAGGATGTCGAGGTGGAGCTGATCTGGATGCGGGCGGCCGGGCTGGTCCGGCGCGGGTGGCGAGCCACCGTCGTGTTCG
>JBJMHD010000115.1:0-12669 GCA_045807565.1 Acidimicrobiales bacterium | reverse complement strand
GGGGTCTCCCAGCGGAGCATCTCCTCGATCATCGCGGGGAGCCGCTCGGGCTCAGTCGTGATCCGGCGGCGGGCCTGCGGATGCTCGGCCAGGTAGGTGAACATGCAATCGAGCGACGCCGTCACGGTGTCGAGGCCGGCGATGAGGAACAGGAAGCAGATGTCCAGCACCTCCTCGTGGGTCAGCCGGTCGCCGTCGACCTCGACGGTGAGGAAGTGGCTCAGCAGGTCGTCGCGCTGCTGGCCGGCCCGCTGGTGGACCACCCCCTCGAAGTACTCGTAGATCGAGTCGGCTGTCTGCTGCTGGTAGGCCTCCGTCTCGGGGTGACCGAGGTCGTGGCCGGTCACCTGGTCGGGCCGGATGGCGCCGTCCTTCATCTTCAGGAAGCGAGGCAGCTCCTCCATCGGGAGCCCGAAGAGGGTGAGGAAGACCTGGGAAGGGAACGGCGTCGAGAAGCTGGCGCAGAAGTCGATCTCCCGCTCCCCCTCGATGCGGTCGATGAGCTCGTTCACGAGGGCCACCGTCGACCCCTCGAGGAGGCGCATCCGCTGTGGTGCGAACAGCGGGTCGAGCAGCTTCCGGTACTTCCGGTGGTCGGGTGGGTCGATCTGGAGCGGGATCAGAGGCCGCTTCGTCTTCATGTCGTGTGCATCGGTGCTCGACGAGAAGGTCGCGGGATCGCGCAGCACCTCGGCGACGCCCTCCCGCGACGCGACGATCACGCCGACACCGTCGAGCCGGAAGACCGGGCTGTCGGCCTGGAGCAGCTGGTAGATCGGCTGCGGGCTCCTGGCGACCTCCGGGTTCATCAGCTCGGCCAGGCCGACGCCGTAGCTCTCGTCGCGCTCGGCCATGTCGGCCCCCTCCTCGTCGCGGCAGCGGATGCGAGGTGAAGATAGCATGCACTATCCAATGGCTGAGATGGCGGGGGGCGAGGGCGTGAGGAAGCAGGGCCTGACATCCACGGAGGGCTCAGCCCCGAAGGCCGTCCGGCGCCCGCGTGGCGCTCCTCGGCAGCTCCTCCTCGAGGCCGCTCGCGACCTCTTCGCACGGCAGGACTACCGCAGCACGACCACCCGCGACATCGCCGAGGCGGCCGGCGTGGCCGAGCACCTCCTGTTCCGCCACTTCGGCTCGAAGGCAGCCCTGTTCCACGAGGCGCTCGTCGTGCCGTTCGTCGATCTCGTCGACGACTTCCGCTCGCGGTGGGCGGCCTACGTCGCCGCCGATCGCAACGAGGAGGAGGTCGGCTTCGAGTTCACGGGCGCGCTCTACGACCTCTTCCTCGACCAGCGGGGCCTCATCATGACCCTCTGGTCAGCCGATGCGCTGAACGATCAAGAGCTCGCCGACACGGGCATCGCCGACATCGATCGCGCCCTCGCGGTGATCGGCGAGCTTGGTGCCGAGGGCGCCGACCTGCGCGGTCTGAAGGCCCAGCGGCCCGACCTCGCCGCCCGATCGATGGTGGCGATGGTCGCCGGGATGGCGGCGTTCGGCTCCACGTTCTTCGGCGGCGCCCGGCCCTCCCGGGACGTCATCGTCGAGGAGCTGACCCAGGCGACGTTGCACGGCTTCCTGCACCGCAGCCACTAGGCGGCCGTCGGCCGAGGCCGGCGAGCTGGCGCGATCCATCGACGCGAAGGGAGCCGCCGGCGATGCCAGCGGCTCCCTTCTGTCGATCTCGCCGATCGGCGAGCTACACGACTCGAACGTTCTGCGCTTCCTCGCCCTTGCGGCCGGGGGCCACGTCGAACTCGACGCGCTGGCCCTCGTCGAGGCTCTTGTAGCCCTCGCCGACGATGTTGGAGAAGTGGACGAACACGTCGTCGCCACCCTCACGTGAGATGAAGCCGAAGCCCTTCTCGGCGTTGAAGAACTTCACGGTACCTGTGGTCAAGAGACTGCTCTTCTCGTTCAGATGCGACGGTCCGTGTGACCGCACGCGCCGATGACCGTATCGGCGTTCGTCGGGCAGAGCACCATGCACCGCACCGATGCGGTGGGAGCTGGGGTCAGAGGCGGCGATCCGAGGTAGGTGTGCGAGGTGCCGAGCTCGAGCGCCGAGAAGCAGGCGGCCCGCCTCGCCCGTCGTGAGGCGGCGCTGGCGCTGCGCCCGTCGATGTCACCGACCGGTCCCGCGCCGGACTGCCTGCGGGTCGCCACGTGGAACCTGAACTCGCTCCGGGCCCGGCTCCCGGCCGTCGAGCGGTTCCTGGACCTGGCGCAGCCGGACGTCCTCTGCCTGCAGGAGACCAAGGCCGCGAGCATCTCGGACGCGGCCGCCGCCGCGTTCGCCCAGCACGGTTACGAGGTGACGCACGTCGGGAGCGGGTCGTACAACGGCGTCGCCGTCCTGGCCCGGCACCCGCTCGACGACGTGCGGGGCTCCGGGGCGCTGGACGACGAGCACCTCGACCGCGAACCGAGGATCGCCAGCTGCCTCGTCCGTCTCCCGGAACCGCTCCGCGTGGTCTCGGTGTACGCGCCCCACGGCCGGACCGTGGATCACTGGCACTACGAGTACAAGCTCGCGTTCTTCGACGCGCTGACCCGGCAGGTGGAGCGCTGGCTCGCCGACGAGGGCCATGTGGTGGTCGCCGGCGACCTCAACGTGGCCGCCACCGACAGCGACGTGTTCCACCCCGACGCGTTCGTCGGCTCGACCCACGTCACGCTGCGAGAGCGAGAGGCGTTGCGCCGTCTCCTGGACACCGGCCTGGTGGACGTGGACGTCGCCCGGTGGGGCGAGCGGGCCCGGCGCTTCACCTGGTGGAACCACGGCATCGGCTACTCGCGGAACCTCGGGATGCGCCTGGACGTCATCGCCGTCGATCGCGAGCTCGCCGCTCGGCTCGACACGACCTGGATCGATCACACCGAGCGAGGGGCCGAGCGCCCGTCGGACCACGCCGCCCTGCTGGCCGACTTCGAACGCGGCTGACGTCGAGGTGCCGGTCATCCCCACTGAGGTCACGTCCACCGTCGAGCAGGGTCGACGGACGCGGGGGCGGGGTGGCCACGCTGGTGCGCGACCACCCCGCCGGGATGGCTGGGTCAGGCGGCGACGAGCTCGCGCTCGCGCTCGGGCTCCACCTCGGGGGCCCGCTCGGGAGCGGCCTCGAGGTCCAGGTGCGGGAGGATCCGGTCGAGCCAGCCTGGCAGCCACCAGTTGGCCCGGCCCACCAGGCTCATGGTCGCCGGGACCAGCACCATCCGCACGACCGTGGCGTCGAGCAGCACGGCGACGGCCAGGCCGACCCCGAAGAGCTTGCCGTTCGGATCGTCGCCGAGGACGAAGGCGCCGAACACGCTGATCATGATCAACGCTGCTGACGTGATGACCCGAGCCGTGCTGGAGAGCCCGCGGACCACGGCCCCGTGGTTGTCGCCGGTCGCCACGTACTCCTCGCGGATGCGGGACAGGAGGAACACCTCGTAGTCCATCGAGAGGCCGAAGAGGATGGCGAACATCATGAGCGGCAGGAACGGGTTGATGGGCATGGTGCCCTCGAGCCCGATCAGCTCGTTGCCCCAGCCCCACTGGAACACCGCCACGAGGACGCCGTAGGCGGCGGCGATGGACAGCAGGTTCATCAGGGCGGCCTTGAGCGGGACGAGCACGGAACGGAACACCATCATGAGCAGCACGAACGACATCGCGACGATCGCCGTGATGAAGAGCGGAAGCCGGTCGCTGATGCGATCCGTGAGGTCCGTGACCATCGCCTGCCCGGTGAGCGACACGGTGGCGTCGGTGCCGGCGACGGCTGCGGGCAGCACGTCGGCCCGGAGGTGCCGCACGAGCTCGTCGGTGCGCTCGTCCTGCGGTGCGGTGGTCGGGTTGGCCCGCAGCACAGCGGTGTCGGCCTCGGCGTTGAGGATCGGGGCGGTCACAGCGGCGATGCCGGGGTCGCCCTGCAGGGCGTCGTGCACCCGCCCGACCGCGGTCGGGTCGGCGTCGCTGGGAAGCTCCACCACGACCTGGATGGGGCCGTTGAACCCGCGGCCGAACCCGTCGGCGAGCTGCTCGTAGGCGGTGCGCTGCGTGGTCCCCTCGGCGGCGTTGCCGTCGTCGGGGGTGCCGATGCGCATGCTGAGCGCCGGGATGGCGATGGCGCAGAGGGCGCCCAGGCTGACGAGCGCATAGCGGACCGGGTGGCTGCCCACGTGGTGCGCCCAGCGCCCGGACACCGTCTGGTCGGCAGGCTTGGCCACGTGGCTCTTGCGGTGGATCGACAGCTTGTCGATCTTCGTGCCGGCGAGGCCGAGCAACCCCGGCAGGAGCGTGACGGCGGCAGCCATCGCGACGCTCACGACCAGCGCGACCGACATGCCCATCGTGCTGATGGCCGGGAACCCCGCGATGAACAGACCGAGGATCGCGATGACGACGGTCGTGCCGGCGAAGAGCACCGCTTGGCCGGCGGTGGCGTTGGCGGTGCCGGCCGCGTCCTCGACGCTCATCCCCTCGTGCAGGTGCTGGCGGTGGCGGGTGACGATGAACAGCGCGTAGTCGATGCCCACGCCGAGGCCGACCATCATGCAGAGGATCAGCGAGAACTCGGGGACGTCCACGAACGCCGAGAGGACGCCGACGCCGGCCGCGCCGACGAAGATGCCGAACAGCGCGGTGACGATCGGGAGCCCCATCGCCACGAACGATCCGAAGGCGACCAGCAGGACGACGACGGCGACGGCGACGCCGATGAGCTCGCTGGCGGGCGTCTCCTGCGCGAGCAGGGCGAGCTCGCCGGTGAGCTCGACCTCGACGCCGCCGGTGCGGGCGGCGTCCTTGGTGGCCATGGCGTCATCGAGCTGGGCGGCGGTCACCTTGTCGAGGGCATACGCCACGTCGACGTACGCGGTCTGGCCGTCGGCGCTCAGTGCGGCGGCCTCGGCGGCGAGGGGGTCGGTGACGCCGGCGACGGCCTCGCCGGCCGCGAGGCGCTCGCGCGCCTGCTCCACGGTCGGCCGGTGGCCGGCGTCGTCGAGGCGCCCGCGGTCGGTGTGGAGCACGATGCGAGCGGTCTGGCCGCCCTGGCTCGGGAACCGGTCGTTGAGGACGTCGTTGGCGTGCTGGGACTCGACACCCGGCACGCGGAAGCTGTTCTCGAACTCGCCGCCGGCGCTGCCCTGGACGGCGAGGACGACGATGGCCGCGAGCACCCAGGCGCCCAGGACCCGGAACGGGTGCCGGGCGCTGCTGCGGCCGATGCGGTACAGGAATGCGCTCACTGGATCCTCCTGGGGTGGAGCCCCGCCGATTCGGGGACACCAGCACCATCCGGGAGCGCGCTGATCGGAGGCCGCGCTGGCGCTGAGCCGCGCTGCCTCGGCGGTTCAGGAGGCGGACGAACCGGACGAAGGGCGCGCCTCGTCCGCGCCGCCGATGACCTCGAGGGGGAGGTCGCCGTGCCGGCCGGCGGCCAGCTCGGCCTCGAACACGTCACGACCGAGGACCGCGCGCGTCAGCTCCTGCGCTCGTTCGACGTCTCGCTGCTGGAACGGCGGCACGGGGTTCCCGGCGTCGTCGCGCAGGCGCTCGGCCCGTCCGAGCAGGCGGGCAGCACGAGGCGCGTCGCCCGCCTCGGCGGCGATGACGGCGAGCACCGAGCAGCACGCCGCCGCCCCGTCCAGCACGTCCATCTGGCGGTCGATGCGGTTCCGGAACCGCCGCGGACCGCCGGCGGCGTGGAGGCCCAGCGCGTGCGTGGCGGCGGCCGCCGCTCGATCGTCGTCGCCCCGCAGCCGGTGGACCACCCCGGTGCCGGTGTGGGCGAGGAACAGCACCGGGGTGTTGCGGACCCGGCGGGCGTCCTCGAGAGCTCGGCGGTAGGTCACGTAGGCCCGCTCGACATGGCCTTCGTGCAGCAGCGCCCATCCGAGCCGGACGAGGAGCGATCCGACGAACCCCCGCGTCCCGAGCTCGTCGTTCATCGCGATCGCGGCGTCCAGCACCGTGATGGCGGAGGCGTAGTCGCCGGCGTGCTCGTCGAAGTCGGCGACCATGCCGAGGGATATCGAACGCTCCACGGGCCGATCGATCTTCGAGAACCCCTCTGCAGCGGCCCGGTAGTGGATCTCGGCCTCGGCGAGGTCGCCGTCGAGGACCGCGAGCTTCCCCCGGGCGTAGGCGACGGCGGCCGCGCTGAACGTGTCGTCGGATCCTCGGTCGTAGGACGCGAGCACCTCGAGCCGGCGACGGCGGGCCTCTTCGATGTCACCTCGTACGTCGGCGATCTCCGCGTAGAACGAGCGGGCCAAGCGCATGGAAGCGACGTCGCCGAGCTGCTCGAAGATCGCCAGCGCCGCCTCCAGGTCGGCGTCGGCCCGATCCTGTGCGCCAGAGAGGAACTCGAGGAGGCCTCGCCCGGTGAGCGCGAGGGCGCGGGTGCCATCGCTCACCGGGCCGGCGCACGCGAACGCCTCGTCGAGCCACCGCCGCCCCTCTGAGATGGTCGCGGCGAGCCAGTGGGGCCAAGCGCACCCACCTGCGATCGTGAGCGCGGTCTCGGCGTCGTCGGTGCTCACCGCCCACTCGAGGGCGGCGCGGAGGTTGTCGCGCTCTCGCTCGATCGAGGTCAGCCAGGCCCGCTGCCGTTCCCCGGTCCAGGCCGACGCGCTCTCCGCGCTGAGCGCGGCGAAGTGCGCCGCCATCGCGTTCCGGAAGAGGTCGGCCTCGCCCCGCTCGGCGAGCTTCTCCCGGCCGTACTGCGCCAGGGTCTGCAGCTTGGTGAACCGCACCGAGCCCCCTTCGACCACCGCGATCACCAGCGACTTGTCGACCAGCGCCTGGATGAGGTCGGGGAGGTCGTCGGCGAGGAGGTCCGCTCCCGCGCAGACCGCCTCGGCCGTGGCGAGATCGCAGCCTCCCGGGAACACGGCCAGGCGCTCGAACACCCGCTGCTCGTCCTGGAAGAGGAGGTCGTAGCTCCAGTCGACGACCGCCCGCAGGGTCTGCTGGCGCGGCAGCGCGGTGCGCGACCCGCCCGTCAGCAGGCGAAAGCGGTCGTTCAGACGCTCTGCGATCTGCGCGATCGGGAAGGCGCGCGTCCGCGCCGCGGCCAGCTCGATCGCGAGGGGCAGGCCGTCGAGGCGAGCACAGATGTCACGGATCGCCGTGTCGGCGTCGGCGTCGTCGCCGGTGGTGACCGCGGCGCCGGCCGCACGGCTGCGGGCCCGGAAGAGCGCGACGGCGTCGTCCGCGTCGAGCGGCGGCACCGGCCAGATGACCTCGCCGCCCACGCGGAGCCCCTCCCGGCTGGTCGCCAGGATCTGGAGGGCAGGGCACTGGCGAAGGAGCTCGTGCGCCACCTCGGCCGCTGCGGTGACGAGGTGCTCGCAGTTGTCGAGCAGCAGGAGCAGGCCGCGATCGCCGATGACCTCGGCGAGCCGGTCAGGCTCGTTGAGCCCGAGGGCGGAGGCGATGGCCGGACGCACGCCGTCGGGATCACCGACGGGCGCCAGCTCGACGAGGCACCCACCCAGCGCCAGAGGGGTCGATTCGGCACGCGCCACCTCCAACGCCAGACGCGTCTTGCCGACACCGCCCGGTCCGACCAGGGTGACCAGCCGGTGGGCCGCGAGCAGCCCGCTGACCTCACGCAGCTCGGCATCGCGGCCGACGAGGTCGGTCAGCGCGTTGGGGATGGTCGCTCGCTGCTCCCGGGCAACCGGGGTGGCGAGCAGCGTCGTCGTCGGTGCCTCGAGCGCGGGGTCGTGCGCCAGGATCGCCGCCTCCAGCTCTCGGAGGGCATGACCGGGCTCGAGGCCGAGCTCATCGGCCAGGTGGCGGCGGCCGTCCTGGAAGGTCCGCAGCGCGTCGGCCTGCCGTCCCGATCGGTACAGGGCGACCATCAGCTGGCCGCGGAGCCGCTCGCGCACCGGATGGTCCGCGACGAGGGCCTCGAGGTCGCCGACGATCCGCTGGTGTCGCGCAAGGGCCAGCTCGGCGTCGATCCGATCCTCGATGGTCGAGAGCCGCAGCTCCTCCAGACGTGCGATGTGCGGCTGAGCGAAGTCCTCGTAGAGGAAGTCGGCGAGCGCCGGTCCTCGCCACAGCCCCTCGGCGTCAGCGAGCCGCGCCACGGCCTGCTCCAGGTCGCCCTGCTCCACGAGCCGGCGCGCCGCCACCACGAGCCCGTCCACCCGGTGCACGTCCACTCGATCGGGTTCGAGCTCCAGGACGTACCCCGGCGGCCGCATCACGACCAGCTCGGCCGACCCCAGGACCCTGCGCAGCTTCGAGACGAGGCCTTGCAGGGAGTTGGCGACTCCCGCTGGGGGATCGTGGGCCCACAAGTGGTCCACCAGCCGCTCGGTCGACACGACCCGACCGCAGTCGAGGGCGAGGATCGCCAGCAAGGCACGGAGCTTTGCGCCCTGCACCTGAAGTGGAGTGCCGCCCTCGCCCGCCGCCTCCATCGCACCGAGGAGGCGTACCTCCATGGGCTCACCGTACCGACTCAGCGACGGCACAGCCCGGGGTCAGCCTCCCGACGGATCCTGGGCGCATGCCCCGCCGTGATCGCCACGTCGACGAGCTGCAAGAGCTGTGCCGAGCGGGGTCGCTGTCCCGGGCGATCGACCTCGCGTTCACCCACTTCGCCGACTTCGGGCCCGACGAGGTGGTGCTCGCGGCGCTTGCCGAGGCGGTGAGCGCTGTGAGCGCCCCACCGGCCGTGCGTCGGCGGTTCTCCGAGCTGCGGTCGTATGCGGCTGACGGTCTCGGCTCGTGTGGAGCGAGAAACGGCCCACATTGGGTGAGGCCGCCGTCGGGGTGACGGCTTACGTTCCGTCCGGGACAGACACGACGGAGGGTGGCCTTGGGCCTGGCGAGGTACTCACGGGGTCGCGGCTGCGGCGCACGAACGGGCTGGTGGCGCCCCCTGGTGGCTGCCACCGGGCTCGCGCTGGCGACGGTGATCCTGGGGGTTGCCACGCCCGCAGGTGCCACCGCGGTCGACGTAGCCGCACCGCACCAGGTGCCGCCCACGACCACGACGGTCCCGGCGCCGACGACGACCACCGTCGCCCCGGCGACCACCACGACCACCGTGGCCCCGACCACGACCACCACCGAAGCGGTGCCGGAGCCGACGGCGACGCCCCTCGAGGAGCCGGACAGCGGTGATCTGAACTACTGGGTCCTGCTGGGAGTCGCCGTGATCGTCGTCGGCTTCCTCCTGAAGATCGATGCGATCGCGGTCGTGATCATCGCGGCGGCCGTGACGGCACTCGTGTACGGCGCGTCGTTCGGGGACTTCCTCGAGGTGATCGGTCAGTCCTTCGTCGACAACCGGACGGTGTCGTTCTTCATCCTCACGCTCCCGATGATCGCCCTGTCCGAGCGCTTCGGCCTCAAGGAGCAGGCCGTCAACCTCATCCGTCGCATGCGGAACGTCACCGCGCCTCGCTTCCTCTTCCTGTACACGATCATCCGCCAGCTCTGCGGGGTGTTCGGGATCCGGATCAGCGGCATGGTGCAGTTCGTCCGCCCGATCGTCCAGCCGATGTCCTCGGCGGCGGCGGGGGAGGCCGGCCTCCTGTCGGAGAAGAACGACGAGCTGATCAAGGCTGAGGCGGCCAAGGCGGAGAACGTGGGCAACTTCTTCGGCCAGAACGGCTTCGTCGCGGCGTCCGGAGTGCTCTTGATCGTCGGGACCCTCGAGGGCCTCGGCTACGACGTCCAGCCTGACCAGGTCGTGGTGGCGTCCCTCCCGATCATCTTCGTCGCCACCTTCTTCTCGTTCCTCAACTCACGGGCGCTGGCCAGCCGCCTGAAGGCAGGCGCCGGCGGTGCTCCTGCGGCGCGGACGACGGAAGGGGGCTCGGATGTCTGACTGGGGCCCGCACCTGCTCGACGCCATGTTCGTCCTGCTCGGCGTGATCCTGGCGATGACGGGCGTGCGAGCGCTCCTCGACCAGGGCAACCCGCGCCGGCTGACGACCGCCGCCTTCTGGCTGATCCTCGGTGTCATCTTCGCCTTCGGCGAGGAGATCGACCCGAAGGTGATCGGTGGCCTGGTGGTCGCGCTCGGCGCCCTGACCCTCGCTCGCGGCGTCGAGGTCGGCACCGTGGTCGAAGGCACCGAGGAGGAGAAGGAGGCGGGCGCAGCGCGGCTGGGCAACTGGTTGTTCGCACCCGCCCTCGCGCTGGCCGCCATCGCCGTGCTCATCTCGACCAAGCAGCCGTTCGGTGATCAGTCCGGCACCGTCAGCATCGGCGTGGCGTCGGTCCTGGCTCTCCTGCTCGCCTGGATCCTGACCCGCGCCCGACCGGTGGAGATCGTGGAGCAGACCGACCGGCTGATACGGCAGGTCGGACCGGTGGGGATGCTGCCGCAGTTCCTGGCCATGCTCGGCGTGGTCTTCACGGCCGCCGGCGTGGGCGAGGTCGTCTCCGACGCCATCTCCGGGATCATCCCCGACGGCAGCAAGCTCGCCGGCGTGATCGCGTACTGCCTCGGCATGGCGCTGTTCACGGCCGTGGTGGGCAACGCCTTCGCCGCCCACACGGTCATCACCGCCGGGATCGGCGCGCCGTTCGTGTTCGCGCTCGGTGGCGACCCGGTCATCGCCGGTGCCCTGGCGATGACGGCAGGTTTCTGCGGCACCCTCTGCACGCCGATGGCGGCGAACTTCAACGCGCTGCCCGTGGCGCTCATGCAGATGAAGGACGAGAACGGGGTCATCAAGGCGCAGGTGCCCATCGCGGCGGCGATGTTCGTGGTCCACATCGTGCTCATGTACGTGTGGGCCTTCTAGGAGGAGCGGTCAGATGAAGATCCTCGTGACGGGGTTCGACCCCTTCGGTGGCGAGCCCACCAACCCGTCGTGGGAGGCCGTCCGGCGGCTGCCCGACCAGGTCGCGGGCGCCGAGGTGGTCAAGGTGCAGATCCACACCGTGTTCGAACGGTCGGAGGACGACGTCCGTGCCGCCATCCTCGAGCACGACCCCGACGTCATCGTCAGCGTCGGCCAGGCGGGCGGCCGCTACTCGGTGAACCCGGAGCGCGTCGCCATCAACATCGACGACGGCCGGATCCCCGACAACGAGGGCGACCAGCCGATCGACGTCCCCGTGTGGGAGGACGGTCCGCCGGCCTACTTCAGCTCGTTGCCGATCAAGGCCATGGTCACGGCCATGCGGTCCGCCGGCATCCCGGCGGCGGTCTCGAACACCGCCGGCACCTACGTCTGCAACCACGTCATGTACACGGTGCTCTACCTCATCGACCGTGAGTTCCCCGGCAAGCGCGGCGGGTTCGTGCACGTGCCGTACCTGCCGGAGCAGGTGCTCGACAAGCCGAACGAGCCGTCGCTGGCCCTCGAGCAGCTCGTCACCGCGCTCACCGCCGGCCTGGAGGCGATCGTCGAGTACACCGGCAAGCCCGACCTGCACACCGTCGGGGGAGCGATCCACTAGCGCTCGTGGACAACCTGACCTTCTTCGTCGAGCTGGGGGTCGTCCTCGCGTGCATCCTGATGGGCACCCGCGTCGGCGGTGTCGGCGTCGGGCTCTGGGGCGGGGTGGGCGTCGGCGTCCTCGTCTTCGTCTTCCAGGAGCAACCGGGCGCGCCGCCCGCCTCGGCGGTGGCGATCATCCTCGCCGTGGTCACCGCCGCGGCGTTGATGCAAGCGTCCGGCGGCATCGACTGGATGGTGAAGGTCGCGGCGGGGATCATCGAGGCGCACCCGACGCGCATCACCTACGTCGCGCCGCTCACCGCCTTCGCGTTCTCGGTCGGCGCGGGTACGAGCAACATCCTGTACCCGCTGATGCCGGTGATCTACGACGTGTCGTACCGCAACCGCATCCGGCCCTCGCGACCGATGAGCGTGAGCGTGGTGCAGTCGGGCGTCGCGCTGGCGGCCTCGCCTGTCTCGGCTGCGATGGCCGCGATGCTCACCCTGACCGACGTGACCCCGTACAACCTGGGGCTGGCCCAGATCCTCGCCATCACGCTCCCCGCGTCCATCGTGGGCATCCTCGTCACGGCCTTCGTGGTGAGCCGCCTCGGCCCCGACCTGGACGACGACCCTGAGGTGCAGGAGAAGATCCGGGCGGGGCTGCTGCCGCCACCCGGTTCCGGCGCCTCGACCATCGACACCGAGGACGGAGATGGCACGAGCGCCGCGGCCCGCCTGACGTCGACGACCGAAGGGCGCAACGCCGCGCTGGTGTTCCTCGGCGGGGTGGTGCTGATCGTCCTCCTCGGGCTGTTCGAGGACCTCCGCCCCACGTTCGAGGGCGCTGACGGTGTGACGATCCGCCTCGACATGACCAGCTCGATCGTGATCGTGATGTTCGTGGTCGGCGCCCTGATCGTCGCGGTCGGGCACCCGCAGGTGAAGACGCTGCCCGACCAGTCAGTGTTCAAGGCGGGCATGGTCGCAGCCATCGCGCTGTTCGGCATCGCCTGGATGACCGCCACGTTCATCGACGCCAACGAGGCGCTGATCGTCGACACCGTCGGTGGGTGGATCGATGCCCACCCCTACGTCTTCTTCCTGTCCGTGTTCGTCGTCGCCGCGCTCACCACGAGCCAGTCGACGGCAACGCGCACGATGGTCCCGATCGGTCTCGCCGCTGGCCTGGCCCCCGGGTTGCTCACCGGCATGTGGGGTGGCGCCGTCGGCGGCGTGTACAGCCTGCCCACGGGC
>JBJMHD010000114.1:0-13796 GCA_045807565.1 Acidimicrobiales bacterium | reverse complement strand
GGCCGATCACGCATCGGCCCTGCGACGGTCGGGGCAGCCGCCAGACCGTCGGCTGTGGTTCGTGGTGATCGATGACGGCGCGCGCCGTCAGGTCCCGGGTCGCCCTCCCGGATCCGGGGCGAGGCGGGCGATCGCGGTGGTCCACTGCCGCCCGCACGGGTGACACCGCTGCCGCTGGATCGCACGGGCCAGGTCGACGTAGGTGAGATGACCCGGCTCGCCGCAGGTAGGGCACGGGGCGGGGCTCGACGCGCAGGACGCTGCCTGCAGCAGCGCCGGCGAGACGGGTGGCGGCGCACCGGGCGCCCGGCGGGCCGGACGAGGGCGCTGGACGTCGGCGTCGCGGCCGGTGCTCGGACGCTGGCGACGCCAGTAGAGGTAGAGCTCCACCGTCGCGTCGTCGAGGTCGCCGTCGGGGACCATCACCCCGGCCTGGGCGGCCCATCGGCGGACGAGGTCGGGCGACACCAACGGTCGGTGTCGCACCTGGGTCGCCTGCTGGCGGGCTGCCGTCGTCGCGGTCGGGTTGGCGGACATCGCTGTCACCCCCAGTCGGTCGGGGCGGTATGCCCCAAACCATCGTGAACACCGCGAGGTATACGGGATGGGACCACAGTGGTGATATGGCCCAGTCGGGTGGTTTTGGCCTAGTCACCTCGAACCGACCAAGGGGGAGCGGCTCGTCTGACCTGGGCAGCGAGCGGGGACACGACCGGTACCCGCCCACCGCAGGGGTGGAGCACACGGCCCCGGTCGACACCTACGTCCCGGGGCCGTGTCGCGCTCGTGGTGCGTCAGGCCGTGGGTGCCACCGATACCACGGGAGGTCGAGGCGTTCGGTGGCGAGCAGCGGATCTCGGCTGGACCCGCGGTCAGCCATCGGCTCCGGACGTCAGGTTGCTCAGCGCCCAGGACGGGCGGACGTCGAGGACGTCGTCGAGGCCGGTGACCTCGAAGAGGTGCTGGACCATCCTCGGGGGGTTGCACACGATCAGGTGGGCGTGCGCCTCCCGGGCTCGTTGGTCGCCCTCGATGATCGCGCTGACGCCGACGCAGTCGATGAACGTCAGGTTGCGGAGGTCCAACACGATGTAGCAGCGCTCGTGGAGCATCGCCGCACACCGCAGCGAGTCGAGGAGCTGTGGTGCAGTCGCCATGTCGACCTCACCGTCCACCTCCAGGCGAACAACCGGATCGTCAGTGCAGGTGACGGCGATCTGAAGCGAGTCCATGCCCACCTCGCAACGTCATCCGCCCACCGGACAGCTGCAGGGCCATCGGCTTGACCGCGCCAGGATCTTAAGCCCCCTCACCGCTCGCTGGTCAAGGCTCGACGGACAGGTGACGCACTGCCCGGGCGTCGGCGCGGGCGCACCGGGAGGCATCCGCCTGCCAGACTCCGAGCCGGTCTCCCCCTCGACCCACAGGAGGTCCGCCATGGCACCACCCGCACGCCTGCGGACGGTCGTCTTCGACTGCCCCGACCCGCTCGCGCTGGCGGAGTTCTACCGGTCGCTCATCGGCGGCGAGGTGCGGTACGACGGGGACGAACCCGACTGGGTCGTGTTCGAACCGGAGCCGGGGCGCCGCTTCGCCTTCCAGCAGGCGGACGACTACGCCCCGCCCACCTGGCCCACCGGTGAGCGGCCCCAGCAGCTCCACATCGACCTGACGGTCGACGACATCGACGCGGCCGAGCCAGAGGTGCTCGCGCTGGGAGCGCGCCGGCACGACGTGCAGCCCGGCGAGGCTGACGGCGATTCGTTCCGGGTGTACCTCGACCCCGTGGGCCACCCGTTCTGCCTCTGCTGGGACTAGCCCCCGGCGACCGTCGCCTCCGCGTCGGGCGGCGCGACCGCCTCGGTGACCCACTCGATGTCGTCCCCGCCGCGGGCCTTCACCACGTACATCGCTCGGTCGGCGGTGTGCACGAGCGACGCCGCGGTGGTCGAGGTCGTCGGCACCACGGTGACGCCTCCGACGCTCACGCTGATCTGCACCGGCTCCTTGGCCAGGCGCAGGTCGAGCACGCGGACGGTCTCGCGAAGCCGTTCGGCGTTGCGCATCGCCGTCGCGATGTCGATGCCCGGCCACAGCACGAGGAACTCGTCGCCGCCGAACCGTCCGACCAGCTCCCCCTGCCGGGAGGCGCGCCGCCGGAGGGCGCGAGCCACCGTGATCAAGCACTGATCGCCGGCGAGGTGCCCGTAGGTGTCGTTGTAGTGCTTGAACCGGTCGAGGTCGACGAGGCCGACGGACAGCGGCAGCGCCTCTCGCCGGCACCGATCCAGCTGGAGGTCGAGGGCCTGCTCGAAGGCGCGCCGGCTGGCCGTGCCGGTGAGGTGGTCGAGCGCCACGAGGTCGTGGAGCTCGGAGGTGCCCTCCGCCGCGGGCAGCGGCGCCGGCTCCGCCTCGGCCTCGGTGCCGACGATGTACACGAGCCCGTCCCGGCCGATCCGGAGCGACCACGTGGCGCGGAACCCACCGGCCACGGGGTGGACCCGGGCATCGAAGGCCACCTCGTCGCCGGCGGCATCCAACCGGGTGAGCTCGCGGATGGCCTCGGGGCGGTCGTAGGGGTCGAGCAGCTCGACGAACGGCCGGTTGACCACCGCCGCGCTCTCGGGCCCGAACGCCCGGCCGAGCGCGTCGTTCGCCCACAGCACGCGCCCGCTCCTGGCCGTGATCGCGCAGAGCAGACGGCTCGACGCGGCGAACTCGCCGAGGTCGAAGGCAGCGTCGATCTCTGTCAAGGTCATCCCTCGGGTCGTGGGGCAGCCCGATCCATCCGCCGGAACGCGTGTGCGCAACCGTACCCAGGACCGCGCTTCGTTACGCTCACGGCCCGTGCCCGACTTCGCCCGCCGCTACGGACCGTGGGCGGTGGTCACCGGCGCCGCTCAGGGGGTTGGTCTGGCCTTCACCGACGCGCTGGTCGAGCGCGGGTGCTCGGTGGTCCTGGTGGACCGCGACCCCGAGGTGCGAGCGGTCGCCGAGGCCCGGGGCAGCTCGGCCCGTGCCGTGGTCGCCGACCTGGCGGAGCCAGGATGGTTGGGCACGCTGGCCGAGGCGGTGGACGGCCTGGAGATCGGGTTGGCCGTGGCCAACGCCGCGGTGTCCTTCGTGGGGCCGTTCCTCGCCCAGCCCGCCGAGAGCCGCGCGGCAACGGTCGTCGTGAACTGCCTGGCGACCACGGAGCTGGCCTCCTGGGCGCTCCCTCCGATGGTCGAGCGCGGGCGCGGCGGCTTCATCGTGACGAGCTCCGGTTCGGCGCTCGCGGGGACCGGCGCGGTGGCGACCTACAGCGCGAGCAAGGCATACGGGATGAACCTCGCCGAAGCGATCGGCTGGGAGCTGCGGGACAGCGGCGTGGACTGCCTCGCCGTCGTCGCTCCGTCGATGGACACCCCCGGGTGGCGCTCGCACGCCGTGGACGAGCACGCGCTGCTGCAGCCTGTGACCGACCCGCGCGTGGTGGTGGAGGGCGCGCTGGACCACCTGCCGGAGGGCGGGAGCTACCTCGCCGACGCCGGGCTGGAGCTGGTGGCGGGGATGGAGCGCCGGCAGCGCGCCGAGCTGCTCTCCAGCGCGACCGCGGCGCTCTACCCCGAGGAGATGGGACGCGCCTAGCCGGGTTTCGGGCCATCGGGCGCCGGGTACACGGGGTGCGATCGCGCACGTCCCCGTGCGCCACCACCCCAGGAGGAACACCATGAGGATCGGCACCAGCATCGTCGTGATGGCGATCGGCGCCATCATGGCCTTCGCCATCGAGGTCGACCGGGCGGAGGACTTCAACATCAACACCGCCGGGATCATCTTGATGGTGCTCGGCGCCGTCGGTCTCATCGCCACGCTGGCGATGGATGCGCCCCGTCGCCGTCGGACCGTCGTCGACGGTCCCGAGGGCCGCACCGTCTACCACGACACCGTCTAGCGACACCGTCGCGCGCCACCGACGCGAGGAGGGGGGCCGTCTGGCCCCCCTCCTCCGCGCGCGGGCGGCGGTCTCAGAGGTGACCGGGATGCGACGCGGCCGGCACCGTGCCGAGGCGACCGGCGTTGAAGTCGTCGAACGCCTGCTGCAGCTCGGCACGTGTGTTCATGACGAACGGGCCGTAGGCGGCCACGGGCTCGCCGATCGGGAGCCCGCCCAGCACGAGCACCTCGAGCGCGGCGACGCGCTCGTCCTGCTCGACGTCCGCGCTGACGGCCACGACGTCGCCGGCGCCGAGGACCGCGAGCTGGCCGGCCGCGATTGTCGCCTGCTCCGGTCCCACCCTGCCGCTGCCGCTCATCACGTAGACGAGCGCGTTGAAGTCCTCGCGCCACGGCAGCCGGAGGCGCGCGCCGGGCTGCACCGTGGCGTGCAGGAGCGCGATCGGCGTGTGGGTGATGCCGGGCCCGGGGTACCCGCCAACCTCACCCGCGATCACCCGCACCAGGGCCCCGCCGTCGTGGTTGGTGAGGAGCGCGACCTCGCCCCCGCGGATGTCCTGGTAGCGCGGGGCGGTCATCTTCAGCCGGCTGGGCAGGTTCACCCACAGCTGGATCCCGTGGAACGTGCCGCCGACCGCGACGACCTCTTCGGGCGGCGCCTCGATGTGGAGGATGCCCCCGCCCGCCGTCATCCACTGCGTGTCGCCGTCGGTGATCACGCCGCCGCCACCGTTCGAGTCCTGGTGCTGGAAGGTGCCGTCGAGCATGTAGGTCACGGTCTCGAAGCCCCGATGCGGGTGCCACGACGTGCCCTTGGCAGCGCCGGGCTCCCACTCGACCTCGCCCATCTCGTCCATGTGGATGAACGGGTCGAGGTCGGCCATCGACACGCCCGCGAACGCGCGTCGGACGGGGAAGCCGAGACCCTCGAAGCTCTGCGGGGCGCTGGTGATCGAGGTGGTCGGTCGCTCGACCGCGACCACGGGATCCGGTTCCGGGATGCGAGGGAGCACGAGGACGTCGTCGACGGTGATGGCAGGCATGGCCCCTCCAACATCCTTGCATGCGCAACTATTCCGGCAGCGCGGCCAGCGCCTGGCAGACCGCCGCCCGGGCCTCTTCGGCGGTGCCGACGACGTCGGGTCCGTGCTCGACGGGAAAGCGATCCACGCCCAGCACCTTGCGGGCGTGCGCGCAGGCGTGGTGGAGCTCGAACACGGGACCGAGGTCGTCGGGGAGCCCTCTCGCTGCCGCGTAGGCATCCCAGGCGCGCCGCCGCAGCTCGGGCAGATGAGCGCGGTGCCCGCGCCACAGGGCGGTGCCCCACTCGCCGAGGTCGAACTCCGCGAACGGGTGGTCGACACGGGCGGTCTGCCAGTCGAGGATGGCGGTGAGGTGGTGGGGTGCCTCCGGGGTCACCAGGAGCTGTCCTTCGTGGAGGTCACCGTGCACGAGCACCGGAGCGAGGCGGGCGGCCCGCTCGAGGGCGCGCGCCGCCCTGGCGGTCTGCTGGCGATCGAGCTGCAGCTCGTCGACGAGCGGTGGTCTGCCCTGGAGGCTGGAGCGCCGGGGGAGCGCCGGCACCGCCGACGGATCGACGGAGTGCCAGCCCGCCGCCAGACGACCCAGCTCGGCGAACAGGTCACCGAGCTCGGACCTCGCCATGTCTTCCACGAGCTGGTCGAGCGGTCGGCCCGGGAGCCGATCGAGCACCACCAGCGGGTAGGCAGAGATGGCAGCGTCGTCGACCACCTCGCACACCGTCGGGACGCACGGCAGGCCGAGGTGCTCCACCGCGCGAAGGGCGGTGACGTCACGGGCCAACGCCTCCACCTGGGTGTGGTCGCGGGGGAACAGCACGGCGTGGCGCGGGGTGAGGAGCACGAGCTTCGACCACCCGGTGAAGTCCGCCTCGATCGGGTCGTCCTCGGTGAGGCCGAGGCGTTCGCGGAAGCGAGCCAGGCGTGGTGGCGCGATCACCGCGAGGGCGGGGTGCGCCTTGTCGAGCATCACGTCACGGTAGGAGCGCCACCACCGGACATCCCTGCGGGTTGCGTTCTGGCACAGGATGTGCCACAACATCGACCATGATCGAGGTGACGCTGCTCGGCACCGGCAGCCCGCTCGTCGATCCCGAGCGGGGCGGGCCTGCCACCCTCGTCCGCGCCGGCGGGGCCACCTTCCTGTTCGACTGCGGCCGGGCCGCCCTCATGCGCGCCGCGGCCGTGGGCGTCACCGCCAACCAGCTCACCGCGCTCGTGCTGACCCACCTGCACAGCGACCACATCACCGACCTCAACGACGTGATCACCAGCCGCTGGGTCACGACGTTCGAGCCCAGTCCCCTGCGGGTGCTCGGCCCGCCCGGCACCGCCGCGGTGATCGACGGACTGCTCGCCTCCCTGGCGCCCGACGTCTCCTATCGCCTGGCCCACCACGACGACCTCACCTGGGACCCCGCCATCGAGGCGGAGGAGGCGGTGGCCGGCGTGGTGTTCGACAGCGCGGGGGTGCGGGTCCTCGCCGCTCCGACCGATCACCGTCCCGTGCACCCCAGCGTGGGCTACCGCGTGGAGCACGAGGGCGTCGCCGTCGTGATCGCCGGCGACACCGTGCCCTGCGCCGGCCTCGACGACCTGTGCGACGGCGCCGACGCGCTCGTGCACACCGTCATCCGCGAGGACCTCGTGCGGCAGATCCCCGTGGCGCGCCTGCAGGACATCCTCGACTACCACAGCTCGGTCGAGCAGGCAGCCGAGACCGCGACCCGCGGCGGCGTCGGCACCCTCGTCCTCACCCACTACGTGCCTCCGATGCAACCCGGAACCGAGGACGAGTGGCGAGCGCTCGCCGCGAGCCGGTTCAGCGGCGTGATCGAGCTCGGTGCCGACCTCCACCGCGTCGAGGTCCATCCGCGCGCCTGACGGAGCGAGGCCCTCGGTTCCGCGGGCTCGGTACCCTGGCCCGCATGTGTCGGAACATCACCACGCTCCGCGGCCTCGAGCCCGCTGCCACCGCGGAGGAGATCGAGGCGGCGGCCCGTCAGTTCGTGCGCAAGGTGAGCGGCGTGCAGAAGACGTCGGAGCGGACCGAGGCAGCCTTCGAGAAGGCGGTGCGCCGGATCACGCTGGCGACGGAGGAGCTGCTCGCGCAGCTGCCGCCGCGCCAGTCGCCCCCGCCGACGCTGCCGCCGCTGCGGCGGATCGCGGCGCGGGCCTCGTAGCCGCTCCGTCGTCGTCACGGCGGGTGCCGGCGCGCACCGCGAACACGAAGGCGGCCGCCCAGGTCGCGCACACGGCGAGCAGCAGCAGGTGCACCAGCGGGGAGAGCCACGCGCTGCCGCTGTGGGTCTCGCGCAGGAGGTAGTCCCGCTCCGACGCGAAGGGCAGCACCTTGTCGATCGCGGGGATCTCCGGCTCGTCGATGTCGGGGTCGGCGGGAAGGTAGAGAGGGAGCGCCATCATCTCGGCGCCGCGATGGAGGCGGAGCAACGACTTCCACTTGCCGTCCACTGGGATCGCCGTGTCCGAGCGGAACTCGCCCGGCCGCCCGGTCGGTTCCATCTCGGCGAGCTCGAGGCCGCCTCCCTGCCACGCGGATGCCTGGAACCAGTAGGCGTCGTCAGCGGCGTCCGACGGCGAGAGCGTGGCGGTGACGAAGACCGTGCCGTGACCGGCGGACTCGAGGCGGACGTCGCCGGTGACGTCGCCGGTGGGCCGGCGCATGGGGATCAGGATGACCGCCACGCACGCGAGGGCGGCCAGCGCCACGCCGACCACGGGAACCGGCCGCGCGTCGGCGTCCCGGTCGATCGCCCTCGCGAAGCTCACGCCGAGCACGGCCGCGCCCACCGCCGCGATGGTCGCGAGCACGACGACCTCGGGCAGGAGCGCGCTGTCCCACGGCTGCCATGCATCCTGGTTCCAGGCCCACTCGGCGGCGAGGCCGAGCGTGCCGATGCCGAGGCCGCACGCGATGGCGAGGCGAGCCCGGTTCGCGGTGCCGAGGACGGCCGCTGCGACCTCGACGACGACCGCGCTGCCGAGGAACGTCGCCCCGAAGCGCGTCTCCACGGGGCTGTCGCCACCGCCGAAGCCGACGAGCTGGATGAGGAAGTTCACGACGACGAGGCCGAGGGTCCAGAACCGCCCGTGCACGAGCCGGATCGCCACCAGCCCGAGCCCGGCGGCGAGGCTCACGAGGATGGGTGCGAACAGGAGGCTGAACTGCGGCACGCCGAACGTGAACTCGCCCATGGGCGCCAGGAGCCCCTGGACGGTGAGCCAGGCGCACACGAGGTGAGCGCCGCGGCCCCACGCGCCGTCGGTGGGTCGCACCCCGGAACCGGCGAGGATGAGCCAGGCCGCCAGCCCGGTGAAGGTGGCGCCCAGGATCATCAGCATGTGGGTGGGGCTCCACATGGTGACGTCGACGCCGTAGGCGCGGTGCCAGATCTCGTCGAGGGGGAACCCGATGACGGCACCGATCCCCAGCGCCCACAGGGGCACGAGCGAGGGCGGGACGCGCAGCGCCCCGATGGTGACGCCGTCGACGCGCTCGAAGGTGGCGACCACTGTGCCGAGGACGGCACCGCCGAGGATCATGATGAGCCCGAGGAGGATCCCGGCGTGCGGCGCGGTGAAGAGGTCCTTGTCGCGCCCAAGGGCGATGTGCCACGAGACGTCGGCGTAGAAGCCCTGGCCGGCGACGAGCAGGCCGTAGAGCGCCATGCCGATCGCGACCCCCGCCCAGCCGGGGATCCGCGTGATCCGGGTGAGCCCGTTCGGGATGCGCGACAACGGCTGCAGCAGGGGCCACGGGCGCTCGGACGGACGTCCGAGCGCGAAGAGGACCACGACGATCACCACGAACCCGCCGATCAGCCCCCAGAACGGCGACCACGAGGCGAGTGCCGAACCACCCAGCGTCCCCACGGGCTCCCCAGCCAGCAGCATCGCCACATGGATACCACCTTCTCGGGTCGCCAACCTCAGGGGTCGCCCGCTCTGGCAGAGTTCCCGGCGTGCCGCGCTACGCCTTGCTGCTGCGTGCCAGCGGGAACCGCGTGTTCGGCGAGTCGGCCTTCGACCTGGCCATCGGCGAGCTCGAGCTGTTCGGCGCGCGCGCCCTCGAGGGGTCGGCGTCCGCGGCGCGGACCCGGATCGCGGGGGTGGACTACCTCACCGTCGACCTCGCGCAGCCGATCGCGCCGACGGAGCTCGACGTCCTCGCCAACCTGTCCGGGCTCCACGCGCTCTTCGAGGTCGACGACCACGGGCGCTTCCGCCCGCTCGAGTGCACACCACGCCGTGTCCTCGACGAAGACCTGGTGACGATCCAGCGCTACGCCGGCAAGACCAACGAGGCGTTCACCCACCTGCTCCTCAACCTGGCGCTCGCGTCGGGGGAGGGCGCCGTCGAGCGCTGGCTCGCCGGGGAGCGGCTGCGCTTGCTCGACCCCGTGTGCGGCCGAGGCACGACCCTGAACCGTGCCGCCTTGCACGGCATCGACGCCCACGGCATCGAGCGCGAGCAGCGCGACGTCGCGGCGTACGACACGTTCGTCACCACCTGGCTGCAGGACAAGCGCCTCAAGCACACGGTGCAGCGGGCCACGCTGCGCAGGGGACGGGCCACCACCGCGCACCGCGTCACGATCACCTACGGCGCATCGAAGGACACGTCCACCCACCGCGTGATCGATGTCGTCCACGACGACAGCCGCTTCGCCCGCGACCACCTCACGGCGCGCTCGGTGGACCTCCTGGTCGGCGACCTCCCGTACGGAGTGCAGCACGGGTCCACCGGCAGCAGCGGGCGCGCTCGCGGCCCGGAGGCCTTCCTCGTCGAAGCGCTCCCGGTGTGGAGGGACGTGCTGCGCCCGGGTGCCGGCGTCGCGCTGTCGTGGAACCGGCGCACGCTGGCGCGCGCCCGGCTGGTGGAGCTCGCGAGCGAGGCCGGGCTCGAGGTGGCGGGCCCGGAGGACGACCGCTTCGTGCACCGCGTCGACCGGTCGATCACCCGGGACGTGCTCGTCGGTCGCCGGCCACCGACGACGGCGTCCGGTTCGTCCTGATCGTCCCGCGTCCTGGCGCACGAACAGGCCATCCAGACCAGGTCGCGTGGGTCGGCGCCCCCTACACTCAGCGCCCAGGAAGGGGGGTCACCGTGGCCGTCGTCGTCGAGCGAGAGCAGCGCGAGCTGCACCCCACCCACGCCGTGTCAGCGCTGGGCGCCCTCGGGTGGCTGGCCGTCATCGGTGCGGCGTCGCTGGGGGCCGGGGCGATCCATGCCGCCGCGATCGGTGTGCACGCGGAGCACCGCCAGGCCGTCGTCGCGTTCACCATCGTCGCCGTGGTCCAGCTCGCCGTGGGCGCAGTCGCCCTCGCCCGGCCCGGTCGGATCGTCCTCACCCTCGGCGCGATCGCCAACGTGGTGTTCATCGGCGGCTGGGTGCTGGCCAAGACGAAGGGGATCTCCTTCGTCGACGGGCTCGAGGTGTCCGAGGAGCCCCAGATGGCGGACAGCCTCGCCGCCGGGCTGGCCCTGCTGGCCGTGCTCGCGACGGGCGCCGAGCTGGTGTCGTTCGCGTCGCTCGCCATCCGACGCAGCCCGCTCTTCACTGGAGCGGCCGCCATCACCGTCGCCGCCCTGGCCGTGCCGGGGATGCTCGCTGCCGGCAGCCACACCCACTCGCACGGAGCAGCCGGGCACACCCACGACGCCGCCGCGGCGGGCGGCCACACCCACACCGCCGCGGTGGTCCCACCGAAGCCCTACGACCCCACGCTCCCCATCGACCTCAGCGGGGTCGAGGGCGTGACGCCGCAGCAGCAGGCGGCCGCCGAGAACCTCCTCGCCGTCACGATCACCCGGCTCCCGAAGTTCGCCGATCCCGCGGTGGCGGAGGCCCAGGGCTTCAAGTCCATCGGCGACGGCTTCCTCGGCTTCGAGCACTACCTCAACCTCGCCAACATGGGCGACGACAAGCTCCTCGACCCGGACTACCCCGAGTCGCTCGTGTACGACACGAAGGTCACGCCGAAGCGCCTGGTGGCCGCCATGTTCATGATGAACCCCGGCGACACGCTCGCCGACGTGCCCGAGCTCGGGGGCAAGCTCACCCAGTGGCACGTCCACAGCAACCTGTGCTTCACCGGCCCGCGCGTCACCGGGCTCACCGACGCCCAGGGCAACTGCCGGCCCGGCACCACCAAGGGCGCGGAGACGCCGATGATCCACGTGTGGATCGAGTCGCATCCGTGCGGGCCGTTCGCGGCGCTCGAAGGCGTCGGCGCCGGATCGATCGCGGAGGGCGAGACCCGCCTCTGCGACCACGTGCACGGCACGTAGCTCCTCGCAGCATCCACCACGCCGCCTCGCGGGCCGTTTAGCGTGACCAGCGCAAGAACAGCCCGTAAGGAGGGCCCCATGAACAAGGCTGAGCTCGTCAGCGCGGTCGCCGACAAGTCAGGTCAATCGGCGGCGGCGGTCGGGTCCGTCCTGTCTGCCTTCGAGGAGGTCGTCACCAGCACGGTCGCAGGCGGCGGCAAGGTCCAGCTCGCTGGATTCCTCAGCTTCGAGCAGGCACACCGCGCTGCTCGCACCGGTCGCAACCCCGCCACCGGCGCCGAGATCCAGATCGCCGCTGCCACGGTGCCGAAGGTGAAGGTGGGCAAGGCGTTCAAGGACGCCGTCAAGTAGTCACCCTCGGGTCACCGCCACCGATCCCCCCACGGTGGCGGTGACCTCACAGGTACGGTCGAGGGCGATGGACCCGGCCGGCGTGGAGCGCGACACGCAGACCCTCGCTCGTCGGATCGCCGAGCTGGGCGAAGGCGAGCGGTCGAAGGTCTTCCGCATGTCGTGGTGGAGCGACCGGATGATGGACTGGGCGATGTCCCGCCCGGCCTTCAAGACCCAGCTCTTCCGCTTCGTCGACGTCTTCCCGGCGCTCGAGGAGCGCGAGGACATCGCCCGGCACCTGGCGGAGTACTTCGACGGGGTCGAGGTCCCGAAGGCGCTCGACCTCGGCGTCGACCTCGCTGACAAGGTGCCCTTCGGGGCGGCCATCGAGGCGCGCGTGGCGCGGAAGAACATCGCTCGCATGGCCGAGCAGTTCATCGTCGGCTCGTCGCCAGCCGAGGCGGTCGCCGGTCTGCACGCCCTGTGGCGCACCGGCAGCGCTGCCACGGTCGACCTCCTGGGCGAGAAGACCGTGGTCGGCACCGAGGCCGACCGCTACCAGGCGCGGGTCATCGAGCTGCTCGAGGCCCTGTGCGACGCCGCCCCGTCCTGGGCGCCCGACGACCTGCTGGAGCGCGACGACCTCGGGCCGCTGCCGCGCGTGAACGTGAGCATCAAGCCCACCGCGCTGGCGACGCACTACGAGCCGCTGAGCCGACGGGAGGGCATCGACAGCGCCAAGGAGCGCATCCGCCCGATCCTGCGCCTGGCGCGCGACCGGGACGCCCACGTGCACTTCGACATGGAGCACTACGACGCCAAGGACCTCACCCTCGGCCTGTTCCGCGACCTCCTGTCCGAGGACGAGTTCGCCGACGTGCACGCGGGCGTGGTGGTCCAGGCGTACCTCCGCGACGCACGCGACGACCTCGCCGACCTGATCGCCTGGTCCGCGGGCCGGTCGCGTCCGATCACGGTGCGCCTGGTGAAGGGTGCGTACTGGGACGCCGAGACCGTCCACGCACGTGCCAACGGTTGGACGCCGCCGGTCTTCGAGGACAAGGACCAGACCGACGCCAGCTACGAGCGTTGCGCGCGGCTGCTCCACGATCACCACGGCGAGGTGCGCGCGGCGTTCGGCTCGCACAACCTCCGGTCCCTCGCCTACGCCGTGAGCTGCGCGCGCAGCCGGGGCGTGCCCGACCATGGCTACGAGATCCAGCTGCTGTACGGCATGGCCGAGCCGGTCCACGCCGCCATCAAGCGCCTCGGCCTGCGGCTCCGCGTGTACGGGCCGGTGGGGGAGCTCGTCCCCGGGATGGCCTACCTCGTCCGTCGTCTGCTCGAGAACACGTCCAACGAGAGCTTCGTGCGCCACCGGTTCGCCGAAGGCCGCGCCCTCGACGAGCTGGTCGCTCCACCGGCCGTCGACGAGATCCCGGGCCCCACCCAGGCGCCCGTGGTCGCGCCCACCGAGGCGGGCTCGCCCACGCCCTACGAGCCGGAGCCCCTGCGGGAGTGGCGGCGCGGCTCCGCTCGAGCGGGGTTCAGCGTCGCCATCGACAAGGTCCGCGACGACCACGGCATCGCCGTACCGGCCATCATCGATGGCGAGCGCGTGCAGACCGAGCACACGATCGCCTCGGTCGACCCCGCCCAGATCGACCGGGTGATCGCCACGTCGGCGTCGTGCACGGCAGCCGACGCCGACCGGGCGATCGCCGCCGCTGTCGCCGTCGCGGCGAGGTGGCGAGCCGCGCCCGCCGCCGAGCGCGCCGGGCTGCTCTTCCGCGCTGCGCAGTGGATGCGCGACCGCCGTGACGAGCTGGCCGCGCTCGAGTGCTTCGAGGCCGCCAAGCCGTGGGACCAAGCCGACGCCGACGTGTGCGAGGCGATCGACTTCTGCGAGTACTACGGCCGTGAGGTGCTGCGGCTGGATGTCGCCCGCGCCGACCTCGTCCAGTCGCCGCCCGGTGAGGCCAACCGCCTCACGTACCAGGGCAAGGGGGTCACCGCTGTGATCGCCCCGTGGAACTTCCCGCTCGCGATCCCGTGCGGCATGACGGTCGCGGCGCTGGCCGCCGGCAACCCTGTGATCCTGAAGCCCGCCGAGCAGACGCCGGCCGTGGCCGGGCGGCTGGCCGAGGCGTTGGTGGCGGCCGGCGCCGCGC
>JBJMHD010000113.1:0-7303 GCA_045807565.1 Acidimicrobiales bacterium | reverse complement strand
GCCGACGGCCTCGGGCCGGAAGTCCAGAGCCGCAAGGCCCAACAACACGAGCACGACGCACGTCGGTCCGAACAACCGCTTCGCGAGAGGTCGCGGGTAGATCCGGTACCAGTAGATCCCGAGGCCGATGCCTCCAAGAAGGCTCACCAACATCGCCAGCCCGAGCGGCGCTTCGCTGTCCCCGACTGCATGCACCGCTACGGAGACGATCCCTGTTCCGATATAGACCCAGACCCAGGCGAACCGCTCGTTCCTCATCGCGGCAGCATGCCGTTACTCCTCCGGCTCGGGCGGAGTCTCCTTCCCCTCCGCCTCATCCCGCTCGGCCCAGTCCAGCAGCGGCGCGATGTCGAAGACATGGGCGTCGATGTCGTGGTGCAGGTCGCCGATCTCGGCGTACCGGGCCGGCATCGTGGCGATCGTGAAGTCGTCGGGTTCGCAGTCGTCGACCTCGTCCCACCGGATCGGGGCACTGACCGTTGCTTGCGCGTTGCCGCGCACGGAGTACGCCGCCGCGATGGTGTGATCGCGGGCGTTCTGGTTGTAGTCGACGAACAGGTCCGCGGGATGGCGGTCCTTGCGCCACCAGGTCGTCGTCACCGACTCGCAGCGGCGCTCGACCTCGCGGGCGAAGGCGAGCGCGGCGCGGCGTACGCCCTTGTGGTCGTGGTCGGGACGGATCCGCACGTAGATGTGCATGCCCTTGCCGCCGCTGGTCTTCGGGTAGCCGACGGCGCCCAGCTCGTCGAGCACCTCTCGCGCGGCGTGGGTGACCTCCTGCACCGTGGACCACGGACACTCCGGACCGGGGTCGAGGTCGATCCGCCACTCGTCGGGCTTCTCGACGTCAGCCCGCCGACTGTTCCAGGGGTGGAACTCGACGGTGCTCATCTGCACCGCCCAGATCACCTGGGCCAGCTCGGTCACGCAGAGCTCGTCGGCGGTGCGGCTCCAGCGCGGGAAGAACACGCGCACGGTCTCCATCCACGGCGGCGCCCCCTTCGGCAGCCGCTTCTGGTGCACCTTCTCCCCCGTGACCCCGGTCGGGAACCGGTGCAACATGCACGGCCGCTCGCGCAGGGCGTTGACGATGCCGTCTCCGACCGAGAGGTAGTACTCGACGAGGTCGAGCTTGGTCTCGCCGCGCTGGGTGAAGAACACCTTCTCGGGGTGGGTGATCGACACCGCGTGCCCGGCGACGTCGATCACGATCTCCTCGGCCACCCGTGGAGTCTGCCTGCCTGGCCCGCCCGGCCGCGCCGGGTCCGCTGGCCGTCGGGGCGGGTGGCCGGGCAGACTGTCCGATGGCCGCTACCCGGCCTGTGCTGATGGCGACCTCTCTCCGAGACATCCCCGGGGCCAACCGCGCCCGCAAGCGACGCAAGGCCGAACGTGGCCTGTGGGCGCCGTCGCGCCCCACCACGCTCGACATGACCCCGGGCGGGCTGCGCCTCGAGCGCACGAAGTCGCCCCGCCGCTACAACGGTCGGGGCCGCCAGCTCGACCTCTTCATGCTCCTCCTCATCGTCGGGGCGGTCGCGGTCGGGGTGTGGCTCTTCTCGGCGTTCTGGGGTGCCACCCGCGTCCACGTCGCGAGCGCCGGCATCGACGACGGCCGGTCGCTCACCCCCGAGCACGCCGAGGACCTCGACGTGCGCATCACCCTGAGCAGCACCGACGAGCTCTACCGCTCCGACCTCAAGGTCGATGGCGTGAGCCTCCTCGACGACCTGAAGCCCGAGGGCGACGGGCGCACCTTGCACATCAAGCCCGCCGACCTGGTGGAGCACGACCTCGTGGACCAGGCGCTGGCCGAGGGCGAGCACCGCATCGAGCTCTCGGTGCGTCGCATGCTCCTCGGTGATGCCACGTTCGAGTGGACGTACGTGGTCGACAGCATCGCCCCCGAGCTCCGCGTGCCCGCCAGCCTGGCGCCGGTCCCGATCGACAAGCCGGTCACGGTCACGGGCGAGGTCGAGGAAGGGGTGGATCTCCGGCTCGACGACAAGCCCGTCGACAACGACGACGGCACGTTCGCCGTCGACTTCGACTCACCGCCCACCGGCTCGCTCGTGTTCGAGGCCACCGATGAGGCCGGCAACCACACCACCAAGCACGTGGTGGTGCCGGTCGACTACCCCGAGGCCACCCACGCGGTGCACGTGAGCGCGGCGGCTTGGGCCGACCACGACAAGCGCGCCGGGATCGAATCGCTCATCGACCGCGGCCTGGTCGACACCGTGGAGCTCGACCTGAAGGACGAGGCCGGCGTCGTCGGCTACGACTCGCGGCTCGAGAAGGCGATCGCGATCGGCGCGGTGACGAACGACTACGACCTCGCCGACACGGTGAAGTACCTGCAGGGCAAGGGCATCCGCGTGATCGGCCGCATCGTCGCGTTCCGCGATCCCATCTACGCCCACGCCGCGTGGGCCGCCGGCGACCACGACCAGGTGATCCAGACCCCATCCGGCGCGATGTTCTCCACCTACGGAGGGTTCACGAACTTCTCCAGCGAGGAGGTCCGCGCCTACAACCGGGCGATCGCCCTCGAGGCGGAGTCGATGGGCGTGAAGGACATCCTCTGGGACTACATCCGCCGTCCCGAGGGCGACCCGGCGTCCATGGTGGTCCCGGGGCTGAAGGGCGCGAGCTCCGACGCCGTCGCCTCGTTCCTCGCCGAGATGCAGCGGGAGCTCCGGCCGCGCGGCGCCTACCAGGGCGCGTCGGTGTTCGGCATCGCCGCCGCCGCCGGCGACAGCATCGCCCAGGACATCCCGAAGATGGGCGCCGTGGTCGACTACCTGGCGCCGATGCTCTACCCGTCGCACTGGGGCCCGGGGATGTACCGCGTCGACAGCCCCATCACCCAGCCCTACGACATCATCAAGAAGTCGTTGTCCGACTTCCAGCGGGTGGCCCAGGACACGGGCGTGCGGTTCGTGCCGTGGCTGCAGGACTTCACGCTCCAGGGTGTGGTGTACGGCGAGCACGAGGTGCGCGAGCAGATCCGCGCCGCGAAGGAGCTGGGCGTGGAGGGCTTCCTCCTCTGGAACCCGAACGTCCGCTACACGGACGCCGCGCTCGACCCGCTCCCGTAGCCGTCAGAGGAAGATGTTGGCGAGCTCCGCCGGCGCGACCTCCTCGAGCTGCGCGTAGGTGCAGCTGTCCGGGGTGCGGTCCGGGCGGAAGCGCACGAGCCGGCCGCCGTGCCGGAAGCGCCCGGACAGGACGTGTTCGTAGCGGACCTCGGCCACCAGCTCGGGGCGCAGCGGCTCCCACG
The DNA here is from genome assembly GCA_045807565.1 of Acidimicrobiales bacterium. Lineage (GTDB taxonomy): Bacteria > Actinomycetota > Acidimicrobiia > Acidimicrobiales > VFJN01 > VFJN01. Next base: position 4,020 of record JBJMHD010000113.1, on the reverse strand, counting down.
ACAGGTCCTTCTGGGCGTTCCACCGGCTGACCCCACCGGGCATCTTCCCGTCGGCCTGAGCCTGCGCCTGGTGGTCGGCCCAGTCACGCCACGGGTGGCCGTCGAGGGCGCGCTCGCGCAGCGGGGCCAGCTCGTCGACCAGCTCCTTGCGGCGGGCGGCGGTGAAGCTGCTGGCCACGCCCACGTGGTGGAGGTTGCCGTCGTCGTCGAAGAGCCCGAGGAGCAGGGACCCCACGCCGTTGCCGTCCTTGTGCCAGCGGAACCCGCCGACGACGCAGTCGGCGGTGCGCTCGTGCTTCACCTTCCACATCACCCGCTTGTCCTGCTGGTAGGGCTGGGCCGCGGGCTTGGCCATCACCCCGTCGAAGCCCGCGCCCTCGAAGCGCACGAACCAGTCCTCGGCCACCGCAGGATCGTCGGTCATCGGCGTGAGGTGCACCCGTCCACCGTCGGTGCCCAGCACCTCCTCGAGCCGCCGGCGCCGCTCCGCGAACGGCTCGCTCGTGAGGTCGTGGTCGTCGAGGGCGAGGAGGTCGAAGGCCACGAAGCTCGAGGGAGTCTTCTCGGCCAGCATCCGCACCCGCGACTCGGCGGGGTGAAGGCGCTGCTGGAGCGCGTCGAAGTCGAGCCCTCCCTCGGTGACGACCACGATCTCGCCGTCGATCACGCACCGCTCGGGCAGCGCATCGGCGAGAAGGCCCACGAGCTCGGGGAAGTACCGGGTGAGGGGCCGGTCGTTGCGCGACCCGAGCTCGATCTCGTCGCCGTCGCGGAACACGATGCAGCGGAAGCCGTCCCACTTGGGCTCGTACAGGAGGCCATCGTCGTGTGGCACGTCGTGCACCGCCTTGGCCAGCATCGGCTTCACCGGCGGCATCACAGGAAGGTCCACGAGTTCGACGGTACCGCCCGTCGAAACTAGAACTCGTTCTAATGAACAGCCGGCGAGCGGGACGGTGGCGGGGGGTGCGGGGGGCAGAGGCTCCGCCGGAGCCCCCTGCCCGCGAGGGGTGGCTCGGCCATCCCCGAGCGACAGGCGTTCAGCGCGACCGCAGGTCGCCCGTCATCGCTCGGAGGAGCTCGCCGTAGGCGAGCGACGACGAACCCATGGACGTCGACGACACGCCCGCGGAGGCTGCCATCCGGGCCGAGGCGCGCGCCTGGCTCGAGTCGGTCGCCAAGCGCCGAGGCGAGGGCGACGGCGGTTGGCAATCCTTCCGCGCCAAGACCGAGGAGGCCGACGCCGCGCAGCTCGACAAGGCGCGCGCCTGGCAGCGCACCAAGTTCGAAGCAGGCTGGGCGGCGCCGCACTGGCCGGTCGAGTACGGCGGACAGGGGCGGACCGGCATCGAGGCGGGGGTCGTGTCCGAGGAGGAGCGGCACTTCGACGTGCACGCCAACTTCTTCATGGTGGGCATCGACATGGCCGGCCCCACGTTGATGGCGCACGGCACCGACGAGCAGAAGAAGCGGTTCCTCGAGCCCATGCTGCGGGGCGACGAGTCCTGGTGCCAGCTGTTCAGCGAACCCGGGTCGGGGTCGGATCTGGCCTCGCTCAGCACCCGCGCGACCCGGGATGGCGACGAGTGGGTGATCGACGGGCAGAAGGTGTGGACGTCGTCGGCCCACACCGCGGACTGGGGCCTGTGCCTCGCCCGCACGGATCCCGACGCGCCCAAGCACGCCGGCATCACCTACTTCCTCGTCGACATGCACGCGCCCGGTGTCGACGTGCGGCCGCTGCGCCAGATCGACGGTGCCATCCACTTCAACGAGGTGTTCCTCGACGGCGTGCGGGTCCCCCACGACCGGGTGCTGGGTGACGTCGGCGACGGCTGGCGGGTCGCCACCACCACGCTCTCTGCGGAGCGGACGGCGATCGGGGGCGGGGGGCAGACCGGCCCCCGCGAGCTGATCGACCTGGCACGCCGGTTCGGCCGGAGCGACGACCCGACGCTGCGCCAGGAGCTGGCGCGGCTGCTCACCCGGCAGCAGATCCAGCGCTGGGTGCTCTACCGGGTGCGCACGGCAGCCGCCAAGGGCGAGCTCCCCGGGCCCGAGGCATCGATCCTCAAGCTGCTGAACAGCCACCAGGTGGAGCACGTCGGCAGCACGATCATGTCCATCCTCGGTCCCACCGCCACCCTGTGGCACGAGTCGGCGCCCGAGGGCGGGTTCTGGAACGACGTGTTCCTGTTCCAGTGGTCGAGCCGCATCGGCGGCGGCACCGAGAACATCCAGCGCAACATCATCGCCGAGCGGGTCCTCGGCCTCCCTCGGGAGCCCGACCCGCTCAAGGGCAAGCCCTGGAAGGACCTCCCCCGCAGCTAGGGCGAGGGCGAGGGTGCCCAACCCCGAGCCTGTGTGAACTCGCGTCGCTGACAGCAGTCGGACGACACAGGCTCGGGAATGAGCCGACCCACCCCCGAGCCTGTGTGAACTCGCGTCGCTGACAGCGGTCAGATGACACAGGCTCGGTGCTCGGTCGGCGGCTCAGGCTCTGGTCCAGACGCTGCCGCTCGTGTAGCGGCGGAGCCCGGCGGTGAAGGTCGCGCCGGCGGCGAGGGCGAGGAGGGTGGCGACGCCGGCGAGGGCCGCGGCGCGGCCGACGTCGAAGTCCTCGACCAGCTGCGCGGGCACGGCGGAGATGAACGCTGCGGGGATCACGGTGAAGAGCAGCACCCGGATGGCACCGGCGAACAGGTCGACGGGGTAGGCGCCGAGCAGCAGCATCGAGTGGAAGCCGAGCTCGCCGCTCTCGCTGCGACCCGTGAAGAAGGCCAGGGCCCCTGCCAGCACGAGGAAGCCGGTGAGCAGCGTCGCCGACGCGACGCTCACCAGGAGGAACACGACCGTGCGCTGCGGGGTCGGGTCGCATGCGATGAAGAACAGGCCAAGGCCGAACGCGAGGTCGCCGAGGTTCACCGGCTGGATGCGACGGACCAGGACGAACCGCAGCGGGGACACGGGCAGCGCGAGGACCGCGTCGAGGTCGCCCTCCACCGCCATCGTGCCGATGTGCCGGGCGTTGGCGAAGAAGCCGAGCGACAGCCCACCGGCGGTGGTCAGGACGGCCTGCAGCACGAGGATGGAGTCGCGGTCCCAGCCACCGAGCGTGCCCACCTGGTCGAAGAAGAGGACCCAGAAGAGCACCCACACGAAGTCGTTGATGGCCATGATGAGCATCTGGACGCCGAGGGCACGGGGCTTGGCCGCCACCTCGAGGAAGGCGTTGCGGCTCGTCTGGACGAGGCCGTTCACCCGCCGACCACCTGCAGCCGCCGCTCGCCGGAGCGGAAGGTGGCGTTCGCCAGGGCGCTGAGCACGACGACCCAGATGACCTGCTCGACGAGCAGCCACGGCTCCCAGTGGCCCGACGCGAGCCGCGCCGGGGCGTAGGCCATCGCCCGGAACGGGAGCAGGAGCGCGAAGCGCTCGAGGCCGTCGGGCAGCAGCTCGAGCGGGATGATCATCCCGCCGAGGATGAACACCGCCTTCATGTAGAGGAACCAGATCGAGCCGGCGTCGCGGATCCAGAACGCGCTGGCGGCGACGGCGTGCTGCGCGAACAGGTTGGCGGTGATCGCGAGCACCAGGCTCGGCGCGGCCAGCACGAGCGTCGACGGCCGCGGTGGCCCATCGCCGACGATGGTCGCGACGACCGCTCCCGAGACCCAGAGGGCGGCGACGAGCGGCAGGGCGCGACCGACCTCGGTGGCCATGCGGACGCCGAGCACGGACGTCGGACGGAGCATCTCGACCGCGACCGTGCCCTGCGCGATGTCGTTGCCGACGTCTTCGATGTGCTTGGCGGGCACCGAGACGATGGCCGCCTCCGAGGTGATGATGTACCAGGTGAGGGCGACCGCGCTGTAGCCGGCGAGGTTCCCACCGTTGGCGTCGACGGCGACGCGCCACAGGCCCGAGAGCGTCGCGACGATCACCACGTAGAACCCCACGCCGACCAGCAGTCCCCCGCCGTCGATCGCGCTGCGGTGGAACGCCGTCCGCAACGCGGTC
>JBJMHD010000112.1:0-82770 GCA_045807565.1 Acidimicrobiales bacterium | reverse complement strand
CGGCTCCGCGGATCACCACCGGGCGGCGAGCACAGGCAGCCCGATCCAACGGCCGAATCCCATGTTCATTCCCCCCGCCTGACCGGTTGTTCGGCACAGCCGCCCCGGTGATGGTAGGCGGTGCTCCACGTGGCAGGGAAGGGGAGTCCCCGCGACGGTCAGTCGGCGAAGACGTCGCGACTCAGCTGGATGAAGAACGTGTGGTCGTGCCCCGAGTTCGGGTCGGCCGAGTTGTACTTGGCGCCGGAGGTGCCGTCCGGGACGTGTTCGTCCGGGTAGATGGCACCCACCGGGCAGACGTCCGGCTGGTAGCACGCCGTGCACGACGTGCACTCGTCCATGTTGACGTAGAGGATCGTGTCGCCGAACACGGCGATCGAGTCGGGGTTCGGTTGGTGCGTGTTCTCGACCCCGCCGCCCGCCTCGATCTCGGAGAACAGCACGTCGTTCGTCGGGTCGTACTCGTAGATGCACTGCACCGGGCAGACGTCGACGCACGCCCGATCCTTGGTGTCGATGCACGCTTCGGTGATGACCGCGATTCCTGACATGCTCGCCTCCCTCTCGCCGCCCAGTGTCGCTCACCTAGCGCCGGGCCGCTCGGCGCGGCGCACGGCGTTCGGCGTCGTGGACAGTGACGAAGTGCACGGCGTTCGGCTCGTCGAGCTGACCCGCGCCATCGAGTCCACCGGACGTCAGGGGCGAGCTCTGATGATCGTCTTGCCGGTGGTCCGTTCGGCTGGGTTCAATGCGGCCGCCGCGTCGTCGAGAGCCGCGACGCTGCCGACGTTGGTCCGCAGCCGACCATCCCGAACGCGCTGCACGATCTCGTTCAGCTGCGCGCGATCGGCCTCGACGACGAAGTCGACCGCTACGCCGTCGACCGGGCGGGCCTCGGGCGGTCCTACGACGGTCACCAACGTTCCTCCACGTCGGATCAGGCCGGCGGACCGCTTCTGGATGTCGCCGCCGATGACGTCGAACACGAGGTCGACTCCGCCGACCTCGTCCAGGTCGTCGCCGTCGAGATCGATGAACTCCTGCGCGCCGAAGTCGAGGGCGATCTGCCGGTCGGCGGCTCGTCCCGTGCCGATCACGAACGCGCCTGCCTCTCGTGCGAGCTGCGTCACCATCGACCCGACCGCGCCGGCCGCGCCATGCGCCAGGACGGTCTGCCCCGGCTGCACACGGCCGTGTGCGAACAGGCCCTGCCAGGCGGTCAGCCCGGAGATCGGGAGGCTCGCGCCCGTGGTGAAGTCGACGTCGCCGGGCAGCGGCGTGACGTTGCGTGCCTCGACCGCGACGTATTCCGCGAGGGTGCCGTCGCGATACCAGTCCACGAGGCCGAACACCCGCTGCCCCACCGACACCCTGGTCGTGCCGTAGCCGAGGGCGGTGACAACCCCGGCCAGCTCGTGGCCTGGGATCGACGGCGTCCGGTCTCGGCCGAGGCGATCCGTCCAGGTCGAGGGCCACTCCACCTCGGTTGGGACGAATCCGGACGCGTGGACCTGGACGATGACGTCGTTGATCGCTGGGAGAGGCTCGGGCCGCTCCGCCAGCGTCATCCCGGACCTTCCGGCGCTCCGATCGCTCACGACAGCTGCCTTCATCCCAAACCTCCTTGGCGGTCTGACGCCGCGGACCCAGTCGCGCGACGCCTCTGCTTCCCCACCGCGCGATCCCCTGCTGATCCTTCCTCGACCCAGCGGCGGTACAACGCAACGAGCTCCTCTTGCGATCGGACCCCGGTCCTCGCGAAGACGGCGCTGAGATGGTTCCGGACCGTGCTCGGGGACAGGTACAGATCCGCAGCGATCCGGGGGACGCGCTGGCCTTGCAGGAGCCGGGACACGACCTCCCATTGGCGAGGGGTCAGATCGGTAGCCGCTGCGATCCCGAGGGCATCGCTCGTCTCAGCCAGGGGCTGGAGAAGGTTCGCGGCTTCGATCTGATCGGCGATCCGCCGGAGGTGATGGGGCACAAGGGTCAGCGAGGAGCTCGGCGCAGGCCGGTCGGAACCCTCCCAGTGCTCGTGGGGGTCGGCGGTGCTCTCGGCTGCGATCTCACTCATCGGTTGTCCTCGTGAGCTACGCGGTCTTCGACATGACCGCAACGAACGACGTGATCATCGCCATCCGCGATGGAGCCAACCACCCGCGAACGCGTAGTTCGCGTTCGCAGGTCAGCTCGCTCCTTGGTCTTCGGATCGCCCCGCGGCGAGGACGACCCGCGCGAGCTCGACTCGCGAGCTGACGTGGAGCTTGCGGAAGATCGAGCGCAGGTGAGCGTCAACCGTGTGCCGGGACACGAACAGCTTCTCGCCGACTTGCCGGTTGGTGAGCCCGCGGGCGACAAGGTCCGTGACGCTTCGCTCGGTCTCGGTGAGCACGGCCAAGCCGCCGCCGTTGTGCAGTCCGACGGATCGCTCACGTACTGCGGTTCGGAGCTGGAGAAGGACCACCGATCCGAGCTCCGGCTCGGCGAGCGCCTCGGCGGACACGGCGACTGTCGCGCCGGTGCTGAGGGTCAGCTTCGTCGCCGGCTCGGACCCGTCGAGGAAGGCGTGCGCCAAGGAGACGAGCACCGGCTCATCATCAGGTGCGACCAGACGATCCGCTGCCGCGTTCATGACGGCGGTATGCCCGTTGACGAGCACGAAGGGTTGCTTTGCCCGTCGCCGCACCCGCAAGAAGCAGTGGAGCAAGGCCCGCTTGGCGATCCCCGATCCGTCGAGCAAGCGGTCCTCTACGTCGATCGCAGCCCTCCTCACGAGCGGCAGCATGAGCGGACTGGCGTCGGCAGCTGCGCAGCTCAGGTTGAGCACGGCCGTGATCCGTCCAGTCGTCGGATCGTGGACCGGCGCGGCGGCGCAGGCCGTACCCGTGAACGCATCGGCGAAGTGCTCGTCGCCGTGGACGACCGAAGTGGAACGCTGGGCGAGGGCGGTTCCGATCGCGTTCGTCCCCGCGACGTGCTCGGCGAAGCTCGCACCCGGGACGAGGAAGACCGCGTCCAGCCGTCGCCGCAACCTTCGGTCGTCCGCCCAACGCCACAGGACCTGTCCTTCGTGGTCGGTGACGACGACGGAGAACGGTGCGCCACCGATCTGGGCCGTCAACGACTTCGCGACGGGCGTGGCCAGTCTGTAGACCTGGGAATCGGTGTCGATCTCGGCCTTTGGAACGGAGATCCGCTCCGGATCGAGCCCCGCCGCCAAGACTCGTCGCCAGGACACTTCGATCTCGGTGCGGACCGGCCCGTGTCCGTCGTGGCCACCCGCAATGGCGGCGAGAGCGTCGCGCACGGCCCCGGTCACCACGCACCCCTCGACGTCCGACGAGCAGGTGCACTTCGCTGACCTGAGCCGGTCATGGCGTCGCCCCTCTCGGCGGGTTCTGGAACTGCGAGTACAGAATATCTGTTTCGGACTGTCTAGTCCAGAACCGTTCGCCGGCTGCTATGCTTGCTGCATGGCTCGACCCCGTTCGTTCGATGAGGCACGGGTGGCGGCGGCCGCCGAGCAGGTCTTCTGGTCGCAGGGCTTCGACCAAGCGAGCATCGACGACCTCGAGGCTGCCACCGGCTTGAGCCGGTCGAGCCTCTATCTCGCGTTCGGCTCGAAGGAAGGGCTCTTCGACGCGTCGTTGGCCGCGTACCAGTCGACGGTGACGGAGTCGTTGTTTGCGCCGATGGAGACGCCGGAAGCGGGTTTGGCTGATGCGGCCGGATTCTTCGAAGCGGTCGCCGTTCGGTTTCGCCGGCGCGGGGCCAGGCGCGGATGTCTCATGGTCAACTCAATCGCAGAGCGAGCGGGGCGGGACCCTGCGTTCTCGGGCACGGGGTCCTGGTACCTGCAGCGCGTGACGGCCGCGTTCTCGAACTCCCTCGCCGGAGCAGGGATCGACGGCGACGAGCGACAGGTGCGGACGCAGATGCTCGTGGCGTGGACGCTCGGGGTGTGGATCGCCGTTCGAGTCGATCCCCGTGCTGCGGCCCAGATGTGTGACTCCATCGCCGCCGAGATCCGCGGGTGGTCGATCCGGGACGGGGAGATGGGGAGCTCACCGGGGCGGACCGGTGAGCTCCCCGTGCCCGGCGCCTGACAGGACGGCAGCCGAGGCGACCTACTCGGGTCGGGATGGCCTGCCGAACAGGTATCCCTGCGCGTGCGAGCAGCCCAGCTCGCTCAGCGTCGCGGCTTCGCTGGGGGTCTCGACCCCTTCGGCGATCACGTCCAGGTGAAGGGCACCGGCCAGATCGATCACAGACCCGACGATCGACCGAGCCTCCGGGCTCGTGTCGATGCCCTGCGTGAGGGTCCCATCGATCTTGATGAAGTCAAGAGGCAGCCGCCGCAGATAGCTCAGCGACGAGTAGCCGGTTCCGAAGTCGTCGAGACCGACGGGGCATCCCAGCTCCCTGATGCGGGACATCGTGTCGGCGGCGTAGTCGAAGTGTTCGATCAGGAGCGTCTCGGTCACCTCGAAGCCGATGGCATGCGGGGCGACGTGGCGACTCCGCAGGATGCCGTCGATCCGTTCGACGAGCCGTGGCGACGCGAGCTGCCGAGGAGAGAGGTTCACGAGAAGCTGCCCGCCTGGTGCACGGACCGCGATTCGGGCGGCGGCGTCGATCACACGGTCGCCGATGGGGATGATCAAGCCGGTCTCTTCCGCGATCGTGATGAACTCGTCAGGTGGGACGGCTGTGCCGTTGCAATCCCAGCGGAGAAGGACCTCTGCCCGGACGGGAGTGGCATCAGGGAGAGCGACGATCGGTTGAAGTGCGATCCACAGATCGTCGTTGGCGAACGCTTGGCGAAGGTTCGCTTCCATCTCGAGCCGCACCCTCGCAAGACGCCGGAACCCGGGATCGAAGAGGACGACGCGCCCTCCCCCGTGGGTCGTGGCGTAGTGGAGCGCCAGCGCCGCGTCATCGAGCAGGCCTTCGGCGGTGCTGGCCCCTTCGGGCACGACGAGACCCGCGCTCGCGGAGAGGACGAGCTCGTGGGCCTCGATGAAGATCGGTTCGCTGACTCGATGGACGACCCGCCAGAGGATCTCCATGGCCTCGCCCACCGCGGCGCCGGTGATCACCACCACGAAGGTCTCGCTGTCGATCTGTCCGACCAGATGGGTCGAGGCCACCGCGGCGCGACAACGGTTTGCGATGATTCGGAGGAGGGCATCGGTCGCGGTCTGGCCAAGCGATTGCCGGACGAGCTGGAGTCGTTCGACACCGACGAACCCCACCGCAACTTCCTCGTCACCGTGAGCATCGGTGATCTCTCGGAGGGCCTTGTCGATGGCGCTGCGGTTGGGCAGTCCGGTGAGCGAGTGGGTGAACGCCGCGCTCCGCAGCGCGACTTGCTGGGCGACTTCGTCGGTGACGTCACGGCTCGAGACGAGGATCCCTCCCACGCGTGGGTCGTCGAGGAGGTTGTCGACGGTGGATTCGAACAGGCGCCACTCTCGAGCGGGGTTGGCCCGGAGGCGGTACCGCGTGGTTCCGCTGATGGGCCGGCCGGACACCACCATCCGTAGCTCGACGTCGACTCGATGCCGGTCGTCGGGGTGGACGAGGTCGAGCATCCGCCGGCCCATCAACCAGCCGCGCTCCTGGCCGAGGGTCAGAGCTCCCGCGGGGTTGATGTACTGCAGGGTGCTGTCGGTCGCGATGACCGCGACCGGGGTGATCATGCGATCGGCGATGACCGCTTCTGTCGCGTTGCTGTCGTTCACCACGCTGTCGAGGTTCGCCCTCGAGCGCACACTTTCCGCTGGGCACTCCGTCCGTCGTGCTAGACGCCGATCGCGGGCGAGGAGCAGTCAGGTCGGGTTGGCGTCGAGGGCGGCATCGATCACGCGCAGGAGCTCCGGTTGGGAGCGCACGCCGAAGCGCTTGAAGATCGCGGACAGGTGGTTCCGGACCGTGCTCTGGCTCAGGTGCAGCTCGGCGGCGATGGTCGGAACGCGTTCGCCGCGGCCGATGCGAGCCAAGATCTCCCACTGCCGGGTGGTCAGGCTGTTCGCCTGCGGCAGCGCCGTCATGTCTCGCATCGGGCCGATGCCCTGGAGGACGCCGCTCGCCTCCACGACCGCCGCGATGGTCCAGAGGTGGTGCTCGAGCTCGGCCACGCGCGAGCCGGGCGAGTCGTCGGGCTCGGGGACGAGCATGAAGCAGCGATCAGGGTTCCCCGCCAGCGACGCGAGCACGCAGCAGATGCCCACCCAATCGCCTCCGTCGTCACGCATGTGGAGCCCGAGCGCGAGGGCCTGCTGACCCAGCCCGTCGATCGCGCCGAGCAGCCGCTCCACGTCCGGTCGGGCGACAACCGACAGCAGGTTCTTCCCGACGAGGTCGAGAGGCTTCACCCCGAGCAGGTCCTCGACGTCGCGGCTCATGGCGGTGATCGTGAACCCCGGATCAAAGGTACCGATGGCCATCGTCACCGGCTCGCGACCCAGGTGCCGCGTGATCGGGCTGACGGCGCCATCGGTCGCAGGGGCCACCTGCACCAGGGCGTAGTGGCGTTCGCCGAGCACGAACGACCGCGCCCAGACGGTGGTCATGGGCTCGACGCCAAGCGGCGCTGTGAACTCACGACGGGCGACGTACGCGCTGATGGCCCCGTCGCGCATGGAGTGCAGCACGCTGATGGCGGCGTCCTTGTCGCGTCGGATGAGGTCGATGGCCGGACGACCGACGACCGACTCCGCGGGCAGACCCAGGTGGGACAGCCACGGTTGGCTGATCGACGCGATCGTGCAATCGCTCAGGTCCACCAGTCCGACCGCGAGGTCGGTCGAGCCCACTGCCGCCTCGAGCGCGCTCGCTGCACCTCCGCCCACTGGATCCCGTGGCACGTCACCATCTTGCCTGCTGCTTCACGGCTTGCCGCTCGACAGACCCCGGCGGCACGGAGCCGATCGGTGACACGCGCCACGGCCCCTGGCGGCGGATCCAGGGGCCGTGGGTCCAAGGGCAGCAGGAAGCCAGCCCTTTGGGGGCGGACGCGACCTGGCGGAAGGTCGAGCGCCCGCTCGTCGTCAACGTGCCGTGCCGTCCACCGCAGTCCTTGGGTGATGCCGGAGTGAGCCGCTAGCTACTCAACGACGCCCCAAGGATACCCCTCGGCCGGGCGACAGGCCATGGTGCGGGCTTGCCGCCGTCGGCGTGGGATCCTCCCGCGCTCCGAGCGCGAGCGCTCACGGGGTGTCGCGCTCGGCTCTGATCGTCCTGGTGTCGTTCAGGCGGACGAGGAGCTTGCGGAGCTGGGCGTAGGACGTCGTGCCGAGCTCGTCTTCGAGCTCTCGTTCGATCTTGGTCACCGTGCGCCGCATCACCGAGCCCAGGGCTCGGCCGCGCTCGGTGAGGTGCACGCGCTTGGATCGTTGATCGCCGGGATCACCCCGCCGCTCGACATAGCCGAGCTGTTCGAGCTGGCCGAGCAAGTAGTTCATCGCTTGCTTCGTCGCGCCGACCTCGGCGGCCAGGTCCGATGGCCGCCGACCATCTGGGCCGGGATAGCGCAGCACCGCCAGGTGCGCCGGCACCAGATCTGTGAACCCGGCTTCGTTGGCCTCGCGCAGGATCCTGAGGTGCACCGCCTCGGCCGGGCGCCGTACGAGTGCCCCGAGCAGCGGCGGTGGGCTCCCGGCGGCACGCTGAGTCATAAAGCCACTTTACTCCATCCGATCGAAGGGGTACAGTGACTTTACTTTCTTCCAACGCTCGAGAGGGAGCTCACCATGGCAAAGGCCACCAAGGAACTGATCACGACCCCCGGCATCGACGTCCAGTTCCTCATCGACGCGGACGACTCGGGCGGGACCACGACGGCCTTCCTCGCCCGGGTCGCACCGGGCGCGCAGACCCCGCCGCCCCACCACCACGCTGACTGGGACGAGACCGTCTACTGCACCCAAGGGACGATGACCTACACGATCGACGGCGAGCGCATCGAGCTCGACGAAGGCCAGGCGGTCTGCGTCCGGCGTGGGCAGACCCACAAGTTCGACAACCACACGAGCGCGGACGCCTGGATGCTCGTCGTGTCCACGCCCGGGCTGTTCGAGGAGGACTACTTCCTCAGCATCGCCGACATCCTCAACGCAGCCACCGACGGCCCGCCCGACTTCGCCGCGCTCCACGCGGTCCAGGCCCACCACGGCGTCACCGTGGCCGCGAGCTGAGAGCGCGTCCCGCGCGCCTACGAGGCCCAGGCCTCGAAGTCGTGCAGCTTGGCGTCGATCTCGTCAGCAGAGCAGCCGTCGAAGTCGAGGATCTCGTGCTCAGGGGTCTCCACCAACACGTGGCCGTCACCGTCCACGGCTTCGAGACCTACCGAGCGCAGGTGGCGGACGGGGATGGGTCGCATGACCCGACCATTCCCATCGGCGCTAGGGGTCTAGCCACACCCGAGCGGGGGTAACAGCGGCGCCGCTGCGAAGTCCGTGAGCTGATCGACGGATTCGATCACGTGGAGTCCACTCCCGGGCCACGCTCTGCCTGATCCGCGCCGGGCCGATCGGCAGCTGTGCCGGCTGACATGGTGACGTCAACGTCGTAGGAAGGGTGCATGGACAGGCCGCGTCTGACCCGCACCTACCGCAGTCATCACCTCGACAGCGAGCGGTGGGACCACATCACGCTGCGGCCCGGCGACGTCATCATCTCGACCTCGATGAAGGCGGGTACGACCTGGATGCAGCGCATCATGAGCCTGCTGGTCTTCGGTCCGGGCCCCTTGCCCGCACCTCTGGTGGCGTTGTCACCGTGGATCGACGCCGCGTTCCTGGGCGACGTGGATGGCGTGGTGGCGGGCATCGAGGCCCAGGAGCACCAACGGTTCCTGAAGAGCCACCTGCCGTTCGACGCTCTCCCGTACGACCCGGCGGTCCGGTACGTGTACGTCGGCCGCGACACGCGCGACGTGTTCATGTCGGCCTTCAACCACTACAGCGCGTACACCGACTTCACCTACTCGCTGCTCGACGCCGCCGGTGGACCAGCCGGTTCGATGCCGCGGTGCCCGGCCACCGAGCGAGAGCTGTGGCCCGATTGGATGACCCGCAGCCTGTTCGACTGGGAGACGGACGGCTGGCCGTTCTGGTCGCACCACCACCACGCCGCGTCCTTCTGGCCGTACCGGGACCTGCCCAACGTGCTGCTCGTCCACTACGCCGACCTGCTCGCGGACCTCGAGGCCCAGATGCGCCGCGTCGCCGCCTTCACCCGGCTCGAGGTGGCCGAGGACGCGTGGCCCGCGCTCGTGGCGGCCGCCCGGTTCGACGCCATGAAGCAGGACGCGATCCGCAACGAGGAGCACACCGGGCCGACCTTCTTCGAGGGCGGCGCCGGCCGGTTCTTCCACAAGGGCACCAACGGACGCTGGCGCGATGTCCTCACCGACGACGACTTGGTCCTCTACGAGACAGCGGCCGCCCGGCTCGATCCGGAGCTGCGCGCATGGCTCGAGACCGGCTCGCCACCAACGGTCGAGCCACCGGGCCGGAGGCAAGACTCCCGCTGATGTTCCTGGTACACCCGCGCGCATGACACCCGCGGCACCTGATGGATGGGATGACGAGCGGACCGCACGGTGGGTCCGTCAGGCCGACGACATCGAGCGGCAGCTGCAGCCCGTGTCGGACGCCCTCTTCGCGGCGGCGGACCTTCGCAGGGGTGAGTCAGTCCTCGACGTCGGGTGCGGCACCGGTCCGACCACTCGCCAGGCAGCCGCGCTGGTCGGATCGACCGGCCGGGTGACCGGCGTGGACGTGACCACGGAGATGCTTGCCGCGGCGGCGGCCAGGCCACGTGGTCCGCACGACGCGCCGACCAGCTGGCTCCTGGCCGACCCGGTCGACTGGGAAGCCCCGACTCCCCCTCACGATGTGGTCCTGTCGAGGTTCGGCGTCATGTTCTTCTCCGACCCTCGAGCAGCCTTCGAGAACCTCGCCCAGGCCACCAGCGCGGGCGGACGCCTTGCCATCGCCACCTGGGCCCGACGGGGAGAGTCGGAGATGTTCGAGGTGCCCTACCAAGCGGCGCTGGCGGCGCTCGGCCGAAGGGACGAGATCCCCCAGGATCAAGGGCCGTTCTCCCTCAACGGACCCGACATCATCGTGCCCCTCCTCGAGAGCTCCGGGTGGGACGACGTCGATCCGCTCGTCCATCACCTCAGCCTTCCGTACGGCGGCGGTGTCGACGCCGCCGCCGCGGCCACGCTGTCGATGGGCTTCGGCCCGACCCGCATCCTCACCCAGGACCTGGACGAAGCCGACCGGTCGACCATCCTGGCCAAGATCACCGATGCACTTCGCTCCCATGAGTCTGACGGCGCGGTGCTCCTCGACGGGACCGTCTGGGTGACCACGGCGCGCCGCGCCTCCTGACAACTACTGTTCCCGGCGGGCCGTGACTGGCGCTGCGAGGTGGACAACCACCGGGGAGCGGCTCCGATCGACGTCGACCGTCGAGCGGTTGCCGTGCGCCTGGGCGAGTACGGCGATCGTCCAGGAGGGGCCATGACCAGTCCAGAAGCCGACGCGTTCCGCTCGGCGCTTGCCGTGATCGATTCCGTCGAGCCACGCGTCGCATCAGCGATAAGCGCAGAGCTCGACAGTCAGCGACGTCAGCTCAAGCTCGTCGCCTCAGAGAACTACGCGTCGCCGGCGGTCCTGCTGGCCATGGGCAACTGGCTGTCCGACAAGTACGCCGAAGGGACGCCGGGCCATCGCTTCTATGCCGGTTGTGAGGCGGTTGACGACATCGAGCGCCTGGCCGTCGAGCACGCCAAGGCGTTGTTCGGCGCGGAGCACGCCTACGTCCAGCCGCACTCGGGGATCGACGCCAACCTCGTCGCGTTCTGGGCCATCTTGGCCGCCCGCGTCGAACAGCCCCGCCTCGAGGCCCTAGGTGTCCGCCATGTCAACGATCTCGATCCCGCCACGTGGGAGGCATTGCGTCGGGACCTGACGGGACAGCGGATGATCGGCATGTCGCTCGACGCCGGCGGACATCTGACCCACGGGTTCCGACCGAACATCTCCGGAAAGCTCTTCGAACAGTGCAGCTACGGCGTCGACCCGGTGACCGGCCTCCTCGACTACGACGCCGTTCGGCACCTCGCCCACGAGTTCCGTCCGTTGATCATCGTGGCGGGCTACTCGGCGTATCCGCGCAATCCGAACTTCCGGGTTCTGCGTGAGATCGCCGACGAGGTGGACGCGACCTTCCTCGTTGACATGGCCCACTTCGCCGGACTCGTCGCCGGTGGCGTGCTGAGCGGCGACCTGAACCCCGTGAACCATGCGCACGTCGTGACCTCCACGACGCACAAGTCCCTGCGCGGCCCCCGGGGCGGGTTCGTGCTCTGCACGGCCGAGTACGCCGAGTTCGTGGATCGAGGCTGCCCGATGGTGTTGGGCGGTCCGCTCCCCCATGTCATGGCAGCCAAGGCGGTGGCCTTTGCCGAGGCACGCCGGCCCGAGTTCGCCAGCTACGCACGTCGGGTCGTGGACAACGCCGCCGCGCTGGCCCGCGGCTTGACCGAGCGAGGTACGCGACTCGTCACCGACGGCACCGAGAACCATCTGGTGCTCATGGACGTCGCCGCGAGCCACGGTCTGACCGGCCGGCAGGCTGAGGCGGCGCTCCTGGACGCCGGGGTGGTCACGAATCGCAACTCGGTTCCCGCTGATCCACACGGAGCCTGGTACACGTCGGGCATCCGGCTCGGGACTCCCGCCCTGACCACGCTCGGTCTCGACACCTCCGAGTTCGATGAGGTCGCCGACATCATCACGACCGTCTTGCGGTCCACGCGTGCAGCCACGACGGCGGCCGGCAGTCCCTCAACGGCCCGCTACCACCTGCCTCCCGACGTTCGCCAGTCATCTCGTCAGCGATGCGCCGAGGTCCTCCGCGACCATCCCCTGTATCCGACCGTCCAGCTCAGCGCAGGATCTTGACGGATGGAGCCTCGGCTGAGCTTCCATCGGTAGGTTCCGAGCTGACGTCGAGAAATCCTCGACTCTGACGTTCGGAAAACACGCGTGGCGAGCGATGGGCGGGTGATGACGGGCGACGTGGCGGTTGCGGTCGACGACGAACAGCTCCTCGAGGTGTTCGATCGGGCCCTCGCGGAGGTGTACGGCTACCTGCTGCATCGCTGTCGAGCGAAGGCGCTCGCGGAGGACCTGGCGTCGGAGACCTTCCTCGGCGCGCTGGACTCGATCCGTCGGGGCTACGGGGGTGAGGTCACCGTGGCGTGGCTGATCGGCATCGCGCGGCACAAGCTGGCCGACCACTGGCGCCGTGAACAGCGGGAGCAACGGCACCTGATGGCGGTCGCGGCCGTGCCGCCCGATGCGGACCTCGCCGTACGGGTCGAACCCGAGCGGGGGATCGAGGTCCTGGGTCTGCTCTCCCCGAGCCACCGGGCGGCGCTTGTCCTTCGGCATGTCGACGGCTTGTCGGTCTCAGAGGTGGCGACGCTGCTCGGTCGTTCGGTCCACGCCACCGAGACGCTCCTCGTGCGTGCTCGGGTTGCGTTCCGGTCGAAGTACCGCGAGGCGGAGGAGGAGGATCGATGACCGACGAGCTCGACGTCCTGCGTCACGAGCGCGACGTCATCGACCCGGATCCGCAGTTCCGGGCGGACCTCATGGAGCGGCTGCGACACAGCATGGTGTTGGGCTCTGACGTCGAGACCGGGCATCCCCATCTGCTCGACCTCGACGCGCCGCCGAGCGCCGAGGTGCGGCCGCGGTCGCACGAAGGACGCACCCATCGGCTGCGGCGATGGATCGCTGTCGCCGCGGCCATCGTCCTGATCGCGGTGGGCGTGGCCATGATCCAGGATCGTGATCGCGAGCCCAACGTCGCAACCGGCACCGTCGAGGGTGATGACCAGGCTCTCGCCGACGCGGCGTTGCTCACCCCCGAGGACGTTGGCGCGGGACGCGGCATCGACGAGGGATGGGCGGCGGCATCCCCGGTACAGGAGGCGCAGCACCGCGCGGATGAGGACGCGCTCGCTGAGTGCCTCGGGGCCGACGTGTCCGAGCTCCAGGCCGACCGCGCGACCGGCCGCTCCGTGTTCGTCAGCGAGGACGTCGGGAACCCTCAGTACCTGGCGTCCGCAGCCACCGTCTACGGCTCAACGGCAGACGCGCACGTGGCGCTGGATCGGATGGGGCTTCCCGCCACCCAACGCTGCTACGGCGCGGCCATCGCGCAGCAGATCCTCACACGAGCCCGCAACGGCCTGACGTCGATCACCGGCCGATCTCTGTCCGTCGATGATGTGGTGGTGCGCAGCTCCACCACGGAACCGCTCGCCCTCTCGTACTACCGGGCCGAGGACAGGGGCCACTGGCCGGTCACCGACGACTACCACGGGTTCCTCCTGAAGGTCACACTCGCAGCCGAGGACGCCGAGGTCGACGTGTACACCGCGCTCGCCCTGTTCACGAAGGGTCCTGTGGCGGTACAGCTGTCCGCCCAGACGTACTTCACCCCCCCTGGCGACCTGGGGCCCGTCGCGAAGCAGATCTTCGATCGCCTCCCGGTCGACCCGGAGGCCCAGGTCGTCGGGACACCCGAGCTTCCCGATCCGGGACAGCAGCCCGCGGACGCGGCCTCCGCCGAGCAGCAGATCCGGCTGGCCTACACCGGAGTCTTCGACTCTTCGAGCACCCCGGAGGCGAGGTCTCGGTTCAGCGAGCGGCCGAGGGTCTGGATCGTGGCGAACCAGCAGGTCGAGGCGGGTGAGTACGCAGGCTTCGTGGAGGGCATGTCGGCGGCGGTCGACGAGGTCGTGTTCATCAGTCCGACGCACGCCGCCGTGCGGTTCCAGCTCAGGAGGCCTGGCGGTTCGGTCCCCCAGTCGGTGGACATCGGAGACGCCGTGCTCGTCGACGGACGGTGGCTCGTCGGGATCGAGACGACCTGCGCGCTGGTCTCGACCGCCAACGTGGAATGCGACATGAGCCTGTGAAGTCGACCCGTGGAGACCGGCCGCGTCGTTCGCTGTGGGTCGCGGCCGCGGCCCCATCGGTCCTGGTCGTTCTGGTCAGCGCTGTGGCGCTCTTCGATGACGAGTCCGCTGTCGACCTCGGGCCAGTCACCGGCCATTCGGGGGCGCCGGGCTGGCCGGCGCCCGTCCGCGACCCCAGCGACGTCGTGCACTCCATGGTCGGCGACGGCGGGTTGGGGGAAGACCCGCTCGACGCCTCCGAGGAATGGGCAGACATCACGGAGGTCGGGTACGGCACGACGAATGCAGGCAGCTGGGGGATCGCTCTGGCGGCCGCGCCGCCGCGCTTCGACGAGCTCGATTCGGAGGTCGTCGTCTCGTACGGCCTCGTGCTCGACACGAACGCGGATGGGACACCCGACTACCTGGCGGGGATCAGCAGCGACGCACCGAGACCAGGCGATGTCCGAGCGTGGCTCACGGACCTGTCGACGGGTGAGATCGACGAGAGGGTCGGGCCCCCCTACGGCGTCCCCATCGAGTTCGCCTACCCGACGGGGCAGGGGCTCGTGCTGACCTTCCTCAGCGCGGCCTTGGTGCCGGGTTTGGATCCCGAGACGGTCCGCTTCTACGTGTGGACGTTCGCGACGCGCGACGGAGTGGTCTTCGCCGACGACTACGCCCCCGACACAGGTTGGTACGCACCTGGCGTAGCCGGGCCGGCGCGTCCGACCGTCGCGAAGCCAGAGCTCCCCGATCCCGGGGAGCAGCCCGCCGACGAAGCCGCCGCCGAGGAACAGGTCCGGCTCGCGTTCACCGGGATCTTCGACTCGGCGAGCACGAGGGAGGCCCGGGCTCGGTTCAGCGAGCGGCCCGCCGTCTGGTCCGCGGCGAACCAGCAGCTCGACGACGGCGAGTACGCGGAGTTCGTCGACGGGATGTTCGCGACGGTTGACGAGGTCGTGTTCAGCGACCCGACCCACGCGGCCGTGCGATTCCAGCTCACGGGCACGAACGGCGCGATCCCTCAGGCGGTGGACATCGGGGAGGCGGTCCTGGTCGACCGACGGTGGCTCGTCGCGATCGACACGACCTGCGCGCTGGTCGAACCCGCCAACGTGCACTGCGACATGAGCCTGTGAGCTCGGTCTGCCTCTCGGAGTGCCGCCCCGGGACAGGATCGGTCACGCTGCCTCGTCACCGTCAGCTCAACCGCGCGGGGTGGAGCGCGACACGGCCCCCCGGGGGTGTGATCCAAGGGGCCGTGTCTGGCGACAGGTCGCCAGAGCCGAGAGTGCGGAACCCCCGACCTGATGGGAACATCGTGCAGAACCCTCCGCCGCTTGAGAACCCGGTACGGCACGCCCTCGCCAATGGACGCGCTCAACTGGTACAAGACCGGCCGATATGCCCGGCCGCATGCGGCCGATTGGCGACACGTCGCCTGGATATCCTCGGCTCAGCCGCCAGGTGGGGACGGGCCCGGCAGGTTGGACCCGAGGAGGCGAGATGTCAGATGAGCTCGAGTCGTTGCGCGCCGAAGTGCAGTCACTGCGAGCCGACCTAGAGCGGGAGCGGGAGCGGGAGCGGGACGAGCGCCACAGCGGCGTGACGCGACGTGGGCTGATCGCGGGCCTGGCGGGGTTCGGCGCGGCGACGGTCGCGAGCGTCGCCGGCGCCGAGTCGGCTGCCGCGGCCGACGGGGACCCCCTCACCCTCGGGCAGGCCAACTCGTCGGAGGGGACGACATCGCTGGTGCACGAGCCGCTCGAGGCGGGCGCCGCCGTGGACGTCAGGTCGTCGGGTGGCGTCGGCATCTACGCCACCACGGATCTCGAGCACCCTCCCCTCCTCGTTCCGAGCCGAGCCATCTACGCCGTGGCCACCGACAACATCGACATCCCTCACACCTCGCATGCCATAGGCGCCCAAGCCGGCCAGGGCTCTGCGCTCGAGGGCATCAACGAGTCGAGCGTGTCTGCCACCGTGGCAGGCGCGAACCGGGGAACCGCGCCCGGACTCGCCGCCGTGAGCTGGGGCCACGGTCCTCAGCTGTTGTTGCTCCAAGAAGACGACGCGCCATCGGGCCCACCCACCGAGTACGCGCTCGCAGGTGCCATCCGCTTCGATGGGGACGGCGAGCTCTGGCTCTGCACCGCCACAACACCTGAACCAGCCTGGACTCGGCTCCTGCGTGAGGACACCGCCAGCGGACGGGTCGTCCCCATCGACCCGATGCGAGCGCTCGACACCCGGGCCACCGGCGGACGGGCGTCAGGGTCGCCGGCCGTCCCTGGGCAGAAGAAGGGGCCACTGCACGGCGGCGAAGCCATCACCCTCGACCTCGCCGGCGCAGGCCCCGTCCCCGCCGACGCCTCCGGCGTGGTCGGCAACCTCACGATCGTCAAGCCGAACTACAGCGGCTACCTCGTCGCCGTCCCCTCCGGCAGCGCCTCGAAGACCTCCGCCGTCAACTTCGATGCCGGCGAAGTCGTCGCCAACGCCTTCACCAGCCGGCTCGGCCCCGCCGGCCTCACCCTCCGCGCCAACGGCGGCAGCGGCAACAGCTACCACCTCGTCGTCGACATCACCGCCTACATCACCTAGCGATCAGCTCGGCAGGTAGGGGTCAGCGGTCTGGAAGTGTTGGCGGGATCGAAGGCGGAAGGGGATGACGACCGTGACCGCAGCACCCGAGCTCCTCGCGTCGGCTGACCGAGCAGTTCGACGGGCCCTCGTGACCCTCGAACACATGAGCAGCGAGAACACCCACGAGTGGGTCCGGACCATGGCGACGTTCAGCCACCCTCGCTACGAGCTGCCCGACGGCCGGATCGTCGACGGGCGAGACGACGTCATGGCCTACTGGGTCGACGGTCGCGCCGCCGTTCCCGATCAGCGCAACGAGCTGATCAGCCTCGAGGTCGCGGAGGGTGGCCAGGTCGTTCTCCACTTCGTCCTGCGCGGCACTCCTGGCGGTTCGGCGAACGGGTTCGAGGTGAAGCTCTGGGCGGTGTTCGACTTCGATGACGATGACCTCATGACCAACGAGCGCGTCTACGTCGATCGACCCGACGACGAGGTGATCGCCGGTTCAGCGTGCTGACCGTCCGGCCGTCATGCAGACGCAAGCCGACCCGGATCGACGTCCTCGAGCACCCGCGCTCTCGGCTCGCCATCCAGACCCGGTGAGAGGTCCTTGGATTGCCAGACGACGCCTTCGAGGAGCTCCTTGAAGCCGTGTGCCGCTTCGCTGTCGTCGAAGTCCAGCTCCACCACGATGAAGCGGGGATCGCCGACGGGTTGACGAACCCGCTGGTCCCGCACTCCCGCGTTCTTCCGCGCGTCAGCAAAGCTGTTGAAGGCCCCCAACCAGGTGTCAAGGTCGGTGATCGGATGCTCGATGAGCAGTGTCGCCATCGCTTCTCCTTCTGCCCATCGGCGTCGGAGTGAGGCTAGGCCCGACGTCGTTGGCTCTCCGGCCGATCTGGGACATCGACGGAGCCCGCATCGATCTCCCCCTACAGGCGTGTGGCCAGGAACACGTATTCCTTGCCAGGACGATCGGGGGCATCGCGAACATCGTCGACTCGAAACCCGGCCGCCCCGAGCGAAGCCGCGAGCTCGTCGCGGGTGCGGAAGCGAAGGGCCGACTCAGACCTGAGCGTCGTGCCGGCGCGACCGAAGACGACCGTGGTGCAGAACGACACGAACGGCAATGACACGTCGATGACCTCGTTCCAGGTCTCGACGACACCAACGCCGTCGATCTCGACTCGTTCGAAGGACCCGTCCGGGGTCCACTCGAGCCACGCTTCTCGCTCGGGCCGCCGACTCTCGAAGACGATCGAACCGCCTGGGCGCAGGACACGGCGCGCCGCGTCGAGGGTGCCGGCCCATTGATCCTCGGCGAGGAAGACCTGGGCGACGTTGGCCGTCATGGTCACCAGGTCCACCTGCGCCTCAGGAAGGTCCGTGGCACCGCCGTGGACCCAGTGGACCCGTTCCGCGCCCCGCTTGCGTCGCGCGACGGCCAGCATCGCCGCGGCGGGATCCACGCCAAGGACCTCGAGCCCCTGGTTGGCCAAGCGGCAGGCCAACGTCCCGGTCCCACAGCCGATGTCGACGGCTGAGGCCGCCCGACGCTCCCGCGCGATCGCCACGTACGCGTCGAGGTCGCTGCGATCCGGGTCGAGGTCGTCGTAGATCTCGGCCAGGCGCGGCTCGTCGAAGATCAGGTCCGGCACGGCACGAGCCTGCCGCACGCGGTCATCGATCCGCCTCCGCGTTCACCATCAGTCCCACGGGAGCCAGCCCGGTCTCGCGCGAGCAGGCCCGTTGCCGGTCGCCATCGGGCGATCTGCTGCGCATCGGTGGTGGGGTCACGGAATCTGCGAGCGGCCGGTGGAGGGCGTGAACGATGATCACGCCATGGTCTGCGACTCGATGGCCAAGGGACTGGTCGACGATGCGGCGACCGCAATGTTTCGGGATCAGGGCTACCTCGTGCTGCGCCAAGTGTTCGATCCCTCAGAGCTCTCGGCTGAGGTCGACGACGCGTTGGAGCGAGGCCTACGAGACGACGGCGAGGTGAAGCAGGGCAGCGGGGGTGTCGAGTTCCGGGTCGTGGTGATGATGTGTGAGAGGACCCCGGTCAGTCTCGCGTTGCTCGATGCACTTGCGGTTACGGCGTCGAAGCTGCTTGGGCGGCCAGTGCTACCCGGACGCGCCAAGGGCACGCGGTACTTCGGATCAAGCGGCTTCCATGCTGATAGCGACGCGGCGATCCCGAGCCTCAGCTTCGTCGCATACCTCGAGCCCCTCGATGCGGCATCCGGTGCGTTGCGCGTCATCCCTCGTTCGCACCGCGAGGACGGGCCCGCAGGGGCGCCCGACGCCGTGGCGCTCGTTACGAACCCCGGAGACGTCATCGTCTTCGACGAACACCTGACGCACGGCAGCGTTGGTGGGGTCGTGCGCCGACAGTGGCGCGTCGACTTCACCGTGGAGCCGCGAGACGGTGCCGAGGAGACCTTGGTGTACGAGAGCTACGCCCGGCTCTTCGATGTCGAGTGGGATGCCGGTGACGACGTCGATGGATACCCAAGCTATGGGCCGTACTGGCAGACGCTCGACCGTCCCTGGACGACGCAACTGGGAGTCATGGGGGTCTACGAGCTCGCCGCGCGCCACGCTGCAGCGGTGCGCGCTCGCGAGCGACGCTCGTAGTTCTCACCAGGATCCACGCCGTGACGGCCACCTCTGGCTCTCCGTCGCGCCCACGCTTGCCGGTCATGCGGGCCTGGTGCCCGAGGTGCGCGTCGGCGATCGGCAGGTAGGTGACGCCGCTGCGACGCGGAGGTCGAGTCGACCGATTGGGTCAGACTCGGGGAATGGCCCGCATCTCTCCCATCGAAGAACCTTACGAACCGGAGGTTGCAGAGCGGCTGGAGGCGATGATGCCAGGCGACCAGCCTCCGATTGCCTTGTTCCGAACGTTCGTGAGGAACCTTCCGATGGCCAAGGCGATGGGGCGCTGGGGCGGGTATGAGCTCGGCGCGCGTCTGTCGCTCACGCTCAGGGACCGGGAGATCGTCATCGACCGCTCGACGGCACGGTGCCGGTGCGAGTACGAGTGGGGCGTGCATGTCGCATTCTTCTCGGACGCGGCGGCGTTGACGCGGGAGCAAGTCGGGTCGCTTGCTCACGGGTCGGCTGACGACGACTGCTGGACCGACGATCGGGATTCCCTGCTCATTGAAGCCGTCGATCAGCTCCACGACAGCGGGACCATCGATGACGCGTTGTGGGCCCGGCTCGCCGAGGTCTTCACGACCGAGCAGCTACTGGACCTTCCCATGTTGACCGGCTGGTACCACTCGATCAGCTTCACCGCGAACAGCGCGGGCGTCGAACGGGAGACCTTCGCACCCTCCTTCGACGACTACCGACGCGAGTGAGCTGCTCGCGCGGCGCCGTGAAGAGCTCGCTCGCTGGTCCCCGGGGTTACTGCGTACCGGCAGGTAAGGGGCATCCGTCTGGAAGCATCGGGAGCAGTTATGCCCGGTGCAAGGTCACGTCACGCGTCGATGCTGTGTCCGATCCGCAGGTTGTTGCCGTCGGGGTCGGTGAGCGTGAACTCCCGCATTCGCCACGGCTGCTCAGCGATGTCGGTGACAGGGAGGCCGGCGCTGTGGAGCCGCTGATGCCAAGCATCGGCGTCGGGGACCACCAGATAGCAGCCCGCACGGTTGGCGCTGGCGTCGAACGCTTCCGCTGGGTCTAGATCGAACACGCTCTCGTCCTCATAGCTGACGAAGGCGAAGCCGCCGCCTTCGTAGCCGCGCACGTCGAAGCCAGCCCGTGTGTAGAAGGCGGTCGACTCCGGGAGGTCGCTCACGGGCAAGGTCGGTGTCGAGTCAACGACACCGCTCTGTGCTCGTAGCCACCCGATGCACTCTCGGCACAGCGCCACGTCGTCCCGTGAGTGCAACGCCACCACGTCGCGCGCGCGTCCGCAGCAGGCGCAGGTCACGAGGGTTCCGAGGGGCGAACCGGGAGAGAAGCACAGCAGCATGTCGGGTACTCGACGCAGGGCTGCACGATCACGCCCCGATCGACCAGACATCCGCAGTCGGCACAGGCGATCGCCACGAGGTCGAGTCTCGCGCTCCCGCCGAGAGGTGACCCGTCCCCTGCTGCCCGAGATGCGCCTGCGCCACCCCTGAGGACGAGCGCTAGGCGGCCGCAACCCCAACGGCGGACCACCCACAACGGCTCGACACGCGACGCGGCCCCGGGACCTGTGCGTCGACCGGGGCCGCGTGCTCCACCCCTGCGGTGGGCGGGTACGAAGCCGATTCCCGGTCGTCGAGAGCGCCAGACGCGCCCGGCCCCCGGCGGCGGATCCGGGGCGGCACTAGCCCTCGCCTGTTCGGGGTATGCGTGCGGCGGCTGTCTAGAAGAAGGCAGGGATGCAAATGCGATCACCAGCGCGGCAACCAGACCGAATGCGCCAGATCGCCATCGAACCCGAGGGTTCGCGATGGGTGCATGTGCACGATGAGGAGCGTTCGAAGCTGTTCGAGCGGCGCGGTGACGCCGAGGCGTGGGCAGTTGCGCGTGCCAGATCCGTCGGTGGCGCAGTGCTGATCACCAAGAGCCCGACCGGCGAGATCGAGCAACGACGAGTCGTGAAGCCCTGACCTCAGGCGTCAAGGATCAAGTCTACGGAACCCTTGAGGATCAGGGTGCCGAGTGCTTCCGCTTCGCCGGCCAGACGGCTCTGCTCCAGTTCAGCCAAGGGCGATCACGCGCAGGGATTCGTCCAGGTCGGGAGTCGTGAGGCTGTCGAGGAACATCTGGAGCATGGTCTTGGCGAAGGCGATGCTTCCTACCGCGGTGCCGCCGACGAGGTCCCCTCGTGCGAAGGTGGCGCGCAGCTCGTCGAGGTCCATCGCGGCGAGGTCGGTGTGCCTGGGCGTCGCGGGGTCCACTGCGATGAGGAGCAGGACGCAGCCGACGTAGAGCTGGGTGATCCGAGCCATGAGGGCGAGGCGCGCCTGGTCGAGGCGATCCGGCGGGCGGCCGAGCCACGCGCTGAGCAGTACGTGTCGTAGGTCATTGGTGGGGGCGAGGTACGACGCCATGATCGCGGCGTCGATGAACGGATCGCTCCGCGACGCGGTCTCCCAGTCGACCAGCCACAGTCGCCGGCCGTCGAAGAGGAGGTTCTGCTCGTTGGGGTCGTTGTGACTCGAGACGAAGCGCTCGGGCTGCCATGGGTAGGCAGCCCGGATCCGTTCGAACCCGGCCCGGTGGGGTTGGAGGAGCCCGGGCGCCACCCTGCCCGAGCCCTCGAGGAACTGGACCATCGTGGTCAGGTTGGTGAGGTAGTCGCCGTGTGCTCGGAATGGGACCGTTTGGTGGAGCCGTGCCAGCAGCGCTCCGGCGTCGCGAGCCACCCCGAGTGGCCCGCCCGGGTGGTCCGACAACGGCCGAGCGGTCAGGAAGGGCATGACCACGACGCCTGCGTCCGCATCGAGGTGACGGATGGGCGGGGCGATGCCGGCCTCCGCGGCGATCCGCATGCAGTCGTACTGGTACGGGTTCCGCACGAAGCCCCGGATCATTTCGACGCGGATCAGGAAGGGGCCGTCGCTGGCGTCGACCCGATAGGTGAGCGCGCCGGACCAGCCACCGGCAACCGCGGCGATGGCGTGCGCCGTCGTGCCGAAGGCCGCATCAACCACGGCGTGGACGAGGTTCCGGCGCTCCTCGGGCACGATCGACAGATCGAGCGCGGCCATGATCCTCCCTCGCTTCACGAGCTCGAAGGCGAGTGACCGTACGCACCTGGCGGCCGACCACCAACAAGGTTCCGGGAAGACCAGCCCGGCCACCTGCCACCGGCGGCCGCGGGGGGCTCATGCTCGGAGCCAAGGACCCTGTCCTCGAGGGGAGTCCCGGAGCGGTTAGCCGCTCAGTGTCCCCTTCAGCGTTCCTCGGAAGCCGGCGCCAGCGGTAGAGGTATGGAAGCTAGCGATGCCTGAGAGACCTTCGAACTGACCGGTTCCACCGGCGAACAGGATGGTGTCATCCTCCACATATGGGTTTCCGAACCCATGTCCATGTGAGTGCTGGTCCCCCGCCTGTGACGGACCCGGACAGAAGACACCGGTGAGCGGTCCGGAGATCGTGCTCCTGTCTGATCGCAGCGTGAGCGTGAAGAGGCCGTCCACGTCGAAGCAGTGGCCATCCGGTTCAAAGGTAGGGCCGAAGAAGTACGTCCAATCAGCTATCCCCAGCCCCGCCAGCTCAACGGCGCCGCACTCGTCAGCCACCCCCGTAGGACAGATGCCATAGACGCCGCTGGTGAGCGTGGCCTTTATCGAGAACGAGCCGGCGAGCGTGACAGAAGCGCTCGCGCTCGCCGGGGCCGAGGTCATGATCCCAGCGGCCAGCGTGACGACGAGCAGTCCAAGGGCAGCCGCACCACCAACGAATCGCTTCATCCGCTCGGACCCCCGCCCAACGCCGCGCTCCCGACGAGAGCGGCGCCGAATCACGCTACTACTGGGCCGCGTTCATCGCGCCGAGATGTGCGCACACTCCGCCCGAGGCGCCGCTGGCAGATCGGCAGATGTGCCGCGTCGCAGCACCCTCGCGACATCTGTTGACGCACTGCGATACTCGCCGGGTGGACGCAGCAGCCATTGAGGCCGGCTATCGCGGAGTGCGGGAGAGGATCGTCGCAGTTGCGCTCGAGCATCGGGCGACACTCGACACGATGGTGCCAGCGTGCCCGGAGTGGTCGGGCCGAGATCTGATCTCCCATGTGGCCGGTGTCGCGGATGACCTGGTTGCTGGAAACGTCCATGGGTATGCCTCGGCGGAGTGGGCTGCTCGGCATGTGGTCTCGCTCGCAGATGCATCGGTCGACGAGGTGATCGAGCGGTGGCGGATTGCTGCGGCGCGGCTACGGGACGCACCACCGGTGATGGGGACCCACGCCCTCGAGCTCGCATTCGGCGACGCAGTGGTCCACGAAGCCGACCTCGCGGCGGCGATCGCGCCGGCGCGTCGCGTCCCGCTCCCGGATGTAGCCGTGGCCATCCAGACCGGCATCGCCCGTTGGAGGGTCGTCCTTCGGACCGCGGGCGCGCCTTCACTCCGGGTCGAGGTGCCCGGCCTTCGCACGTGGTGGATCGGCCCTGCGGTCGATGACCCTGCGGCGCTCGAGGTGGATGCGTACGAGCTGTTCCGTCTGCTGTACGGGCGTCGGAGTCGGGTGCAGGTGGGTGGACTGGCGTGGTCGTCGGATCCGACGCCATACCTCGACGCCGGCCTGTCGTTTCCGTTTACCTGGTCCGAACAAGCGCTCGGGGACTGACGGAGTGGACGCGCCGACGACGCGGTACGCCCGGGTTGGTGGCGCGCACATCGCCTATCAGACCGTCGGCACCGGCGAGCCGGTTCTGTTCATGCTCGGGTTGTCGACGCACATCGAGGCGATGTGGGACGAACCGGCCTTGGCGGGGTTCCTGACCCGGCTGGCGTCCTTCTCTCAGCTCATCATCTTCGACAAGCGCGGGGCGGGGCTGTCCGATCCACTCGGTGACGCGGCAACCCTCGAGGCCCACGTCGATGACGCGATGGCCGTTCTGAACGCGGTTGGATGCGCCGGGGTCACCGTCGTATGCGCCAACGAGGCGAGCCTCATCGCGCTACCACTCGCCGCGACCTTCCCCCAGCGGGTGCGCCGGCTCGTCGTCATCAACGGCACCGCCCGGTTCATGCGTCGCGACGACTATCCGATTGGCGTCGAATGGGGTCCCGCTCGCGACTATGTGAAGAAGCTCACCGATACCTATGGCGAGGACCGGGCGGGGATCGCGCTGGCTGCGTCGAGCAAGCTTGGGGACGCCGCGTTCGAGGAGTGGGCGATGCGCTATCAGCGCCTCGCATCCAGTCCCGGCAGCTTCGAGCGAACGACCCGGCTGGTCGGTGCCACCGATGTCCGCGCAGCGCTGGGCGTCATCGCCTGTCCCGTGCTCGTGCTCCACCGACGTTCCGACCGATACATCCCCGTCGAGCATGGTCATTATCTCGCCGACCACCTCGCCGACGGGCGCCTCGTCGAGCTCGACGGTGACGATCATCTCGTCTGGGTTGGTCCGGACACGGATCTGATCCTCGACGAGGTCGAGCGGTTCGTCACCGGCAAGGAGCCCGTGGTCCAGTCGAATCGAATGCTCGCGACGATCCTGTTCACCGACATCGTCGGTTCGACCGAACACCTCGCGTCCGTCGGCGACCATGCGTGGGCACGGCTCGTAGGGCTGCACAACGACCTGGTGGCGTCGATCGTGGGTCGCTTCGGAGGGCGACTGGTCGATACGACGGGGGACGGGATGTTCGCCCTGTTCGAGAGCCCGAGCCGCGGGCTCGAAGCGGCCGACGCGTTCCGGACTCGCATCGCCGAGCTCGGACTCACCGTCCGAGCCGGCGTTCACACCGGCGAAGTCGAGCTGGTAGGCGACGCGGTGCGAGGGGTCGCCGTGCACACCGCCGCCCGGGTCATGGCACTGGCCGAGTCGGGCGGGATCGTCGCGTCCCGGACCGTGCGCGACCTCGTCTCTGGCTCCCGCTTCCGGTTCCAGCCGCTCGGTGTGCGAGACCTGAAGGGCCTCGCCGAGCCAGTCGAGGTGTTCAGCGTTCTCGACGACGGTTGAGCGCGAACAACGTGTGCTTGCTGCCCGACATGCCGCGGGAAGATCGGCAGCTATGCCCGCGTCGAGGAAGGCGCCTTGCGCTGCCAGGGGCGCCATTCGTAGCGCCGCGGCTCACCGAGTAGCTCTCGTCCCGCCTCTCGAAGCGCCCCGCCACTGGACGATGAGCCGTCGGGGTGGACCCACGCCGTACGCATCCACTCGCCGTCCCACTCCTCAGAAAGACCACCTGCGGCGACAACCTCGACGTCGTGTCGGAGAAGCGCCGCGACATCGTGCGGATCCTCATCACAGGCGTCGCATCCGCAGCCCGGATATGCCGAGAGCTGCCAAGCACCCGACCGAAGGAACACCGACGGGAAGTCAGAGAACGCCAAGGTGATCGGAGTCGTTCCCTCGCCCGTCGGAACGAGCTGGACCATGTCGCTGAACGCGACCTGGCAGGACGCAAACACAGGGTCGGACGACGGCGCTGGGCGCTCGTGCACATCGAACGCTTCCCGGAGCTCCTCGATCAGGCGACGCGCGGCGTCCTGGACGACCCGATAGCGCTCGGGATTCGTCACTCGCCCGTGCGCCTCGTCAGGGATCTCGGCCATTCGTCGATCATCTCTCGCAGCACGGGCTGACGCTCCACCGATTCCTCATGACCACGATCGGCAGTCATGGCCGATCAGGCGCGCACCTTGCGGGACGTTCGCCAGCGGCTGATGACGGCCTCTGCTCCCAGCAGCAGGAGTGCAGAAGGAACCGCCCACCAGCCGCTCATTCCAAAGCCCTTCCAAAGGACGTACGGAAGCATCACTGCGCCCACGACCCAAAGTCGGGTTCGGTTCTGCACGCCCCGCAGTCTGACCGATGGACACCCTGCCCCACGTGCCGCCGTCGCAGATCGGCAGCGATGGGGCCGGCAATCGCCTCACGAAGCCGGGGCTGCCATGCCGCTGCCCAGGCGCGGCTCTGGTTGACGGATGGGTCACCCGCCTCCGCTAGGCGCAGGCCACGCCCGGCAAGGTGTCGCGCACGAACGTGGCCTTGTCCCCTTGGTCGTTGACGAAGGCCGCGGTGTCCGTGTCGACGATGCGAAGCCGCCCGACGGCGCTGCCTGTCCACTCCGCGCTCGGGATCGGCGGATCGGCCCGCCAGTTCGTCCCGTCGATGAGACCCTGGGTGACATCACAGTGAGGGCTCGACACCACGAAGTTGTAGGTCTCGCCGACCTCGATCGAGGTGTAGGGCGGAGACTTGTAGTCCGACCACTCGTTCTTGTCGTCCGCCGGCCAGAGCGTGGGTGCCAGAGCGAGTCCGATCGCCACCACCACCAGCGTGCCGCCTACCAGGACCACGCCGCGCTTCATGCCGCTTCGACGCTACGAGGACGCCCGCCGGTTCCCCAGCACAGCTGCAGAGTGCCCGTTGCGGGACAGTCGCTGCTCGTTGAGCGACACACGCGTCGGTGACGGCCCGGAACCCGAGCTGTTCCGGGCCGAGCGCGTGACGTCCCGTGGCACCCCCAACGGGATTCGAACCCGTGCCGCCACCTTGAGAGGGTGGTGTCCTAGGCCGCTAGACGATGGGGGCTTGGCTGGTGAGGGAGCGACGTTACCCGGGTACCCGGAGCGGTCGCACGCTCGTAGCGCTCGGGGGGGAGGACTCGAACCCCCAATAGCTGGACCAGAACCAGCTGTGTTACCGATTACACCACCCCCGAAGGTGGGCCCGTCACCCTACCGAACGGCCGTCGAAGCCCGCACACCCCGGTTGGCCCACGCGTCAGTCGTTGAGGTCGTGGTCGATCCGGAAGAGGCGGTCGTAGCCGATGACCCGGCCGACCGACACAGCGGCGGTCTCCCGCATCAATCGGCCGAGCTCGTTGGTGTTCGAGAGCAGCGAGTCCGACGGTGACACCGAGGCGTCGAACCCCACCTCCTCGGCGATCGCCTCCACGCGATAGGCGTGGTAGTCGTCGGTGACGAGCACGACCTCATCAGCGCCGCGCTCGTGCAGGAAGCGGTGGGTCGCTCGGAGCGAATCCCACGTGCTGGTGCCGTCCACCTCCTTGAGGAGGGCTTCGTCGGGCACGCCGTGCTCGCGCAGGTAGTTGTACCCGGTGGTGGCCTCGGTGAAGGTGTCCGCCTCCTGCTTGCCACCGGTGAGCACGATGATCGGCGCCAAGCCCTCGTCGTAGAGCTCGAGGGCGTGGTCGAGGCGCTGCTTGAGCACCGGTGACGGACGTCCGTGGTACTGCGCCGCGCCCAGCACGATGATGGCGTCGGCGTCTCGAGCACCGTCGTGGTTGCTCGCCCGGTACACCTGCACGAAGGTCACCACGAAGTAGGCGACGATCAGCAGGAGCAAGGTCCCGACCAGCCGCCCGACCCAGCCACGGCGTCGGCCTCGTGGCGGCGGGGCGGGGCGCGCCTCAGCCGCGTCCACCGCGAGCCCCATCAGGACGTGTCACCGAGCTCAGCGACCGCCGCGCGCAGCCGATCGAGGGTGCGCTCGCGACCCAGGGCCTCGAGCGATTCGAACAGGGGTGGTCCGACCGACCGCCCGGTGGTGGCGACCCGCACCGGCGCCTGGGCCTTGCTCAGCTGCGGTTGGCCCTCGTCGTTGACGAGCCCGGCGCGCACCGCCGCCGCCTCCACCGCGGCCCGGATGGCGGGGGCGGTCCATGCCGTGAGCCCGTCGAGCTCGGCGATCGTGGCTGCGACCATCTCCGGCGCCGCCCGCCCCTTGACCATCGCCTTGGTCCAGGCGTCCTCGTCGCGCTCGGGTTCCTCGTCGAGGAGGAACGCGATCATCGGCTCCACCTCGGTGAGCAGCCGCACGCGCTCTTGCACCAGCGGCGCAAGCGGCTCGAGCGCGGCCGCGGCGGCGTCCCCTCGGGAGAGGAAGGGACGGGCTCGTCGGAGGAAGTCGTCGGTGGAGAGCGCTCTGATGTACTCGGCGTTGATGTGCTGGAGCTTCTTCACGTCGAAGAACGCCGGCGACGGCGTGACGTCCTCGAGACGGAACTGGTCGACGATCTCGTGCAGCGGCCGGATCTCCACGCCGTCGCGGGGTCCCCACCCGAGCAGGGCGAGGTAGTTGACCATCGCCTCGGGGAGGTAGCCCTCGGCGGCGAAGTCGGCCACGGACACCGCGTCCTTGCGCTTCGAGAGCTTCTTGCGCCCCTCGTTCACGAGCATGGGCAGGTGGGCGAACGACTCCGGGCGCCCGAGCCCGAGGGCGTCGCGCAGCAAGAGGTACTTGGGGGTGCCCGGCACGTGGTCCTCCCCACGCACCACGTGGGTGATGCCCATCTCGGCGTCGTCGAACGCGTTGGAGAGCAGGAACATCGGCATGCCGGAGGACCGCAGGAGCACGAAGTCCTCGATGGTCTTGTTCTCGAAGGTGACGTCACCGCGCACGATGTCGGTGAACGACGTCGTGCCGTCGTCCGGGACTCGGAAGCGCAGTGCGGTGGTCGGCCCCTGCGCGAGCCCACGGTCACGGCAGTGGCCGTCGTAGCCGGGCGGGCCGCCTCGCTCCTTGGCGCGCGCCTGGACCTCCTCGGCGGTGCAGTCGCACCAGTAGGCACGGCCATCACCGAGCAGGCTCAGCGCCGCGTCACGGTGCTTCTCGAGGTTGTCCGCCTGGAACACGATGTCGCCGTCCCAGTCGAGGCCGAGCCAGCGGAGCGACGCCAGGATGTTCTCCACCAGCTCGGAGCTGGACCGTTCGCGGTCGGTGTCCTCCACCCGGAGCAGCATCACGCCACCGGTGCGCCGGGCCACGAGCCAGTTGAAGAGCGCGGCGCGCGCGTTGCCGACGTGCAGGTAGCCCGTGGGCGACGGCGCGAAGCGGAGGCGCGGCCCGGTGGTCACCGCCCGAGGGTATCGGGAAGCCCCTGGCTGGCTGCTTCAGCGGGACGCGGCGGGGAGGTCGCCGAGCAACCGGTGCCAGTCGGTGCGCTGCAGCTGCTCCACGTCCGCCAGGCTGAGGCGCAGGGTGTCCTCGGGGACCAGGTCCACGATCCGACCCAACGACGCGTAGTGGTGCGGGTGCGACACCTCTTCGAACAGCGCCTTGCGCACGTCGATGAGCTCCTTGGGTGCCTCGCCGAGGAACCCCCACACCGTGAGACCCACCTTGATGTCGTGGATCACCGGCGCCCGACCGAAGAGCGACGCCCGCTTCAGGCCCACAGCGACGGCCCCCGCCAGCGCGTCCTTCTCGTGCTCCCCGCTCGTGAGGGAGAGCTTGCCCTCGAGCTGGCGGGCCAGCCGCAGGGCGTAGCCCTGGTCGGGACCCTGGTTCCCGACGCGGTCGCCGCGGGGCTGTCCGTCGCCCACCAGCTCGCCCGGACGGTCGGGGTGCCAGGACTCGGGACGGCGCGGCGGCGACTCGTAGGCCCGGACGGGCTTGGTGCGATCGACCGGGACGTGCTCAGGCGCAGCCATCGCGCGGCGACGCTACTCCCGCCCCCGAACCTGCCTCGAACCGGCGGGCGAGCGTGGCGGTCAGCCGCTGGAGTGGACCAAGCCCCACACGATGGCGTCGATGAGGGCCTGCCAGCTCGCCTCGATGATGTTCGTGGACACACCGATCGTGGTCCACGCCCGGTCGCCGTCGGTGGAGTCGATGAGGACCCGCACGACAGCATCGGTGTCGGCCTCGGTGTCGAGGATGCGGACGCGGTAGTCGGTGAGGTGGATGTGGGCGAGCTGCGGGTACTTGCGCACGAGGAGGCCGCGCAAGGCGTGGTCCAGGGCGTTGACGGGACCGTTGCCCTCCCCCACCGCGATCAGACGCTCGTCGCCCACCCAGATCTTCACGGTCGCCTCGGTGTCGATGCCCGGTGAGTCGCTGCCCGGCAGCGGCGCCCGGTGGTAGGTGGTGGCCCGGTAGCCCTCCACCCTGAAGTAGTCCTGCTGCCACCCGGTGGCCCGACGCATGAGGAGCTCGAGGCTCGCGTCGGACGCCTCGAACACGAAGCCATCCGACTCCAGCTGCTTGAGGTCGTCGCTGAGCTTGGCGGCGGCGCGGTCGTCGAGGTCCACGCCCAGCTCCTTGGCCTTCATCACCATGCCGGCGCGACCACCGAGGTCGCTCACCAGGACGCGGGTGCCGTTGCCGACCGCCTCCGGCTCCACGTGCTCGTAGGTGGCGCCCCCTGCCTTGCCGAGCGCGGACGTGTGCAGGCCGCCCTTGTGGGCGAACGCGCTCTGTCCCACGTAGGGGTCGGCGGCGTGCGGCGGCAGGTTCACCAGCTCCGCCACGTGACGGCTCACGGCGGTGAGCCGCTCGAGCCGCCCTTCGGGGAGGCACCGGATCCCCATCTTCAGCTCGAGGTTGGGGATGCAGGTCATCAGGTTGGCGTTGCCGGTGCGCTCGCCGTAGCCGTTGACCGTGCCCTGGAGCTGCGTGGCCCCACCGACCACGGCGGCGATCGAGTTGCCCACCGCGCAACCGGTGTCGTTCTGCGTGTGGATGCCGAGCGGCTGGTCGCCGAAGTAGGAGTGGACCTCGGTGACGATGCGCTGCACCTCGTGGGGCAGCGACCCGCCGTTCGTGTCGCAGAGGACGAGCACGTCCGCACCGTTCGTCGCCGCCGCCTCGAGCACGCGCAGCGCGTACTCGGCGTTCGCCTTGTAGCCGTCGAAGAAGTGCTCGGCATCGAAGAACACCCGAAGGCCCGATCGCTTCAGGAACTCCACGCTCTCGGCCACCATCGCCACGCCCTCGTCGAGGGTGGTGCCGAGGGCCTGCTCCACGTGGAAGTCCCAGCTCTTGCCCAC
Source organism: Acidimicrobiales bacterium (assembly GCA_045807565.1). Taxonomy (GTDB): domain Bacteria; phylum Actinomycetota; class Acidimicrobiia; order Acidimicrobiales; family VFJN01; genus VFJN01. Next base: position 51,766 of record JBJMHD010000112.1, on the reverse strand, counting down.
GATGCACACGGTGGACGTGCCGGCGCCCACCAGCGCCTGCAGGGTGGGGTCGACGTCGACCTTCCCGGCAGGGCGCCGGGTGGAGCCGAAGGCGACGAGCGTGGCCGTCTCCAGCTCGAGCTCGGTGACGGCCCGCCGGAAGAACTCCTCGTCCTTCGGGTTGGCCTGCGGGTAGCCGCCCTCGATCCAGGCCACGCCGAGCCAGTCGAGCTGCTCGGCGACCTTGAGCTTGTCCTCGACGGTGAGCGAGATCCCCTCGAACTGCGCCCCGTCGCGGAGCGTGGTGTCGAAGATCTCCACGTGGGCGGGCAGGTCGCTCATGTGCACAGCTCCACCCACGTCTTGTACTTGTCGACCTTGCCGCGGACGACGTCGCCGTAGGCGGCGCCGATCTCCTTGGTCATCTGACCCGGGCACGGGATCGGTCGGTCGTCCACGGAGCTGACCGCGCTCACCTCGGCGGCGGTGCCGACGACGAACATCTCCTCGGCCACGTAGAGGTCGGAGCGCGTGAGGTCGCCGAAGACCACGTCGAAGCCGAAGTCCTTGGCGAGGTGGATCACGGTGTCCTGCGTGATGCCCTCGAGCGCGCCGGCGCTCAGCGGCGGGGTGATCAGCCGGCCATGCCGCGCCACGAAGATGTTCTCGCCCGTGCACTCGGAGATGAACCCCTGCGGGTTGAGCATCAGGGCCTCGTCGTACCCGGCCTTGATCGCCTCGACCTTGGCCAGGCTGGAGTTCACGTAGTTGCCGGTGGTCTTGGCCGCCGGCGGCATCGTGTTGTGGTCGTGGCGGGTCCAGCTGCTGATCTTCATCCGCACGCCCTTGGTGAGCGCGTCATCGCCCAGGTAGGCGCCCCACGGCCAGCACGCGATCGACACGTCCACGCTGCACGGCAGCGTGTTGAGGCCCATCTCGCCGTAGCCGTAGTAGGCGATCGGCCGGATGTAGCAGCCGGGCAGCCCAGTGGACGCCACGGTGTCCTTGGTGCCCTGCACGATCTCGTCGACCGTGTAGGGGATCTCCATGCCGAGGATGGCGGCGCTGCGGAACAGCCGCTCGATGTGGTCGGTGAGTCGGAACACGCCGGGTCCGTCGTCGGTCTCGTAGGCGCGGATGCCCTCGAACACGCCCATGCCGTAGTGGAGCGTGTGGGTGAGGATGTGGATGCGAGCGTCGTCCCAGTCGACGAGCTCGCCGTTCATCCAGATCTTCTCGGTGGGCGTGATGGGCATGTCGGTTCGTCCTTCTGCGTGTGCGCTAGACGCGGGCGGCGACCTGGTCGCCGATCTCGGTGGTGGAGCCGGTGAGAGCGGAAGAGCTGTTCGTGACCTCGGCGCAGGCCTTGCGCACCCGAGCGGCGGCGGCGTCCTCACCGAGGTGGTCGAGCATGAGGGCCGCCGACAGGATCGCAGCGACGGGGTTGGCCTTGTTCTGCCCGGCGATGTCGGGCGCCGACCCGTGGACGGGCTCGAACATGGACGGGCCGGTGCGGTCGGGGTTCAGGTTGGCGCTCGACGCGAACCCGATCCCCCCGGACACCGCGCCACCGAGGTCGGTGAGGATGTCGCCGAAGAGGTTGTCGGTGACGATCACGTCGTACTGCTGCGGCGACTGCACGAAGTAGATGCAGGCGGCGTCGACGTGGTTGTAGGCGGTGGACACGTCGGGGTGCTCGGCCTTCACCTCGTCGAAGGTGCGCTCCCAGAGGTCGCCGGCGAAGGTGAGGACGTTCGTCTTGTGCACCAGCGTGAGGTGCTTGCGCGGCCGGCTCTCGGCCAGGTCGAACGCGAAGCGCACGGCCCGCTCCACCCCCATGCGGGTGTTCACGGATCCCTGGGTGGCCACCTCGTGGGGCGTGCCCTTCCGGAGAGCGCCGCCCTCCCCGGCGTAGGACCCCTCGGTGTTCTCGCGGATCACGACCATGTCGATGTCGTTCTCCGGGTACGTGAACGGCCGCAGGTTGATGTAGAGGTCGAGCTCGAAGCGCATCTTGAGGAGCAGGCCCCGCTCGATGACACCGGGTGGGACGCCGGGGGTGCCGACGGCACCGACGAGCAGGGCGTCGAGGCCCCGCCACTCCTGGACGATGTCGTCGGGGAGGACGGTGCCGTCGCGCAGGTACCGCGCGCCGCCCAGGTCGTAGTCGACGGTGTCGAGGGCCACCCCCGCGGCGCGCACCACCTTCAGCGCCTCCGCGGTGACCTCGGGACCGATCCCGTCGCCACCCATCACCCCGACCCGATGGCTCACTGCCTTGCCTCTCCTCTGCCTCTAGAACGGAAAAACCGCCCACCAGGGTGGACGGTCGGACGTAGCGCACACGGCGGACCGGTGCGCTACACGATGATGATTACGGCCTGAGGGGACGTCGACATCCCGGGAAGTGTCCCCCTCGGGCGGATCCTGAGTCAAGGTCGATCGGCAGGGGGCTACCGTCCGGACCAGGCACAACAGGCCGAGCGCAGGGGGAACGACGTTGCGGACACCCATGACCATCGGCGGCCACCTCGACCGGGCCGCGCTCGTGTACGGCGATCGGATCGGGTTCCACGACGAGCCCGACGCCCCGGGCGGCGGGCTGGGCCAGGTCACCTACCGGCGGATGCGCGAGCTGGCCCGGGCGCAGGCCGCCGGGCTCGACGAGCGCGGCATCGGCCGCGGCGAACGGGTGGCGGTGCTGTCGCAGAACGCCGGGCGGCTGCTGACGTCGTTCTTCGGCGTGAGCGGCTACGGCCGGGTGCTGGTGCCGATCAACTTCCGCCTGTCGCCGGGCGAGATCGAGTACATCCTCGAGCACTCCGGGGCCTCGATGCTCCTCGTCGACCCCGAGCTCGCGGAGGCGGTCGCCCACCTGCCCGTGAAGCACCGCGTGGTGATGGGCACCGACACCGACGCCGAGGTGTTCCTCGAGGGGCGCGAGCCCGAGCCGTGGGACGAGCAGGACGAGGACGCCACCGCCACCATCAACTACACGTCGGGCACCACCGCACGCCCCAAGGGCGTGGAGATGACGCACCGCAACCTGTGGTCCAACGCCGCCATCTTCGGGTGGCACACGGGCGTGTCCGATCGCGACACCTACTTGCACACGCTGCCGATGTTCCACTGCAACGGGTGGGGCATGCCGTACGCGCTCACCGCGATGGGGGTGCCGCAGGTGGTGCTGCGCAAGGTCGACGGCGGTGACATCCTGCGACGCATCGAGGAGCACGGCGTCACCCTGCTGTGCGGCGCCCCAGCGGTGGTCGCGATGGTGCTGGAGGCGGCGGCCACGTGGGACGGCCCGGTCCCCGGACACGGCCGCACGCGCATCGTGGTGGCCGGTGCGCCGCCGCCCACGCGCACCATCGAGCGCATCGAGGCCGAGCTCGGCTGGGAGATGATCCAGATCTACGGGCTCACCGAGACGGCGCCGTTGCTCACGATCAACCGGACTCGCTCCGAGTGGGACGACCTGACGCCCCACGACCGTGCGTCGCTGCTCTCGCGCGCGGGTGTGCCGGCGGTGGGCATCGAGCTCAAGGTCGACGGCCAGGGCGAGGTCCTGGCGCGCGGGAACCACATCCTGAAGAGCTACTGGGACCAGCCCGAGGCCACCGCCGACGCGCTCGAGGGCGGCTGGTTCCACACCGGCGACGGCGGCTCGCTCGACGAGGGCGGCTTCCTCACGATCAGCGACCGGAAGAAGGACATCATCATCTCGGGCGGCGAGAACGTCAGCTCGATCGAGGTCGAGGACTGCCTCTTCTCGCACAACGCCGTCGCCGAGGTGTGCGTGATCGGGGTGCCCGACGAGAAGTGGGGCGAGACGATCAAGGCGCTCGTGGTCCTCGCGCCAGGCGCCAACGCCACGGAGGACGAGCTCCGTGCCTGGTGCAAGGAGCACCTCGCGGGCTTCAAGTGCCCGACCTCGATCGAGTTCCGCGACGAGCTGGCGCGCACCGCCACCGGCAAGCTCCAGAAGTTCAAGCTCCGCGCCCCCTACTGGGAGGGCAGGGAGCGGCAGGTAAACTGATCCGCTCCTATGGCTGACACCCATCACCTCTCGCAGGCCGCCTACGACCGGCTGAAGGCCGAGCACGACGAGCTCACCACCGTCGGACGCGTCGACATCGCCCGCAAGATCGAGGCGGCGCGAGAGCTCGGCGACCTCAAGGAGAACGGCGACTACCACGCCGCCAAGGACCACCAGGGCCAGATGGAGGCGCGGATCCGCCAGATCGCCGCGATGCTCGAGAACGCCGAGATCGTGGAGGGCACCGAGGGCGACGCTGTCGAGCCCGGCTGCGTGGTGGAGCTCCGCTACGAGGGCGACGATGACACCGAGCTCTACTTCTTCGGGTCCGTCGAGGAGCGCGGCGTGGAGCACGACATCATCAGCCCCGGGTCGCCGTTGGGCGAGGCGCTCATCGGGCGCAAGCCGGGCGACAAGGTCGACTTCCAGTCCCCCACGGGCGCCAACCTCACCGTCGAGCTCGTCAGCATCCAGTGAGCGAAGCGGCGGCCGAGCCGGACCTCCCGGCGGACCGCTGGCTCCCGACGCTGCTCCCCGGCGGTCCGCTCGAGCTGCCCGGCCGCGGCACCACGTTCGTGCGGCACCACCCCGCGCCGGACGGCGCGCCCACCGTGCTGCTGCTGCACGGCATCGGCGTCACCGCCGACGCCAACTGGTTCCCCACCTACCCGGTGCTCTCCGAGCGCTACGGCGTCGTGGCCATCGACCACCGCGGCCACGGCCGGGGCATCCGCGCCGACCGGGCCGTCCGCCTGGCTGACTGCGCCGACGATGCCGCCGCCGCCTTGGAGGTGCTCGGGATCGACCGGGCCATCGTCGTCGGCTACTCGATGGGCGGTCCGATCGCGCAGCTCGTGTGGCACCGCCACCCCGGGCAGGTGGCCGGTCTGGTGCTGTGCGCGACCGCCCACCGGTTCCGCGGCATCGAGCCCGTGCGCGACATCGGGCCGTCCCTGCTCCAGCGCCTGCGCGCCACCACGACGGCGCCGGCGCGGCGAGGCCGTCTCGACCCGGCCCTGCGCCGATGGCTGCAGTCCGAGCTCGCCCTCACCGACCGCCGGCGCGCCGTGCAGGCGGGCTTCTCGCTCGCTCGCTACGACGCCTCTCGCTGGATCGGCAGGGTCGATGTGCCCCACGCAGTGGTCGTGACGACCCGGGACGCCGCGGTGTCGCCGGCCCGCCAAAAACGCCTCGTCGCGGCGCTGCCGAACCCGTCGGTCCACGACGCCGCGATCGATCACACCGGTTGCGTCACCCGGCCCGCGGTGTTCGTCCCGGAGCTGCTCGCCGCCGTCGAGGCGGTTGCTCGGGCGCCTCGGTCGCCATCGACGGCTCGCTGAGCTCGGCGGCGAGCTCCTTCCGCGAGCGCTTGGCGGCGTACATCTCCCGGTCTGCCTGCTCGAAGGCCTCGGCGAGCGACGCTCCGGGCTCGGCCGCCGCCGCGCCCACCGATGCCTCGACCTCGGCGGCCATCAGCGCCACCCGCACCCGCTCCAGGAGGGTGCGGCGCGAGGGCTCGTCCGCCTCGACGGCGAGCACCGCGAACTCATCGCCACCGATCCGGGCCACGACGTCCTCCTCCCGTACCGCCTCGCGCATTGCGGCGGCGGCCGCGCGCAGGAGGAGGTCGCCGGCCAGGTGGCCATCGGTGTCGTTGACCTGCTTGAGGCCGTCGACGTCGATGACGAGCACCAGCGCCGGGTGCTGGTGCCGCGCCATCCGGGCCGTCTCGGCGGCGAGGGCGTCGTCCCAGGCCCGGCGGTTGAGGAGACCGGTGAGGGGGTCGGTGCGCGCCTCCTGCTCAGCCTCGATGGCCCGTCGGGTGACCTCGGTGGCGCTCTCCTCGGCCGCGACGAGCGAAGCGAACGTCCGGAGGAGCACCCGGATCAGCTCGTCGTCCCCGGACGCGCCATCCGAGGTGCGGGTGATCACACCGAGCAGCTCCCCGTGCGGCAGCACGACGGGCCAGCTCCGCACGGCGTCGAGCTCGCGGCCCACCAGCTGTGGAGCTCGGACGACCTCCCACGGGTCGCCGGCTCGCTCGACCGCGCCGATGAGGGTCTCCGCCGCGTCGCGGCTGCCCCGGTACGGAGCGACGTCCTCCACAGGATCGTCGGGCGGCGCGGACCCATCCATGGGCACAGCGGCTGCCCCGTCGGCCGAGCCGCCAAACCTGCGGTCAGGCGTCACCGCTCCCCCGGGTACACGACGCCGACCTGGGCCCGGATGTCGTCCATGACGCTGGCGAGGGCAACCGACTCGGCGAGCGGCATGGTGGGGCTCTCGCGGAGGCCGGCGGCGAGGCAGCGGTGGACCTCGCTGATCTCGTGCTCGAGGCCCTCGACGCCGATCGGTGCGTCGATCGCCTCCGGGGCGGCGCCGACGGAGTGCACGGTGAGCGACGTCGGGCAGTGCATGAAGGGAGGGAGGTCGATCCAGCCGTCGGTGCCGCTGATGCGCGCGGTGCACGCCAGCGGGACCGTGATGGCGGCCCTGACCACGCCCAGCCCGCCGCCCTCGTGGCGGAGCACCGCCGCGACCTGCTCGTCCACGCCGGTGTCGCCCAGCCGCCCTTGCGCGACGGCCTGCTCGACCGGCCCCAGGGCCAGCGTGCAGAGCTGGATCGGGTAGATGCCGAGGTCGAGCAGCGCGCCGCCGCCCTGCTGCGGGTCGAAGAGGCGATGGGTCGGATCGACGGGGACGCGGAACCCGAAGTCGGCCTCCACCTGCAACGGCGTGCCGATCCGTCCCGAACCGAGCACGTCGACCAGGGCGCGGTACGACGGGAGGAACCGGCTCCAGACCGCCTCCATCAGAAAGAGCCCGGCCGCGGCTGCCGCGTCGACCATGCGTTGCGCCTGCCCTGCGTTGAGCGCCAAGGGCTTCTCGCACAGCACGGGCTTGCCCGCCTCGAGGCAACGGATCGTGTCGGCCTCGTGGCGCGCGTGCGGCGTGGCCACGTAGACCGCGTCCACCTGCGGGTCGTCGGCGAGGGCTTGCTCGTCGTCGTAGCGCCGTGCGATGCCATGCTCGTCGCCGAACGCGTTCGCACGGTCGAGCGAACGGGATGCCACCGCGACGATCTCGCCATCGTGCACTGCGGTCATGGCGTTCGCGAACCGCTGCGCGATCCCTCCTGGTCCGATCACCCCCCAGCGGATCACCGGATCACGCCGGGCGGCCACCGCCGAAGGATGTCACAGCCCCGACGTGCCTTCCCATGACCGACCGGCGGGCGTAGCGTCGGGGGGAGCAACCGAGGAAGGGAGCCGCCATGCGCCGCTACCTCGTCGTCGCCCACAAGACCCTGGGAGGCGGCCACCTCATCGACCACCTCCGGTCCCTCCGGGAGGAGGGTCCCTGCCGCTTCCTGCTGCTGGTGCCGGTGCAGCACCCGTCCGACCACGTCTGGACGGAGGGCGAGGTGAACGCGGCGGCGCGCCGCACCCTGCAGGAGGGGCTCGACCGGCTCCACGAGGAGCGCATCGTGGCGGATGGCGAGATCGGCGATGCCAACCCGGTCCAAGCCGTGAACACCGTGATCCGCCGGGAGGGCGCTGACGCCTTCGCCGGGATCGTGCTGTCGACGCTGCCACCGGGGCCGTCGCGGTGGCTGCACTGGGACGTCCCCAGCCGGGTGCGCCGCGAGCACCCGGAGCTGCCGGTGGTGCACCTGGTCGCAGACCGGGTGCCCGCCGGCTGAGGCTCAGCCCGCCAGTCGGGAGGCGAACAGCCCGGCCCCGTCGCCCGACAGCTCCGGTAGGGGCTGGGCGCGGCCGAGCATCGTCATGGCGAGGGCCTCCCCCGGACCTCGTACCACCGGTCCGCCGCCCCACGACCAGTCGACGTCGGCGGCCTCGAAGCGGAGGCCGTTGGTGCGGTGCTTGGCGCCGAACACCGAACCGAGGCGCGGCGTGGCGTCGAGCACGGCGACGACGCGCTCCTCGGGGATCACCCGGTCGTGACCGAGCGCGCGACGGATGTCCTGGTGGTGCGCCAAGCGGTCGAGCAGCACGAGCTTGGGCGGGAACACGCGGCAGGTGCCGGCCCAGGGATCCCGCTCGTCGAACGCCTGCAGGAGCTCGGCCGGCGTACGCCCCTCGGCACGCGCGATGGAGTACGCCTTGCCCGAGCGGTCGGACGAGAACCCGTGCTTGGCGAGCCGGAACGGAAGCGTGGAGAGGTGCTGCTCGTTGCCGTAGAGGATGTGCCCGACGACGTCGCGGACGCGCCAGCCATCGCACAGCGACGGACGCTCCCAATCCGCGTCGTCGAGGGAGTGCAGGTAGGCGGAGAGGTCGGCGTTCTCCTCGTCGTGCAGGCGCCGATGGTCGACCGTGGCGTTCCCCATGGGGTCCGTTCTACCCGCGGCGCCCCACGGCTACCGTCGCCGGGATGCCGGAACGGGTCGAGGCCGACGTCTGCGTCGTAGGAGCGGGCTACGCGGGGCTCACGACGGCGCGCCGCCTCACGCAAGCCGGCAAGACCGTCGCCGTGCTCGAGGCGCGCGACCGCGTCGGCGGCCGGATCTGGACCCAGCAGCTCGCGAGCGGCGCGACCGTCGACCGCGGCGGCGGTTGGCTCGGACCCAAGCACGACGCGGCTCACGCCTTGGTTGCCGAGATGGGCGCGGCCACCTACAAGACGCACGTCGCCGGGAAGCACCTGCTCGTGGGCGGCGGCCGCACCCGCACGTACAAGGGCCTGATCCCGAAGATCAGCCCGCTGGCGGTGCTGACGATCGGCCGCGCCCAGTGGAAGATCGACCGGCTCGCCAAGGAGGTGCCCCTCGAGGCGCCGTGGACCGCGCCGAAGGCCGCCGAGTGGGACGCCCGCTCGGTCGGCGAGCACCTCGAGACCACCGGCATCCGCACGCCGCTCGCCCGCGACCTGTTCGAGATGGCCGTGCGCGGCCTCCACACCGGCGACCTCCACGACGTGTCTCTGCTCAACCTGCTGATGCTCGTGCGTGGCCACGGCAGCCTCGAGACGCTGTTCTCGATCGAGGGGGGCTCGCAGGAGAGCCTGGTCGACGGCGGTGCCGGCGTCATGGCCCAGCGGATGGCGGCCGAGCTGTTCGACGCCGTGTACCTGCGTGCGCCGGTGCGAGCGATCACCCAGCAGCACGACAACGTGGTCGTCACGTCCGACGACGTGATCGTGCACGCGCCGCGCGTCGCGATCACGGTGCCGCCCGCGCTCGTGCTGGAGATCCAGTTCACACCCGACCTGCCGGACGATCGAGCGGCCCTCTACCGGGGGGCGGTGGCGGGGCCGGAGTCCAAGACGCTCCTCGTGTACGACGAGCCCTTCTGGCGGTCCGACGGCTTCAGCGGCCAGACATCGGAGCCCGGCTCGGCGTCGGAGGTCACCATCGACGCATCGCCGGCGGACGCGAGCTACGGCACGCTCGCCTCGTTCGCGTTCAGCCACGTCGCCGAGCGCTTCGACGGGTTGCCCGAGGCCGAACGCCGTCGGGTCCTTCTCGACACGTTGTCGGCGCGCCTCGGGCCGAGGGCGGCCGCACCGGTGGACATCGTGGAGACGGCGTGGTGGCAGGAGGAGTGGACCCGGGGGTGCTCGATGGCGCACTTCAAGCCGGGCGTCCTCACGAGCGTCGGGCACCTCCTGCGCGAGCCGTGGGGTCGCATCCACTGGGCGGGTACCGAGACCGCCACCACCTCGCACGGCGCGATCGACGGCGCCATCCGCTCGGGCGAGCGCGCCGCCCGGGAGATCCTCGGCGCCCGCGCCTAGCGCTCCGGCTGGGGCGCGTCGCCGTCGAGGCGCTTCGCCAGGAGGTACTCCGTCTCGCCCGGCGGGTAGTCCTCCAGGACCCCGAAGACCGTGTACCCCTGCTTCTCGTAGAAGGGCTTGGCCTGGAAGCCCCATGTGTCGAGGCGGACCCCCACGCAACCGCGTTCGTCTCGAGCTCGCTGCTCGATCCGCCGCAGCAGGTCGGAACCGAGACCGGTCCCGCGCTGGTCCTCCCGGACCCACACGAGATCGATCGCCAACCAGCCGCCCCACGTCGACGCCACGATGCCGCCGGTCAGCTCGCCGGCATCATCGAAGGCGTAGAGGTCGAACGGCACCTCCTTGTCCTCCCCCCGCTCGCGGTAGCCGCGCAGGATGGGCGACGAAGCGTCGTTGTACGCGCGCAGACCGGTCTGGACGGCCTTGCGGACCTCGTCGTCGACGGTGGGGTCGAACCGCACCCGGCCAGTCTGTCCCCTCGCCCGCCGCCGCACCGCCGGATCTCGTGTGGCAGCGTTCCGGCGTGCAGCTCGACGCCGAGGCGTGCTGGGAGCGGATGCGCGCCGCTCGTCACGGGACCTTCGGCACCGTCCACGCCGAGCGCGGCGTCGACCTCGTTCCGGTGGTGTTCGTCGTGCTCGACGATCGGATCGTGATCCCGATCGACACCGTGAAGCCCAAGGCCGGGCCACGGCTGCAACGCCTCCGCAACCTCCTGGTCGACGCCCGAGCCGTCCTCCTCGTCGAGCACTACGACGACGACTGGTCCCAGCTGTGGTGGGTGCGCGCTCACGGGAGCGCCAGGGAGCACGGACCGAGCCGCGCCGGGCTCGATGCGCTCGCGACGGCCTTCCCCGTCTACCGCGATCCCGGCACCGTCACGTCGGTGATCGTGCTCGAGCCCACCGAGGTCGCCGGCTGGACCGCCACGACCCCCCTTGAGTGAGGTCAGGCCGATCCGCTCAGCGCGCGCCGAAGCTCCGGGTGCCGAGCACCGCTACGTCCTCCACCTCGACGCTCGTCACCTCGGCGCGGGGTGGCCCTGTCCGGCACCACGTCTCCATGGCCGCCACCGCGGCAGGCGAGCCCTCCAGCTCGACGGTCACGGAGCCGTCGCGCTCGTTGCGCGCGAAGCCGGCCACGCCGAGGCGCGCTGCCTCGCGCTCCGCCGACGCGCGGAAGAACACCCCCTGGACGCGCCCGCGGACACGCAACCGGTGTCGCACCCGACCGGAGTCGGGGCTCGCTGGATCCACGGCGGGCAGTCCGACCCAGCGGCCTACGCCTCGAGGGGGAGCCGTATCCGCATGGTCGTGCCGCGGGGCGACGGAAGGGCCTCGACGGTGCCCCCCATGCCGGCCACGAGCGAGCGCACGACGAAGAGGCCCATGCCACTGCCGTCGACCGAGCTGAGGGCGCCTCGGGTGAACGCCTGAAACATGGCGTCGTCGACGAGCCCTGGACCTTCGTCGCTCACCGTGATGGCCGCGGCTCCGTGGTCCTCGAGCGCCGCGATCTGGATCGGTGAGCCCTCGTCGGTGTACTTGATCGCGTTGTCGAGCAGATGCTCCAGCACGTGCATCAGCGCGGTGGTGTTGGCGATGCACGCCAGCCGATCATCACAGGTCAGCGTGATCGCGCGTGCGGGCGCGACGAGGCGCATGTCCGAGGCGATCCGCACCAGGAACGGCTCGAGCGGCACCACGCCGAGCTCCATCGGCGGGATGGGGCTGCTCGGTTGGCTCTGCGTGAGCAGATCGTGGACGCAGGCCTCCAGCGTGGTCGACTGACGCTCGAGGGCCTCGAGCAGGAGGTGCCGTTCGCTGTCGTCGAGATCGGCGCCTTGCGCGAGCTGACCCACTGCGCTGCGGATGACGGTGAGGGGCGTCTTGAGCTTGTGCTCCGTAGCGGCGATCGCGGCGGCGTTGGCCTGCACGTGCAGCGCGGCCGTGGCGACCCGGTCCCGCTCCTGGCCCGCCTGCCGCTCTCGCTCGGCCTGGCCGCCGAGGAGGCGTGCGAAGAGCTCCATGATGCGACGGTCGTCCTCGGGAAGCTGCACCGACCGCGCCGATGCCGCACACAGCGTGCCGTAGGTCGCGCCTTCGGACGTCACGATCGGCACGCTCACGTAGGTGACGATCCCCATCTCGCGCGCGGCATCGCTGTCGGGCCACACCGACGGCACGTCGTCGGTGGCCAGGCGCCCCTCGAGCAGGGCGCGCCGGCAGAGCGTGTCGCTCCAGTCCACGAACACCCCCTCCGTCACGTTGAGGATGCCGGTGTTCCTCGCGTAGCGCACCTCTTGCTTGAAGTCGTCCCAGTGCAGGACCGTCACGTAGGTCGACTCGAAGCCCGTGAGGTCCTGGAGCAGCTCGAGGAACGGTCGCGACAGCTGCTCGAGGTTCGCTGCCCGGGCCGTGACCGTCGCGATCCGCCCGACCAGCGCCATGTCCCACCCGTGGTCGCTCACCGCGGGAAGTCTGACCCAGATCCAACGTGCGCGGATGGGCGGGGTGGACGATTCCCGCGGGTGAGATCGGACATCTCGGACGTCGGCGCCGAGGACGGGCGCGGATCGGAGTGCGGTGGAGAGCTACGGCCCAGCCGAGCCGAGGACGCTCGTCACGCTCGTCGACCGTCCGGGCGGCTGATCCACGGCGGCCTCGACCTGGCGGGCGGCGTCGGCGACGAGGGCGCCGTAGCGCTGGCCGGGCTTGCGGGTGAGGCGCTGGATCGGACCGCTCACCGAGACCGCCGCGACCACCCGGCCCGCCCGATCGTGCACCGGGGCGGACACGCTCGCAACGCCTTCCTCCCGCTCCCCGACGCTCTGCACCCAGGGACCGGATCCACCGGAGAGCACCTTGCCGGCACTGCCCACGCGCAGCGGGAGACGCGCACCGACAGGCACGATGGTCCTCAGCTCGCGTGGCGACTCGATCGACTCGACGCACACGCGGGTGTCGCCATCACGCACGAAGAGCTGCACGCTCTCGCCCGTCTGCTCGTGGAGCCAGGCGAGCGCCGGGCGGGCCGCCGCCCACAGGGGGACGGCCTCGGCCGCCTCGTGCCCGAGCCCGATGAGCCGCAGGCCGAGGCAGAACCGCCCGTCCTCATCACGCCGCAGCAGCCCATGGGTCTCGAGGGCGACGGCGAGCCGGTGCGCGGTCGGACGGCTCAGGCCCGTGGACGACACGAGCTCGGTGAGGGACCTGGGCCCTCCCTCGACGGCGTCGAGCACCGCCACCGCCTTGTCGAGGACGCCGACGCCGCTTACAGTGTCCACGGTTCGAGATCATCATCTCGAAATGTGAGACAGTCAAGAGGATCGTCACGATGACCGCAGCCAAGACGCTCTCCGAGAAGGTGTGGGACCGCCACGTCGTGCGCAGCGCGCCGGGCGAACCCGACCTCCTCTACATCGACCTCCACCTCGTCCACGAGGTCACGAGCCCGCAGGCGTTCGACGGGATCCGCCTGGCCGGCCGTTCCGTCCGCCGGCCCGACCTCACCATCGCCACCGCCGACCACAACGTGCCGACCGAGGACATCGACAAGCCGGTGGCCGACCCGATCTCCGCGAAGCAGCTCGAGGTGCTCGCCGCCAACACCGCCGAGTTCGGGATCACCCACTACGGCATGGGCGACCCGCACCAGGGCATCGTGCACGTGATCGGTCCCGAGCAGGGGCGCACCCTCCCGGGCATGACGATCGTCTGCGGCGACAGCCACACGTCCACCCATGGCGCCTTCGGCGCGCTGGCGTTCGGCATCGGCACCAGCGAGGTCGAGCACGTCCTCGCCACCCAGACGCTGCCACAGCAGCGCCCCGGCACGATGGCGGTCACCGTCACGGGGGAGCTGCCGGCGGGGGCCACCGCCAAGGACGTGATCCTCGCCATCATCGGCCGCATCGGCACCGGTGGAGGCATCGGCTCCGTGATCGAGTACCGCGGCGACACCATCGCCGGGCTCTCGATGGAGGGCCGCATGACGATCTGCAACATGTCCATCGAAGCGGGCGCCAAGGCCGGGCTCATCGCGCCCGACGACGTCACCTACGCCTACCTCGAGGGCAGGGCGCACGCGCCGACAGGGGCGGCGTGGGAGGCGGCGCTCGACGACTGGCGCACGCTTCCCACCGACGAGGGCGCCGCCTTCGACAAGGAGGTGCGCCTCGACGCCGCCGGGATCCTCCCGCACGTCTCGTGGGGCACCAACCCGGCGCAGGTCGTGCCGCTCGACGCCTCCATCCCCTCCCCCGACGACTTCGCCGACCCGCACGAGCGCGACAGCGCCGCCCGCGCCCTCGAGTACATGGGGCTCACGGCCGGCACGCCGGTGCGCGACGTGGCCGTCGACACCGTGTTCATCGGCAGCTGCACGAACTCGCGCATCGAGGACCTCCGTGCGGCCGCCGCGGTCGCCGACGGCCGCACGGTGAAGGAGGGCGTGCGCACCCTCGTGGTACCCGGTTCGTTCGCCGTGAAGCAGCAGGCCGAGGCCGAAGGGCTCGACCGGGTGTTCACGTCCGCCGGGTTCGACTGGCGGGAGCCGGGGTGCTCGATGTGCCTCGCCATGAACCCGGACAAGCTGGCGCCCGGCGAGCGGGCGGCGTCGACCAGCAACCGGAACTTCGAAGGTCGACAGGGCCGCGGCGGCCGCACCCACCTCGTGTCCCCCGCCGTCGCCGCCGCCACCGCCATCGCCGGGCACTTCGCGCTGCCCACCGACCTGCGCTGATGCCTGCTCCGGGCGTCGCTTCGCTCCAAGCACCCTCCGCAGGTGCCTACCGGCGACCGGCGAAGCCGGATCGCCTCCGGCCCGTCGAAAGGACCACGTCATGAACCCCGTCCAGATCGTGCAGGGCACCGCGATGCCGCTCGACCGGTCCGACGTCGACACCGACCAGATCATCCCGGCCGAGTGGCTGAAGCGCGTCGAGCGCACCGGGTTCGGCCAGGGCCTCTTCTCCTCGTGGCGCGACGACCGGAGCTTCGTCCTCAACGACGAGCGCTTCGCCGGGGCGAACATCCTCATCGGCGGGCCCAACTTCGGCACCGGCTCGAGCCGGGAGCACGCGGTGTGGGCGATCATGGACTACGGGTTCCAGGCCGTGATCAGCCCGCGCTTCGCCGACATCTTCCGGAACAACTGCACGAAGAACGGCCTCGTCCCGGTCGTGGTGCCGGCCGAGGTGGGGGCCGAGCTGCTCCGGGCCGTCGAGGCGGACCCCACCTTGGAGCTGGTGGTGGACGTCGACCGGCGCACGCTCTCTGCGGCTGCCATCGGTCTGGAGGTGGGCTTCCCGTTGGAGGACGCGGTGCGGGAGCGCTTCCTCGAGGGCCTCGACGACATCGGCATCACCCTGCGGAGCGAGGGCGACATCACGAGCTTCGAGGCGACCCGCCCGCGCTACCTCACCGGTTGATCGTCAGTCGAGCGAGGGCAGGCCCTCGTCGTAGAGCCAGCGCTGGAAGAGCGCACCCAGGTCGTCGCCGCTGACCTCCTCGGCGAGACCGATGAAGTCCTTGGTGGACGCGGTGGTGCCGCGATGCTCCTCGACCCACCGATGCAGGATCTCGAAGAAGGCGTCGTCGCCCACCTCCTCGCGCAGCGCCTGCAGCGCCATGCCCCCGCGCACGTAGACCGTGTTCGAGAACAGCTCCTGCGGGCCCGGGTCGCCGGGCGGCCGGTCGAGCCCGGAGGTCCCCGAGAGCCGACGCGCCTCGTGCGCCGCCGACCCCTGCCCCGTGCGCTCGAGCCAAAGCCACTCCGCATAGGTCGCGAACCCCTCGTTCAGCCACACGTCCTTCCACGTGGCCGGGCTCACGGCGTCGCCCACCCACTGGTGCGCGAGCTCGTGCAGCAGGATCTGGTCGGCGCCCGCGCCCTCCGAGGCGATGTCGGTGCCGATGATCGTGAGGCTCTGCGTCTCGAGGGCGAACCCGAGCGCCTCGTCGACCACGAGGACGCCGTACGCATCGAACGGGAAGGGCCCGTACACGTCGTCGAGGAGCGTGATCATGTCGGCCGTCCCCTTCACGGCGTCCCTCGCTCGCTCCGGTGCCTTGCGGTGGAAGGCGTGGCGCAGGGTCACGTCACCGACGGTCCCGGCGTCGACCAGCTCGTAGTCACCGATGGCGACCTGCACGAGGTAGCTCGCCATCGGCTCCTCTTCCTCGTAGGTCCACGATCTGGTGCCGTGGCCGGTGTCGGCCTGCTCCACCAGCAGCCCGTTGGCCGCCACCGTCTGGTCCTCCGGGGCGGTGACGCGGATCGTGTACGTCGCCTTGTCGGTGGGGTGGTCGCTCACCGGGAAGAACGTCTGCGCGCCGGAGGGCTCGGACACCACGAACGCCTCACGGCCGTCGGTGTGCCACCCGAGGTCGAAGATCTCGGTTCCCTCCTGGATCGGAACCGGGGTCCCGCTGTAGGTGACGACGGTCGTGAAGTCCGCACCATCGGCGAGGTCGGTGGCGGGGTCGATGGTGAGCTCACGACCCTTGTGGCTGGCCGTCGCCTCCTCGCCGGCCACCGTGACCGCCCGCACGTCGAGGCCGGCCAGGTCCAGGTTGAACCGGCTCAGGTCCTGGGTGGCGGTCGCGTCGATCGTGACCACCCCCTCCAGCTCACCCTGGTCGGCGAGCCACGTGAGGTCGAGGGTGTAGTGGTCGACGTCGAAGCCCCCGTTGCCGAGGCCCGGGAAGTAGGGATCCCCCACGCCGGGGACGCCCGGCTCGCCCACCACCGGCTCGCCCGTGGTGGGTGCGCCGGTGGTGCTGCTGGTGGTCGTCGGCGCCGCGTCGTCGCCGTCGTCGTCGTCCGACCACGGTCGCCACAGGAGCAGGGTGACCACGATGCCCGCGACCACCGCCGCCCCCGCGAGCGCACGCCCGCGCGTCGTCATCGAGGCACGCCTCGGTCAGCCGAGCGCGCCCGGGCACTCCTGGAAGATCGCCATCAGCTCGGCGGTGAGGTCGGAGTCGCTGCTCAGCCCCTCCTCGCCCTTGCTGAGGGTGACGATCATGAGGCGCCGGACGAAGTCGTCGTCGAACTGCTTGGCCAGGCAGTCCTGGGTGTCCTTGGGGAGGGACGAGTCCTGCGTGATGCTCTCCAGGAAGAGGTCGCGCAGGTCGACGCAGCCGTTGATCGAGCCCACGACCTGGGTCGCCTGGTCCTCGGTGAGCCCGTCGGGGAACCCCTCGGCCTCCGAGAACGACTCGGGGGTGATGCCAGCGTCCTCGAGGCCGTCGACCCCCACCGACCGGACCATCGACGTGACGATGCAGGTGGCGTCGTCCTCGGTGAGCGGCGCCGCGTCCTCGGCGTCGAAGTCCTTCATGGCGTCGTCGACGTAGTGCTGCTCCTCGTCGCTCAGGCCGTCACCACCGTCACCACCGCCGTCGTCGCCGTCGTCCCCGCACCCCGCCCCGACAGCCAGGAGGAGGGCGGGCAGCAGGAGCAGGCGCAGAGCACGGTGGGGTCGCATCACCCGGAGGACCCTAACGGCAGCCCGTCGGACGGGCGGTGACGCTCAGGCCTCGTGGCGCTCGACCAGGCGCTGGTGGTCGCGGTGCCGGTTCACCGCGCTGACGACCGCCCGGAGGGACGCGGTGAGGATGCTCTCGTCGAGGCCCACGCCCCACCGGATCTCGCCGTCGGGGGTCTGCGCCTCCACGTACGCGGCGGCCGTCGCATCGGTGCCCGAGCTGACGGCGTGCTCCGCGTAGTCGACCACGTCGACGTCCACCCCGAGGTCCGCCTGCACGGCGGCGACGAATGCGGAGATGGGGCCGGTGCCCGCGCCGTGGACGGTGCGGTGCTCACCGTCCACCAGGAGCTGCGCGGTGACCGTGGAGCCCTTCTCGCCGGTGGTCGTCTCGTGCGACAGGAGCTGCACGGGCGCGCCGGGGTCGAGGTACTCGCCCTCGAACGCGGCCCAGATCTCGGTGGAGGAGATGTCCGTGCCGGTGTCCTCCGTGATGGTCTGGATCGTCTTCGAGAACTCGATCTGGAGCCGGCGGGGCAGGTCGAGGCCGTGCTCGGCCTTCATCACGTACGCGACGCCGCCCTTGCCGCTCTGGCTGTTCACCCGCACGACGGCCTCGTAGGTGCGGCCGACGTGCTTCGGATCGATGGGCAGGTACGGCACCTGCCACTCCTCGTAGTCGCCGAAGCCGAGCGCCTCGAAGCCCTTCTTGATCGCGTCCTGGTGGCTGCCCGAGAACGACGTGTACACGAGGTCGCCGACGTACGGGTGGCGCTCCGGCACCGGCAGCCGGTTGCAGTACTCGGCGACGCGGCGGATGGCGTCGATGTCGGAGATGTCGAGCTCCGGGTCCACCCCCTGCGTGAAGAGGTTCATGGCGATGTTCACGACGTCGACGTTCCCCGTGCGCTCGCCGTTGCCGAACAGCGTGCCCTCCACCCGGTCGGCGCCGGCCATCAGCGCGAGCTGCGCGGCACCCACGCCTGTCCCCTGGTCGTTGTGCGGGTGCAGCGACAGGCACACCCGGTCACGGTGGGGCACGTTGCGGTGGAAGTACTCGATGACGTCGGCGTAGACGTTCGGCGTGTACATCTCCACCGTCGCCGGCAGGTTCATGATCAGCCGTTCGTCGCCAGGCTCGATCACGTCGAACACCGCCGAGCAGATCTCGATGGCGTAGTCGACCTCGGTGCCCGTGAAGCTCTCGGGGCTGTACTCGTAGCGCACGTTCGTGCCCTTGAGCGTGGGCTCGAGCTTGCGGCACAGCTTGGCGGCGTCGGTGGCGATGGCGGTGACGCCCTCCCGGTCGAGGCCGAACACCACCCGTCGCTGCAGGACCGACGTGGAGTTGTAGAAGTGCACGATCGCGTTGTTGGCCCCCTGGAGGCACTCGTAGGTGCGCTCGATCAGCTCGGGCCGGCACTGCACGAGGACCTGGATGGTGACGTCGTCCGGCACCAGGTCCTCCTCGATCAGCTGCCGGATGAAGTCGAAGTCGGGCTGGCTGGCCGACGGGAACCCCACCTCGATCTCCTTGAAGCCCATCTGCACGACGGTGTCGAACATGCGGCGCTTCCGGGCAGGGTCCATCGGGTCGATGAGGGCCTGGTTGCCGTCACGGAGGTCGACGGAGCACCACAGCGGCGCCTTCTCGATGCGCTTGTCCGGCCAGGTGCGGTCGGGCAGGTCGAGCGGGCGGAACGGCCGGTACTTGTCGAAGGGCATCTTCTTCGGGGACACGGGTTCCGGTGGCATGTGAGGGTCCTCAGGTTCTTGGGTGTGCAGCGATCAGGGCAAAGAAAAACCTCCTGCCATCGGCAGGAGGTCGTCGGGGCGAGCGCCGAGAGGGGGGCGCTCGCCTACATAAGCAGGAGGAGGTCGGAGGCGAAGGTCCTGGTCATGTCCGACCATCTTCCCGCCGCCTTCGGGGGGCGTCAAGGCGAGGAGGGCCGTCGACTACCTTCGACGAGGTGATCCGACGCCTGCTGCGCCTCGGGCTCGTGCTCGGCCTCCTGTACGGCATCGTCGCGGTGCTCACGAAGCTGCTCAGGAGCCAGGCCACCGACGGACCGTCGTCGACCTCGCGGCCCGACCAGCCCTGGCCGCGCCTGACCTCGGATCCCGGGGTCGCCGCGGCGCCGGTCGCCCGAGCGACGCCCGATCCCGATGCACCGCGGCCGGCGGCGGCGAACGGCACGCCCTCGGCCGAGGCGTGGGTCGAGCCGGTCGAGGGCGCGTGCCCTCCCACCCACCGGGTGAAGGCGAAGCTGGCCTCGAAGATCTTCCACCTGCCGGGCATGGCCAACTACGAGCGCACCACGCCCGATCGCTGCTATGCCGACGCCGCCGCGGCGGAGGCCGACGGCCTCCGGGCTGCGAAGCGCTGACCTCTACAGCGCGGCCACCGTCACCACACCGGGCACGGCTCGGATGGCTCCTTGCACGTCCTCGGGGACGTGGCCACGGGTGGCGAGGACCATCAGCGCGGCCCGCCCCTCCTCGGACCGCCCGAGGTGCATGTCGTCGATGTTGATCGCGGCCTCGCCGAGCACGCCCGTGACCGACGCGATCATCCCGGGCACGTCGTCGTTGCGGACGACCAGCATGTGCTCGGCGGGCGGCACGTCCACCGAGTGGTCGTCCACCATCACGAGGCGGGGCTCGGAGCGAAGGCCCGCGAGGGTGCCGCCGATCGCGTGGTCGCCGCCCCGGATGGTCACCAGGTTCACGTAGTCGCGCGACGTCGAGCTCGACGACTCGCGCACCTCGATGCCGCGCTCCTCCGCCAGGCGCGGTGCGTTCACGTAGCTCACCGGCTCCTCGCTGACGCGGCCGAAGAGGCCCTTCAGCACCGACAGGGTGAGGATCCGCGTGTCCGAGTCGGCGAGCTGGCCCTCGTACCCGATCTCGATGACGTCGGGGACGCCGGCGGCGAGCCCGGCGTAGAGCTGGCCGAGCCGCTCGGCCAGGGGCAGGAAGGGCCGCACGGTGCTGGAGGCCTCGGCGGCGCTCACGTTCACGGCGAACGGCACGAACTCGCCGGCCAGGGCCAGCGCGACCTGCTCGGCGATGGTGTCCCCGGCCTTGTCCTGGGCCTCGGCGGTGCTCGCCCCCAGGTGCGGGGTGACGACCACCTGCGGCAGCTCGAAGAGGGGCGAGCTCGTGGTGGGCTCGGTGGCGAACACGTCGATGGCGGCGCCGCCGACGCGGCCCTCCCGGATCGCCTCGGCGAGAGCGTCCTCGTCGATCACGCCGCCCCGCGACACGTTCACGATCCGCAGGGTGGGCTTGGCCAGCGCGAGCAGCTCCTTGCTCACCATGCCCAGCGTCTCGGGCGTCTTCACCACGTGCAGGGTGAGGAAGTCGGACACGCGGACCAGCTCCTCGAGCCCGAGCAGCTCCACGTTGACCTGCCGGGCGCGCTCGGGGGCGACGAAGGGGTCGTGGGCGACCACCTTCATGCCGAACGCCGACGCGCGCTGGGCGACGAGCTTGCCGATGCGGCCGAGGCCGACGATGCCGAGCACCTTGTCGGCCAGCTCCACCCCCTCCCACCGGCTGCGCTCCCAGCGACCGGCGGTGAGGGCGGCGTGGGCCTGCGGGATGTTGCGAGCCTGCGCGAGCAGCAGCGCCATGGTGTGCTCGGCGGTGGTGAGGATGTTCGACTGGGGCGCGTTCACCACCATCACGCCCTGGCTGGTGGCGGCCTCGGTGTCGACGTTGTCCAGCCCGATGCCGGCGCGGCCCACCACCACGAGGTCCTGCCCGGCCGCCAGCACCTCGGCGGTGACGGTCGTGGCCGAGCGGATGATCAGCGCGTGGGCGCCCCGCACCGCGTCGAGCAGCTGCTCGGGGGTGAGGTCGAGCTGGAGGTCGACGTCATGACCCGCTGATCGCAGCCGGTCGAGCCCGCCGTCGGCGATCTTCTCGGTGACCAGGATCCGCGCCATGGCGGGTGAGTCTGGTGCCCCTCCCGCAAGACCCGCCAGCCGGTACCCGATCCGCGCCTGCGGACGGGTGGCTACTGTGCGCCCTGACCCCAGACCCCCCACCACGGAGGCTCCCTTGCACAAGCGATCGCTTCGCTTCGCATCCGCGCTGCTCGCACTCGGTCTGCTGACGGCTGCGTGCGGCAACGACGATGACAGCTCTGACGACAAGACCGACGAGTCGACCACCGAGACCACCGGCTCCGACAGCGGATCGAGCGACGACTCCCAGGTGAAGCTCGAGGACGTCTGCCAGCAGGCCAAGGACGACGGCGTGGAGGTCCCCGACGGCTTCACGGTCCGCCTGGTCACCGACATCGGCAAGATCGACGACCGCACCTTCAACCAGTACGCCTACGAGGGCATGCAGGCGGCCTCCGACTGCTTCGGCTTCGAGACCGACTACATCGAGACGGCCTCCGAGGCGGACTACGCCAAGAACATCAACACCGCGCTGCAGGACGACCCCGACGTGATCATCACGGTCGGCTTCCTGCTCGCCACCGACACCTTGGCCGCCGCCAAGGCCAACGCCGAGACGGAGTTCATCGGCATCGACCAGTTCCAGACCGAGTACCCCGACAACTACATCGGCGTGCTGTTCAACGAGGACGAGGGCGGCTACATGGCCGGCGTGCTGGCTGCGTCGCTGAGCGAGAGCGGCACCATCGGCGTGGTCGGCGGCCGCGAGGACGTCCCGCCGGTCGTGAAGCTGGTGAACGGCTACGAGGTGGGCGCCAAGTCCGTCAACCCCGACATCAACGTGCTGAAGATCTACAACGAGTCCTTCGATGACACGGCGAAGGGTGCGTCCGACGCCCAGCAGTTCATCGGCGAGGGCGCCGACGTGATCTTCGGTGCCGGTGGGAAGACCGGCTCCGCCGGCGTCGTCGAGGCCACGTCCCAGAAGCTCTGGGGCATCGGCGTGGACCAGGACGAGTACTTCAGCACCTTCAACGGCGGCGACGCGCCGGGGGCGGAGTACCTGGCGAGCTCGGCGGTGAAGCGCGTCGATCTCGGCGTGTTCGAGAAGATCCTCGATGCGCTCAAGGGCGACTTCAAGGGCGGCATCTTCGGCCTGACCGCCGCCAACGGTGGCATCACCTACGCGCCGTTCCACGATGCCGACATCCCGGACGACGCCGCGAAGGCCGTCGAGGACGCCCGCAAGGGGTTGGCCGACGGCTCGATCAAGACCGGGCTCGACCCGGCCACCGGCAAGCCGCTCTAGGGGGGAACAGCCTGATGGACGGGGCGGAGGTGGGCCACCACCACCGCCCCGCTGATCATCCACGAGGAGGGCCATGAGCGAGGACGGCGGCCCGGTCCTCGAGGTGCGGGGCGTCACCAAGACGTTCCCCGGCGTCCTCGCGAACCAGGACGTCGACCTCACGCTCCGCCAGGGTCAGGTGCTCTGCATCCTCGGCGAGAACGGCGCCGGCAAGAGCACCCTGATGAACACCGTGTTCGGGCTGTACCAGCCCGACGCGGGGCAGATCCTCCTGCGCGGCGAGCCCGTGCACTTCCACAGCTCCCGCGACGCGATCGCGGCGGGGATCGGGATGGTGCACCAGCACTTCCAGCTCATCCCCGTGTTCACGGTCACGGAGAACGTGATCCTCGGCGACGAGATGCGCAAGGGGCCGCTGCTCGACCTCGAGGGCGCTCGTCGACGCGTCCGCGAGCTGGGGCTCCAGTACGGGCTGTCGATCGACCCCGACGCCCGCGTCGGCGATCTCTCCGTCGGCGAGCAGCAGCGCGTGGAGCTGATCAAGGCGCTCTACCGCGACGCCGACATCCTGATCCTCGACGAGCCCACCGCGGTGCTCACCCCGGGCGAGGTCGACGAGTTCTTCAGCGTGGTGCGGGCGCTGGTGGGCCAGGGCAAGTCGATCATCTTCATCACGCACAAGCTGCGGGAGGTGCTGGCCGTCGCCGACCACATCGTGGTGCTGCGGGGCGGCAAGGTCGTCGGCTCCGCCGACCCCACGACGGCCACCCAGCAGTCGCTCGCCACGCTCATGGTCGGGCGCGACGTCGCCTTCACGATCGACAAGGCCCCGGCCAGGCGCGGCGAGCCGGTGCTCCAGGTGACGCAGCTCTGGGTGGACGACGACCGCGGCGTCACGACGGTCGCCGACTTCGAGCTGGAGGTGTGCGCCGGCGAGATCTTCGGCATCGCCGGCGTCGAGGGCAACGGGCAGCGGGAGCTCGTCGAAGCGCTCATGGGCATGCGCCCCAAGCGCCGGGGCGGCGTGATCATCGCCGGCCGCAACGTCACCGGCGCGTCGCCCCGCGAGATCATCGACCTGGGCGTGGGCCACGTCCCCGAGGACCGCGGGAAGCACGGGATCGTCGGTCCCTTCACGATCGCGGACAACCTCGTGCTCAACCGGTACCGGCGCCGACCCTTCGCGCGGAACGGCCTCCGCGACGACGGCGCCATCGCCCGGCACGCCACCGAGCTCGTGCGCGAGTTCGACGTCCGCACGCCGAGCGCCGATGTTCCCGCTACGAACCTCTCGGGCGGGAACCAGCAGAAGGTGATCATCGCTCGAGAGCTCACCGGCGACGTGAAGCTGCTGGTGGTCGCCCAGCCGACCAGGGGCCTCGACGTGGGGTCGATCGAGTTCATCCACCGGCGCATCGTCGAGATCCGCGACCGGGGGGCCGCCGTGCTCCTCGTGTCCGCAGAGCTCGACGAGGTGCTCGCCCTCGCCGACCGCATCGGGGTGATCTACCGAGGGACCCTGGTCGGGCCCTTCGACCGCGCCGACGTCACGCGGGACACCGTCGGCCTCTACATGGCCAGCGGCCGCGACCCGGAGGTGGTCGCCTGATGGCCGACGAAGGGACATCGCTCGCCCACGAGGTGCGCCGCACGCTCAACCTGCAGTCCGCGCTCGTCCCGGTGTGCGCGCTGCTGCTCGCGCTGGCCGTGGCGGCCGTCGTCATCCTCCTCGTGGGCGGGCAACCGCTGCAGGCCTACGCCGCGCTCCTCGACGGGATGTTCGGCACGGTCGACCGGATCAACGCGTCCTTGGGCCGGTCCACCCCGTTCATCGGCGCCGCCCTCGCCGTCGCCTTCGCCTTCCGTGCTGGGTTGTTCAACATCGGCGCCGAGGGCCAGCTGCTCGTCGGGGCGACGGCGGCGGCGTGGGTCGGCACGTTCAGCTGGA
Source organism: Acidimicrobiales bacterium (assembly GCA_045807565.1). Taxonomy (GTDB): domain Bacteria; phylum Actinomycetota; class Acidimicrobiia; order Acidimicrobiales; family VFJN01; genus VFJN01. The sequence continues at coordinate 27,331 of JBJMHD010000112.1, read as the reverse complement.
TCGCCGATGTCCCCGGACCCATCGCGGTCGTGCTCATCATGCTGGCCGGGGTCATCGGCGGCGGCTTGTGGGGCGGCATCCCGGGCGTGCTGAAGGCGCGCACAGGAGCGCACGAGGTGATCACCACGATCATGCTCAACAGCATCGCCGTGCTCACCATCCGCTGGATGGTCACCTCGCAGGACCCGGTGATCCTGCGCGACATGGGCGCCTCGGTGCCCCGCACCCAGTCGCTTCCCGCCTCCGGGCGACTGCCGGTGCTCATCGACACGAACCCGCCGCTGCACCTCGGCTTCCTGATCGCGGTCGGGCTGTGCGTCCTGGTGTGGTTCATCTTGCGCCGCACCACCTTCGGGTTCGAGGTGCGGACGGTGGGCACCAACGCCGACGCCGCGCGCTACGCCGGGATGAGCGTGAACCGCACGATCGTCCTGGTGATGGCCCTCTCAGGCGCCTTCGCCGGCATCGCCGGGTCGGGCGAGATCACGGGGACCGCCGGGTTCCTGAGCCCGGGGGTGTTCGTCGGCATCGGGTTCGACGCCATCGCGATCGCGCTGCTGGCCCGGGCCAACCCGTTCGGCATCATCCTCACGTCGCTGCTCTGGGGGTCGATGCTCTCCGGTGCCGGGCTGATGCAGCAGGAGACGGGGCTGTCCATCAACGTCGTGCGGATCATCCAAGCCCTCGTGCTGCTCTTCGTCGCCGCTGACGTGATCGTGCGGACCATCTTCCGGCTGCGCAAGACGAGCGCGACGACGCTCGACACCACCCAGGTCGCGTCCTCCTGGGGGTCGGGATGAGGCGCTTCCGCCTGAGCCGTCGCCAGACCATCGGCGTGCTCTACGGCCTCCTGGGTCTCGTGCTCGTGGGCTACGTCGCGCCGAACCTCGACCCCACCGACAAGGGGCTCACCTTCGAGACGCCGCCTGACCCGGTGAAGGTGATCATCGATCCGCCGATCCTCGTGACGACGATCGGCACGATCTTCGTCCTCGTGTGCATCGCCACGTTCTTCGAGCGCCGTTCGGAGCGGCTGGCGAGCGGCGCCCTGATCCTCGCCACCGTCCTCATGGTCCCGCTGGTCGTGGTGCTGTCGCTGGCGCTGTCCACCGCCCACGAGACGAACGTGATGCAGCTCCTGGTGCAGTCGCTCGCCCTCGGGACACCGGTGGCGCTGGGCGCCATGGCGGGCCTGTGGTGCGAGCGATCGGGCGTGGTGAACATCGGCATCGAGGGGATGATGCTGGCGGCGGCGGCCACGGGGTTCATGACCTACGCCATCATCGGCGAGGGCAAGGAGAGCGGGGCCCTGTGGCTCGGCGTGGTCGTCGCGGTGGCCACCGGAGGGCTCATCGGCCTGCTGCACGCGCTGCTCACCGTGAGCTTCCGCGTCGACCAGATCATCTCGGGGGTCGTCATCAACCTGCTCGCGCTGGGCATCACCGGCTTCCTCCGCTCGGAGGTGATCATCGACACCGGGGTCGCCACCGGCGTGCCCACACCCACGATCGGGCTCCCGCTCCTCTCCCAGATCCCACTGGTGGGCGACCAGCTGTTCACCGGCAAGCCGATCTTCTTCACGATGTTCATCATCGTGGGGGCCACCAGCTGGATCCTGTTCCACACACCGTTCGGGCTGCGGGTGCGCTCGGTGGGCGAGCACCCCCATGCCGCCGAGACCCTCGGCATCGACCCCATCAAGGTGCGCTACCAGGCCGTCGTCATCGGCGGGCTCATCGCCGGGCTCGCCGGCGCCTGGTTCTCGCTCGAGTCGCAGGCGGGCTTCGAGGACAACATGACCAACGGCACCGGGTTCATCGCCCTCGCCGCCCTGATCTTCGGACGGTGGCGGCCCTGGACCGCCTTCTTCGGAGCAGTCCTGTTCGGCTTCACGCGCGCCCTCGGCGCTCGCCTCCAGTTCCTCGACGTCACCATCGGCGACTTCTCGCTGCCGAGCGAGTTCCTCCAGGCCCTCCCCTACGTCGTCACCATCGTGGTCGTGGCGGGCGCGGTGGGGCGGGCGGTCGCGCCGGCTGCCGACGGCGTCCCGTACGAGCGCTCGCGATGAGCACGATCGACTGGCCCGCGCTCCAGCAGGCCGCGGTCGACGCCTGCGCACGCGCCTACGTCCCCTACTCCCAGTACCCGGTCGGCGTCGCCGGCCTCGTCGACGACGGGCGCGTGCTCACGGCGTGCAACGTCGAGAACGCGTCGTACGGGCTCACGTTGTGCGCCGAGTGCGGTCTGGTCTCTGCGTTGCACGCCACCGGCGGCGGCCGCCTGGTGGCGGTGGCGTGCGTCGACGGCGACGGAAGCCCCCTCGTCCCCTGCGGGCGGTGCCGCCAGCTCCTCCACGAGCACGGCGGTCCCGAGCTCCTGTTCAACGACCGACCGCTCGGCGAGCTGCTCCCTGACGCCTTCGGCCCGGAGCACCTGCGTCCCCGGCCCCCGACGTGAACGTCATCGACCTCATCCTTCGGAAGCGCGACGGCGGGCGGTTGACGGACGAGCAGATCGACTGGTTCATCGCGGCCTACACGCGCGGTGAGGTCGTCGACGAGCAGGCCGCCGCCCTCCTCATGGCGATCCTCTTCCGGGGCATGGAGCCGCCCGAGCTGGCGCGGTGGACGCAGCAGATGATCGCCACCGGCACCCGCGCCGACCTGTCGGGCGTCGGACGGCCGACGGTCGACAAGCACTCCACCGGCGGGGTGGGCGACAAGGTCTCGCTGGTGCTGGTGCCGCTCGTGGCGGCCTGCGGCGCCGCCGTGCCACAGACGGCGGGCCGTGGGCTGGGGCACACCGGCGGGACGATCGACAAGATGGAGACGATCCCGGGGTGGCGCTCCACCCTCGCCGGCGACGAGGTGGCGCAGGTCCTCCGTGACGTCGGGGCCGTGATCAACGCGGCCGGCCCAGACCTCGCGCCCGCCGACCGGAAGCTCTACGCGCTCCGGGACATCACCGGCACCGTCGAGTCGATCCCGCTCATCGCCAGCTCGATCATGTCGAAGAAGATCGCCGAGGGCACGGCCGCCCTCGTCCTCGACGTGAAGGTGGGCAGCGGTGCGTTCATGAAGGAGCCCGGCCAGGCTCGAGAGCTGTCGGAGGTGATGGTGGACCTGGGGGCGGCCAACGGCGTCCGCACGACGGCACTGCTCACCCAGATGGACGTGCCGCTGGGGCGCACCGCCGGCAACGCGCTCGAGGTCGTCGAAGCCGTCGAGGTGCTGGCGGGCGGCGGCCCGTCCGACGTGGTCGAGCTCACCCTCGACCTCGCACGCGAGATGCTGGACCTCGCGGGCCTCGACGAGGTCGATCCGGCGGACGTGCTGGCGGACGGGCGGGCCATGGACGTGTGGCGCCGCATGGTGCAGGCCCAGGGGGGCGACCCCGCCGCCGTCCTCCCGAAGGCCACCGAGGTGGAGGTGATCGGCGCGCCGGCGACCGGCACCCTCGCCCGGCTCGACGCGATGGCCGTGGGCGTCGCCGCCTGGCGGCTGGGTGCCGGGCGCAGCCGCAAGGAGGACGGCGTCTCCGCCACCGCGGGCGTCGTGTGGCGAGCGACCGTCGGCGACGAGGTCACCGAGGGTCAGCCGCTCCTCGAGCTCCACCTCGACGACGTCACCCGGCTCGATGCCGCAAAGGACGCCCTCGCCGATGCCGTCGAGATCACCGCAGGACCCGTCGCCCCACCCCCCCTGGTCCTCGGTCGAGTCGGCTGACGTCGTCTGTGCGGAGAAATCGTCGCCATGCGACGGTGAGGCCTCACAGACGTCGGGAGACCTCGATCGGCGTGATGTCCTCGTCGGGCGGGAGGTCGAAGCCGAGGACCTGGGCGTAGAAGCTGAGCTCGCCGTCGAGCGCGGCTCGGATGTTGTGGCTCTGGCGGAACCCGTGCTGCTCGCCCTCGAACGCGAGGTACGCCACCGGGACGCCTCGCCAGCGCAGGGCGTCGACGATCATCTCGGCCTGGTTGGGCGGGACCACCGGGTCGTCGAGGCCCTGGAACACCGCGAGCGGACGGTCGAACCGATCGAGGTGGAAGATCGGTGAGCGCTCGTCGTAGGCGGCCCGCCCCTCCGGCAGCGGGGCGACGAGCCCGTCGAGGTAGTGGCTCTCGAACTTGTGCGTCTCCTCGGCCAGCACGGCGAGGTCGGCCACGCCGTAGTGGCTCGCGCCCGCTGCGAACACGTCGTGGAACGCCAGCGCGGCGAGGGTCGTGAAGCCACCGGCCGACCCGCCCCGGATGCAGAGGCGCGCCGGGTCGACGTCACCGCGCTCTCCCAGGTAGGTGCACACGGCCGCGCAGTCCTCCACGTCGGCCACGCCCCACTGGCCGCGGAGCAGCTCGCGGTACGCGCGCCCGTACCCGGTGGAGCCTCGGTAGTTGACGTCGACGACGGCGAACCCGCGGCTGGTCCAGTAGTGCCGCGACACCTGGAGCATGGGCCGTGCGGCGGACGTGGGGCCGCCGTGGATCATCACCAGGAGCGGCGGCCGCTCCCCTTCCGGTGCGACCATCCCGGGGTTGGCCGGCCGGTAGAGCAGCGCGTGGGCGGTGTGGCCGCCGGCGGTGGGGAACGAGATCGGCTCGGGCGGCGGGAACCACGCATCCTCGAGCCCCAGGTCGCGCGGTGCGACCAGCACGTCGGCGGCGGCGGCGTCCACGTCGATCTCGACCACGTGCGGTTCGGTGGACGGGCCGGCGGCGATGCCCACGACTCGGTTGCCGCGCGCCCGGAGGCTGTCGAACATCGTGAGGGGCAGGTCGACGGTCGCGACCCCGCCCGCGGGCTCACGGACCGCCAGCCGATCGAGCCCACCGTCGCTGAAGGCGAACGCGACCCGGCCGTCATCGAGGAGGACGTAGGAGGACTGGCCGAACACCCACTGGGGCACGCCGATGTCCTTCTGCAGGTCGACGACGAGCTCCCGTCCGCGGTCGCGGGTCCAGCGGTACAGGCTCCAGAACCCGGTGCGGTCGCCGTAGAACCACAGCGAGCCGTCGGGGGCCCATTCCGGCTGGCCGATGGACTCGCGCTCGTCTCCGCCCGCCACCACGGTGCGCCGCCCGCCCTCGTCGAGCACCAGGCGGGTGGCATCCCACGGCATGTCCGGGTGGTCCCACTCGAGCCAGCAGAACGATGCACCGTCCGGCGACCAGCGGGGGTTCGACACGAAGTCCGCCCCCTCGACCACGATCTGCGGCTCGACAGGCTGGTGAGCAGCGAGCTGGACGATCGTGTTGACGGCCTCGCCGCCCTCGGCGGGATGCCGCTCCTGCACGCACAGCAGCGTGGTGCCGCCGGGGTGCACGTCGCCGTCGGCGTAGCGCAGCCCGCGTGGCACCTCCGGCTCGGGTGTGAGCGCCACCGGTTCGCCGCCCGGCTCGAGGCGGTGCAGACGCTGCGTCGCCCAGTCGGCGAACCACAGCACCCCACCGCTCACCCACCACGCACCCCCGCCGTACTCGTGCACGGCCGTGCGGGCGTTGTGCTCGGGCGGGAGCACTTCGTCGACCGCGCCGTCGGCGTGGCGACGGAGCACGGTGATGCGGCCCGCCTCCTCCGGCCGGCCCTCCGACCACCACACCTCGTCGCCATCGACGTGGACGGCGCCGGGCAGGCGCGCCGAGCGCACCACCAGCTCGCTCGTGATCGGGGTCGGCCAGGAGCCGTAGGGCAGCTCGGTCAACGCCGCGGCGCTCTACTCGGCCTCGGCGAGGAGGTCGGCGATGCGACGGCAGCCCTCGCCCAGGTCGTCGTCGCCCAGCGCGTAGCTGAGGCGCGCGTAGCCAGGCGCGTCGAAGGCCTCACCGGGGACGATCGCGACCTTCGCCTCGTCGAGGAGGACCGCGCACAGCTCGAGGGTGGTCTCCGAGGTGCGGCCCCGGATCGCCTTGCCGAGGTAGTGGCTCAGGTTGGGGAAGCCGTAGAACGCCCCTTGCGGTTCGAGCGCGGTGACCCCTTCGATCCCGGTGAGGAGCTGGTGCATGGTGTGGCCACGCCGTTCGAAGGCGGCCCGCATCTCGGCCACGGCGGTCAGATCACCGGAGACGGCGGCCAGCGCCGCCCGCTGGCTGACGTTGGCGACGTTCGAGGTGGCGTGCGACTGCAGGTTGGTGGCCGCCTTGATCACGTCGTCGGGACCGATCATCCACCCCACCCGCCAGCCGGTCATGGCGTAGGTCTTGGCCACGCCGTTGAGCACGACGCAGTGCTCCTGCAGCTCGGGGACGAGCTCGGGCATCGAGCTGAACCGATGCTCGCCGTAGGTGAGGTGCTCGTAGATCTCGTCGGTGATCACCCAGATCCCGCGGTCGACCGCCCATCGCCCGATCGCCTCGACCTCCTCCACGGGGTACACCGCTCCCGTGGGGTTGCTGGGCGACACGAACATGAGCGCCTTCGTGCGGTCGGTGACCGCCGCGTCGAGCTGGTCGACGGTGACGCGGAAGCCCGTCGTCTCGTCGGTCGGCAGCACGACGGGCACACCTCCCGACAGGGCGATGGGCTCGGGGTAGGTGGTCCAGTACGGCGCCGGCAGGAGCACCTCGTCGCCGGGGTCGAGGAGGGTGGCGAACGTGTTGTAGACGGCGTGCTTGCCGCCGTTGGTGATGAGCACCTGGCTGGGCTGCACCGCCAGGCCCGAGTCGCGCAGCGTCTTGGCCGCGACGGCCTCCTTCAGCTCCGGGAGCCCGCCGGCCGGCGTGTACTTGTGGTTCCTGGGGTCGCGCGCGGCCTCGACCGCCGCCTCCACGATGTGGGCGGGCGTCGGGAAGTCGGGCTCGCCGGCGCCGAAGCCGATCACCGGCTCGCCCGCCGCCTTCAGCGCCTTGGCCTTGGCATCCACGGCGAGGGTGGCGGACTCGGCGATGGCAGCCACGCGCTGGCTCACGCGAGCAAGGGTGCGGGGGGTGGGCAACTCGAGCTCCTCCGGGACGGGACGCCGCCATCGTGGCACGTCCGACCGCGCCCCTCCCTCGGAGATCCCGAGCCGCCCGATCGCGGTCGCTGCGATCGCACCCCGTCCGCGAACATGGCCGGGTGACCCCCCCGCTGCCCGACATCAAGATCCCCGTCGACCTGCTCCCCCGGGACGGCCGCTTCGGCTGCGGCCCGTCCAAGATCCGTCCCGAGGCGGTGGAAGCGCTGCTCGCCACGGGTCGCGACTACCTCGGCACGTCGCACCGCCAGGCTCGGGTGCAGTTCGAGGTCGGCGCGCTTCGCAACGGGCTCGCGGAGCTGTTCGCGCTGCCCGACGGCTACGAGGTGCTGCTGGGCAACGGAGGGACGACCTCCTTCTGGGACGCCGCCTCGTTCGGCCTCATCGACCGACGCAGCCAGCACCTGCGCTTCGGCGAGTTCTCCTCGAAGTTCGCCGAGGTCGCGGCGGCCGCCCCGCACCTCGACGAGCCGTCGAACCTCTTCGCCGACCCCGGCACCCACCCGCTCCCGGTGACCGACCCCGAGGTCGACACCTACTGCCTGACCCACAACGAGACGTCCACGGGCGTCGCCATGCCGTTGGAGCGACCGCACGGTGCCGACGGCCTCGTGATCGTGGACGCCACCTCCGCGGCCGGGGGCCTCCGCTTCGACCCCGACGAGGTGGACGTCTACTACTTCGCCCCGCAGAAGTGCCTGGCCTCCGACGGCGGGCTCTGGCTGGCCGCGGCGTCGCCTGCCGCCGTCGACCGCATCTCCCGCCTCGCCGCGTCCGACCGCTGGACGCCGGCGTCCCTCGACCTCGGGATCGCGCTCGAGAACAGCCGCAAGGACCAGACGTACAACACCCCCGCGCTGGCCACGATCTTCCTGGCGAACCAGCAGGTCGAGTGGATCAACCAGCAAGGGGGCCTCGAGTGGGCAGCCAGCCGCTGCGACCGGTCGGCGAGCACGATCTACGACTGGGCGGAGACGTCCAGCTACGCCACGCCCTTCGTGGCGAGACCCGAGCAGCGCAGCCACGTGGTCGCCACGATCGACATCGACGACGCCGTGGCCGACGCCCTCACGATCTCGGGCGTCCTCAGGAGCAACGGCATCGTCGACACGGAGAGCTACCGCAAGCTGGGCCGCAACCAGCTGCGCATCGCGCTGTTCCCCAGCATCGACCCCGAGGACGTCGCCGCCCTCACCCGGTGCATCGACCACGTGGTGGAGGCGTTGTCCCGATGAGGTTCGCCGTGTGGCCCACGCTGGCCCAGCCATGGGACGACGTGCTGGAGGTCAGCCGGCATGCCGAGGCCACCGGGTGGGACGGCGTGTACGTGATGGACCACTTCATGGGGAACGACGGGCCTCCCGGCGCCGTGGAGGTCCCCACGCTCGAGGGCACCAGCGCGCTGGCGGCGCTCGCCGCCGTCACCGACCGCGTGCGGCTGGGCACGCTGGTGCTCGGCAACACGTACCGGCACCCAGCGGTGGTCGCCAACTGGGCGGCCACCGTCGACCACATCAGCGGCGGGCGCGTGCTGCTCGGCGTCGGCGCGGGCTGGCAGGTCAACGAGCACCGGCAGTACGGCATCGACCTCCCTCGGCCCGGCCAGCTGCTCGACCGGTTCGAGGAGGCGTGCCAGGTGTGGCACGGCCTCCTCCGGGAGGAGAGGACCACGATCGCCGGCCGCCACTACCAGCTCACCGACGCGATCTGCGAGCCCAAGCCCGTGCAGGACCCGCTCCCCTTGCTCATCGGCGGCAAGGGCGATCGCATGCTCGGCATCGTCGCCCGCTACGCCGACGAGTGGAACATGTGGGGCCTGGCCGACACGATCGCCGAGCGAGCATCGATCCTCGATGCCCACTGCGAGCGCATCGGCCGAGACCCGAGCGAGGTCCAGCGATCGGCCCAGGCGCTGTTCCTCGTCACCGACGACGAGGCCAAGGCCAAGGCCTTCCGCGAGGACACCGCTCGCCCCGCCGTCGCCGGCGGCGCCGAGGAGATCTCCGATGCCGTCGCCGCATGGCAGGCGATCGGGCTCGACGAGGTGATCGTGCCCGACTTCACCCTGGGCAAGGGCCAGAACCGCCTCGACCGCCTCGACCTCATCATCGAGGAGGTCGCTCCCCGCTTCCGCTGACCCGCGGTCGTCAGATCGGCGTGGCGCGGTGCGCTTCGGCGACGGCCTCGAGGCCGAGCCTCGCGTCCGGGTGCTGTGGCGACCAGCCGGTGGCCTCCTTGAACCTGGTGGAGTCGATGCGCCGGCTGGCGCCGAGCACCGAGAGCTTCCGGCCACCGACCTTCATGGCGGCCTTGGGGGTGGCGCGCAGCTTCTTGAAGCCGAAGGCCGCTGCGAACGCCGCGTTCCAGTCGCCGTTGGTGATGGGCTCATCGGCGACGTTGTAGGCGCCGGCCGGTGCGTCCAGCGCCGCGACGACGGCGGCCGCGGCATCGTCGACGTGGATCGATGCGCGCCAGCCCTCGGCGGGGCCGACCATCGGGCCCATGCCGAGCTTGGCGGTCTTCAGGCTCTCCTCCAGCGACCGGGCGTCGTGCGAGTAGAAGAGGCCGAAGCGGAGCACGACGCCCCGGCGGCCGTCGCCGCTGAAGGCGAGGGTGATGTCCTCGGCGTCGAGCGAGGCCTCGCTGAACGGCTCGCGCGCGATGGGCCAGCCCTCGTCGATCCACTGGTCACCGCCGTCCTCGTAGAAGAAGCACACCGTCTCCTTCACCAGCACCTCCACGCCGGCGTCCCGGCAGGCGTCGGCGAGCACCTGGGTGCCCTCGCGGCGAAGGCGGTCGTTCGTCTCCCAGGCGCTGCCCTTCCACGCCTTCGTGAGGGCGGGGATGTTGGTCGCCATGTGCACGACCCCCTGGCAGCCGTCGACCGCCGACCGCACCGACGCCGGGTCGAACAGGTCGACCGTGACCGGCTCCGCCCCTTGGGCGCGGAGCTGGTCGGCCTTCTCAGGCGAGCGCGCCGACCCGCGCACCTCGTGGCCGGCCGCGATCAGCCGGGGGATCGTGGCGCGACCGAGCACGCCGGTGGCTCCTGCGACGAACACCTTCATCTCTTGCTCCTTCGCTGTACGTGGACCTCCTGGATCCACTCGACGCCGCGCTGCACCCGCTCGGGTGACGCGAGGGTGAGGAAGTCGATGACCATGTCGCTCACGGTCGTGGCCGCGAGCTCGGCGCGCCACGCGTCCTCCGCTCGCCACATGGCACGGGCGATGCCGCATGCCACCCGGTAGGCACCGCGCTCGTCGACGGCGCCGGGCCCACGCTGCCGGATCTCGCTGCACCGGAAGGCGGTCCCGGGCCCGTCCACCGCCTGCACGATGTCGAGCAGGGTGATCTCGGTGGCCGGCCGCGCCAGCCGGTACCCGCCGAGCGGACCGGGCCGAGACTCGACGATGCCTGCCGCGGCCATCGCCTGGAGCGCCTTGGCCAGGTAGGCAGGCGGCACGTCGTGGAACTCGGCCAGCCGAGACGCCGGGAGCGCCTGGTCCTCCGGCACCGCAGCCAGCAACGAGCAGCAGTGGATCGCCCACTCGACCGCATCGCTCATCCGCACAACCCGGACCCTAACCATCCGAGATAGGAGCGGGCCAAACGATCAGGAGACGCGGGCCTGCGGGGTTGCGGGGGGTGCGGGGGGCAGAGGCTCCGCCGGAGCCCCCCGCCGCGAGGCGATCCGGCTCCGCCGGTCGCCGACCAGACGATGAGCCGCCGCCGACAGGCGGCGACCGCTGCAGCTCCGAGGAGGCCGCCGCAGGCGGCCGACGAGGATACGGTCCGGTCATGCCGACTGCTGCCGAGGTCAAGGCCCAGCTCACCGGGCCCGGGGGGATGTTCGAGGTGGTCACCGAGGAGGTCCTCGGGCGGCCCACGCAGGTGTACGCGCAGCGCATGCCGTCGCTGCGCTCCGTCGCCGAGGTCGGCGCCATGCGCGGCGACGACCAGACGTTCCTGGTCTACGGCGACCGCACCTACGGCTTCAGCACCTTCGTCCACACCGCCAACGGCGTCGCCCACGCCCTCCACGAGCGGTTCGGCATCGAGCACGGAGACCGCGTCGCGGTGCTGAGCCAGAACAACCCCGAGTGGTGCCTCACGTTCTGGGCCACCGTGCAGCAGGGCGCCATCCTCGTGGGGCTCAACGGGTGGTGGACGACCGACGAGATCGAGTACGGCCTGCAGGACTCGGGCGCCAAGGTGCTGGTGGCGGACAAGCGGCGCTTCGAGCGGATCGCCGGCTCACTGGACAAGGCCCCCGACCTCGAGCACGTGTTCCTCATCGACTGCACCCCCGCCGACATCGGCCTCGCCGATGACGAGCGGGTGCACGGCTTCAGCGAGCTCACAGGGTCCCCCACCGCCGAGCTGATGACCACCGACATCGCCGAGGACGACCCCGCGGTGATCTTCTACACCTCGGGAACCACGGGTCGGCCCAAGGGTGCGATCTCCACCCACCGGAGCATGATCGCCAACCTGCAGAACACGATGTACGGCGCCATCGCCGGGTCGATGGTCGGCGGGTCGGCGCTCCCCGACGCCGGCGCCGGCCAGCAGAACGTGTCGCTGTTCACGTCACCGCTGTTCCACGTCTCCGGCTGCCACTCCACGCTCGTGGTCGGGCTCCTGGCGGGCCTCAAGCTGGTGATGCCCGAGGGTCGCTTCACGCCCGAGACCGCGCTGGAGCTCATCCAGGAGCACAAGGTCACGGTGTGGGCCACCGTGCCGACGATGGTGTGGCGCGTGTGCGAGCACCCCGACCGCCACGACTACGACACGTCGTCGGTGCGGTCGGTCGCGTTCGGCGGGTCACCGTCGGCCGACGAGCTCCAGCGGATGATCCACGACACCTTCCCCAACGTCGGCAGCACCACCAACGCGTACGGCCTCACGGAGACGTCCTCGGTCGCCACCGCGATCAGCGGACAGGACGCGCTCGACAAGCCCACCTCCGTCGGCCAGCCCGTGCCCACCGTGTCGGTGAAGATCGCCGACGACGCGGGCAACGAGCTCGGCCCCGGCCAGACCGGCGAGGTCTGCATCACCGGTCCCATCCTCATGAAGGGCTACTGGAACAAGCCGGAGGCCACCGCCGACGCGATCCGCGACGGGTGGCTGCACACCGGCGACCTCGGGCACCTCGACGAGGACGGCTTCCTCTACATCACCGACCGCAAGAAGGACATGATCATCCGCGGCGGCGAGAACATCTACAGCATCGAGATCGAGCAGCGCCTCGTCGACCACCCCGAGATCGCCGACGCCGCGATCTACGGCGTGCCGCACCCCGAGCTCGGTGAGGAGGTGAAGGCCACCGTGCAGCTCGAGGAGGGCTCCACGCTCACCGAGCAGGACGTGAAGCAGTGGGTCGCCGACGGGCTGGCCGCCTTCAAGGTGCCGGCCTACGTGGACCTCACCTTCGACAAGCTGCCCCGCAACGCGAGCGGCAAGCTCCTCAAGAACGTGCTGCGCGGGCAGGGCGACGTGAGCTTCGCGGAGACGATGTAGGGAGCTACGCCGGCGTGCCGATCACGTCGGCGCCGGCGGTCTCCGGCAGGCGCTGGAGCGCGAGCAGACCGAGCAGCATGACGCCGGCCAGGCCGAGCACCGCCCCACGAGTGGACACGACGCCCTCGAGGAGGCCCACGATCACGAGGCCGAGCGATCCGGCCGCCACGATCACCGCGAGCACGAAGGCGAGCAACGTGGCGCGCACCTCGGTGGGGAACAGCTCGGAGAGGTACGACGGGCGGACGGACGTGAGCCCGGCGTCGGCGCCAGTGAGCAGGAAGAACCCGGGCGCGAAGAGCCACCGCTGCTGGCTGAAGACGAGCAGCACACCGAGGATCACGATCACGGACGACCACAGCACGATCGGCTTGCGGCCGACACGGTCGCTCAGGCGTCCCCCGGCCACGTAGCCCAGGAGCGTCGCCGGGCCGGCCGCGAGCACGATGAGCGTGAACAGGCCCTCCCATCCGTACCCGTCCTGGGCGAGCTCAGCGGCGTAGAAGAACATCGGCGTGCCGAGCAGGCCGTGCGTGCCCAGCACGACCGTGATCCGCCACAGGTGCGGTCGGTGGGCTCGGTCGACCCGGGGCCAGAACGACGCCTGCACCCGCTCGCCCTCCTGGGCGACGGTGAAGGCGCGCGTCTCCCGGAGGTTCCGTCGCAACCATGCGACGAGGAGCAGCGGCGGGAGGGCGGCGAGGTAGAGGATCCGCCAGTCGAGCGGGGTCAGCGGGACGACGACCAGCATCAGCGCCACGAGCCCGAAGCCCGTCATGGCGATGATGCCCAGGAGCGTGAGGCCCGCGCCGCGGCGGTCGGGTCGCACCTCCTCGCTGATCACGATGCCGCCCAACGACTCCTCGGTGGCGAGGAACAGGCGCGCCACCATCTGGAAGACGACGAAGGACACCAGGCCCCAGGCGAGCGAGGTGGCTGCGGTGGCGACCGTGAACGCCAGGACGGACACGAGCAGCATCCGGCGGCGACCGATGCGGTCCGCGTACCGCAGCACCGGCATGCTCCCGAGCGCGGCGAGCCGGATGACGGCGACGCCGATGCCGAACCGTGCGACCGTCACCCCGAGGCCGTCGGCGATGGCCGGGGCGGCCAGGCTGAGGAGGCCGGTGTCGTAGTTGAGGAAGAAGCCGATCAGCGAGAGCGGGATCAGCACACCCCACTCGTGGGCGTTGAACCCGTAGCGCAGGTCCGGGCCGCCCGGCGGCTCCAGCTCAGGCGCGAGGGCACCGGTGCCGAGATCGACCACGTGGCAAGGTTCCACGCTGCCCGGCCCGACCCCTGCACAACCCGTGCCCTACGCCGTGCGACTCACCCGCTCCTGGAGCAGCACCGCCACCAGCGCAGCGGCCGCCGCCACCTCCACGGCGACGGTGAGCACCGCCTCGGGTGACGGGTTCCACCCGACCTCACGGAAGTCGAGGATCCCGTCGCCTCGGCGACTCATGGCGAAGGCGCCGAGCGACCCCGCGGTGAGGGCCAGCCCGGCGAGCAACCCGGCCGGGTGGTTCCGCAGCACGACGTAGGCAGCGACGACCGCCGAGGCCGCCGCGTTCAGCGCGAACGCCTTGAGGATGTCCTGGTTGCCGTAGTCATCGAGGTTGAGCCGGAGGTGGATCGCCCCGCCGGCGAGGAGGAGCGCGCCGGAGACGAGCCGCAACAGCCGCGCTCGCGCCACTCCTCAGCCCTCCACCGTGATGGTCGCCTGCATGGCGGGGTGGAACTTGCAGAAGTACTCGTAGGTGCCAGGCTCTGGGAACGTCGCCACGTAGGTGTCGCCGGTGTGGAGGTCGGGCGAATCGAGGAGCGCACCGTTCTGCGTGACCGTGTGGGTGGCACCGTCGAAGTTCGTCCAGGTGACCATGGCGCCCGCGTGAACGGTCACCGCATCCGGCCCGAACGCGAACCCCTCGATCCGCACCGCGCCGGGGACGACCGGTCCGCCTCCTCCCCCATCGGCGGCGTTGGCGAACCCCACCACCGATCCCACCAGCAGCACGGTCGCGAGCCCGGTGATCGCGAGCTCCGGGAGCCGGGGACGTTGCATGCCCTCCCTACGGCGCCCCCGCCGTGGCTGGATGAGGCGCGCCCCGCTGGCGCAGCAGCAGCTCGACGTCTGGCTTCGCCGGCTCGGGGGCGACGTCGTCCGGTGCGGTGCGGCGCTGCTCGGCTCGCTCCTCCCGCAACCGGTCGACGAGCTCGTCGGCGGGCACGGGCCGGCTGAACAAGAAGCCCTGCGCTCGCTCGCACCCCTGCGACATCAGGAAGCGGTGCTGCTCCGGGGTCTCCACGCCCTCGGCCACCAGCGTGAGCCCGAGGCTCCTGCCCATCGCGATCGTGGCGGCGACGATCGCCGCGCCGCTCGGCGTCATGGTCTGCACGAACGATCGGTCGATCTTCAGGGAGGCGACCGGAAGCGCGCTGAGGTAGCGCAGCCCGCAGTAGCCCGTTCCGAAGTCATCGATGGCGGATCGCACGCCGAGGTGACGGAGCTCGTTCAGCGTCGCGGCGACGGACTCGATGTCGTCGACGACGGCGCTCTCGGTGAGCTCGATCACGAGGTCGTTGGGGTTGGCGCCCGTTGCCCGGAGCGCCGAGGCCACGGTGGACGCGAGGCCGCGGCCGAACTGGCGCGTCGACGCGTTCACGGCGATCGAGCGCCCGCCGAACCCGAGGTCGCTCCACCGGCGCAGCTCGCGACAGGCCTCGTAGATGGCCCACTCCCCCAGGGCGACGATGAGGTCGGACCCCTCCGCCACGGGGATGAACTCACCGGGCGGCAGCAGCCCGCGCTCGGGGTGCTGCCATCGCATCAGCGCCTCCGCACCCACCGTGCGGCCCGACGCCAGGTCGACCACCGGCTGGTAGTGGAGCACCAGCTCGTCGTGCTCGATCGCCTTGAGCAGCGCCGCCTCGAGGTGGACGCGCTCCCGTGCGTCGGTGGCCATCTGGCCGCTGAACAGCTCCCAGCTGTTGCCGGACGACTCCTTCGCCCGGTACATGGCGGCGTCGGCGCCCTCGAGCAGTGCGTCGGGGGTCGACCCGTCCGCGGGGTACGTGGCCAACCCGACGCTCCCAGCCACGAGCATCGGCTCGCCCGCGATCGTCATCGGGGCCCCCAGCGCATCGAGCACCCGCCGGGCGACCACGACGGCTCCGTCGGGCGCATCGAGGTGCGGGAGGAGGAGCACGAACTCGTCGCCCGACAAGCGAGCCACCGTGTCCTCGTCGCGCACGCACCGGAGCAAGCGGGCCGCCACCGCCTGGAGCAGCTCGTCCCCCACCGCGTGGCCGTAGCTGTCGTTGATGTCCTTGAAGCGGTCGAGGTCGACGAAGAGCACCGCGCAGCTCTGACCGCTGCGGCGGGCGTGCGCGATGGCGCGGTCCAACCGGTCGATCACGAGGGTGCGGTTCGGGAGGCCCGTGAGGCTGTCGTGCGTCGCCTGCAGCTCGGTGTCGGCGCGGTCCCGCAGGAGGCTCACGAGGTACACGGCGAGGATCAGGCCGCTGACCGTCGCCCCAGTCGCCACCGTCGCAGACGCGGCAACCTGCCGGATGGCCTGCACCACGAGCAGCACGGGAGCGGCCAGGAGGGCGAACACCACGATCGCGGCGTGGGAGGCGGAGAACAGCTTCGGCTGCTCCAGCGGCTGGACGGGCTCGGTCCGAGCCCCCGGATGCACGATGGCCGCCGCCAGGGCGACGAGCGAGCCGAGCGCGAGCGTCGACGCGACCCCGCCGGCCGATCGACCCTGCCCGGCCTGCACCGCCTGCCAGAGGTGCGCGAGGAACAGTCCGCCGAGCCCCAGGTGCACCAGCCCGAGCGGGCCCCTCCACGCGCCGGGTGTCCGGAGGCTGCGAGCACCGACCACGATGAGGGCGACGTCGAGGGCCACGAGCAACGCCGGGAACGCCCCGACCGCGTCGCCCCACACCGTGGTGACGGCGTGGCTGCGCCACACGGTGATCGCGACGTGGAGCACGATGCCGACGGCGGTGCCCACGAGCGCGGCCTCCACGATCACATCGGCTTCGCGCACGCGGCGGTGGGCCACCACGATGCCGCGGAGGGCTCGGCCGAGGAAGGGGTAGGCAGCGACGGCGGCGACAGAGCGCCAGCTCTGGACGGACTGGGACTGGTCGAGCCCGGCGCCGCACGCCGCGAGCAGCACGAGGCTGGCCGCGTACGGGACGAGCTGCCCGGCGAACCCGGCGACCCGAAACCGGCCGGGAGATCTGGCAGGCATGCTGACGTATCGGTGCGCCGAGCGCCCACCTGGAGTCGCGCCGGTCGCTATGTCCGAAAGATCCCGAGTCTGCGGGATCCTCCGGTCAGGTGTCGCCCCCGCTGGCGTCCTGGACGCGCTGCTTGCCCTCGGAGATCCACGGCATCATCCCGCGCAGGTGCTCTCCGACGCGCTCGATCTGGTGCTCCTTGCCCCGCGCCTGGAGCTCCTTGTAGCGCTTGCGCCCGCTCTCGCTCTCGGCGACCCACTCCTGGGCGAAGGACCCGTCCTGGATCTCGGTGAGGATCTTCTTCATCTCCGCCTTCACGGAGTCCGTGATGATCCGCGAGCCACGGGTGAGGTCGCCGTACTCCGCCGTGTCGGAGATCGAGTAGCGCATGCCGGAGATGCCCTGCTCGTACATGAGGTCGATGATGAGCTTCAGCTCGTGGAGGCACTCGAAGTACGCCGACTCCGGCTGGTAGCCCGCCTCCACCAGCGTCTCGAACCCCGCCTGCACCAGCGCGGTGAGGCCCCCGCACAGCACCACCTGCTCACCGAAGAGGTCGGTCTCGGTCTCCTCCTCGAAGGTGGTGTCGAGCACGCCCGCTCGGGCACCGCCGATGGCGGCGGCGTACGAGAGCGCGAGGTCGTGGGCCTTGCCGGACGGGTCCTGCGACACGGCGATGAGGCAGGGCACGCCGCCGCCCTCGGTGTAGGTGCGGCGCACGAGGTGACCGGGGCCCTTCGGGGCGACCAGCGCCACGTCGATGTCGGCGGGCGGCACCACCTGCTGGAACCGGACGGAGAAGCCGTGCCCGACGAAGAGGGCGTCGCCTGCCTTCAGGTTCGGCGCGATGTGCTCGTCGAAGATCGCCTTGTGCTCGGTGTCGGGTCCCAGGAGCATGATCAGGTCGGCCTCGGCGGAGGCGTCCGCGATCGACAGCACCGGCAGGCCCGCCTGCTCGGCCTTGGCGATGGACGACGAGCCCTCGCGCAGGCCCACCCGAACGTCCACGCCGGACTCGTGGAGGTTCAGCGCATGGGCGTGACCCTGGCTCCCGTAGCCGATCACCGCCACCTTGCGGCCGGTGATCAGGCCGAGGTCGGCGTCCTTGTCGTAGTACACGTTCGCCACTGGTGCTCCTAGGCGGTTCGGGCCGGCCGGAGCCGGGTGGTCATGTTGTCGATCTTGGGCAGCGCGACCCGACCCGTGCGAGCGAGCTCCAGGATCCCGTACGGGCGGAGGAGCTCCTCGAAGTCGTCGAGCTTGGCGGGGTGGCCTTCGATGGAGAGGGTGAGGCGGTCGTGGCCGACGTTGAGGATCCGGCCCTCGAACACGTCGACCAGCTCGATGATCTGGCTGCGCACCTCCGGCGCCGCGCCGGCGGTCACCAGCATGAGCTCGCGCTCCACCGCCTGCCGCGGGTCGAGCTCGGTGATCTTCACGACGTTGATGAGCTTGAAGAGCTGCTTGGTGACCTGCTCGAGGGGCGCGGACGCCACGTCCACCGCGATGGTGATGCGACTGAACCGCTCGTCCTCGGTGGGGGCCACCGCCAGGCTGATGATGTTGAAACCTCGTCGCGCGAAAAGCCCCGCGACGCGGGCCAGCACACCGGCCTTGTTCTCCACCACGACCGAGAGCAGGTGGTGCTGGAGCTCGCTGCCGGCCGTCATTGGACGATGTCCCTTCCGAGCGCGGGGTCGGTGATGATGTCGTCGTTGCTGGCGCCGGCGGCGACCATCGGGAACACCTTCTCCGAGCTGTCGGTGCGGAAGTCGATCACGACCGGGCGGTCGTCGATCTCGTTCGCCTTCTGGATCGCCGACTCCACCTCCTCGGGTGAGTCGACGCGCATCCCGACGCAGCCCATCGCCTCGGCCCAGAGCTTGTAGTCGGGCAGGTCAGGCGAGAGGTACACCTCGGAGTAGCGCTCCTCGTAGAACATCTCCTGCCACTGCCGCACCATCCCGAGGTACGCGTTGTTGAGGATCGCGATCTTCACGGGGATGCGCTCGGCCGACGCCGTGACCAGCTCCTGGGCCGTCATCTGGAAGCAGCCGTCGCCGTCGACGGCCCAGACCATGGCATCGGGCCGCCCGACCTTGGCGCCGATGGCGGCGGGCACCGAGAACCCCATCGTGCCGAGGCCGCCCGAGTTCACCCACGTGTACGGGTGGTCGAACTTCCAGTACTGCGAGGCCCACATCTGGTGCTGGCCGACGCCCGACGCGACGATGCAGTCGTCGGGCGTGTTGTCTCGGAGCTGCTCGAGCACGTACTGCGGCTTGAGCGCGTCACCGGGCTCCGACTGGACGTACGAGAGCGGGTGCAGCTCCTGCCAGCCGGACACCGTCTGCTTCCAGGCCGTCCGGTCGGGGAAGGCGGCGCCCGCCTCCAGGCGGCTCTTGAGGACCTTCACCAGCTCCTCGATCACGAGCCGGCAGTCTCCGACGATCGGCACATCCGGTCGGCGCACCTTGCCGAGCTCGGCGGGATCGATGTCGGCGTGGATGATCTTCGCCTCCGGGGCGAAGGCCGGGACCCTGCCGGTGACGCGGTCGTCGAAGCGGCTGCCCAACGCGATCAGCAGGTCGGACCGCTGCATCGACGTGACGGCGGTGTAGTTGCCGTGCATGCCCGGCATGCCGAGCGCCAGGGGGTGGCTGTCGGGGAAGGCGCCACGCGCCATCAGCGTGGTGACCACGTGGATGTCGCACAGCTCGGCGAGCTCGCGCAGGGCCTCGGCGGCCCGTGCCTTGAGGATGCCCCCGCCCGCGTAGATCACCGGGCGCTCCGAGCGGAGGATGAGGTCGGCCGCCTCGCGGATCTTGCGAGGATGGCCGGCCAGCGTGGGCTTGTAGCCGGGGAGGCCGTCGCGCACCTCGTCATCGGTGGGCCAGTGCCACTCCATCAGCGAGTTCGGGTTCTTGGGGTCGACGATGTCCTTGGGGATGTCGAGGAGCACGGGACCCGGGCGGCCGGTGGTCGCGATGTGGAACGCCTCGCGCACGGCGCGGGGGATGTCGGCCGCGGACGTGACGAGCTCGTTGTGCTTCGTGACCGATCGGGTGATGCCGATCGTGTCGCACTCCTGGAAGGCGTCGGTGCCGATGGCGGCGACGGGCACCTGGCCGGTGATCACCACCATCGGGATCGAGTCCATGTAGGCATCGCACAGCGGGGTGACGATGTTCGTGGCGGCCGGACCGGAGGTGACCATGGCGACGCCCGGGCGGCCGGTCACGTGGGCGTAGCCCTCGGCCATGTGGCCCGCACCCTGCTCGTGGCGCACGAGGATGTGCCGGATCGGGCTGTCGAGCAGCGGGTCGTACACGGGGAGGATGCACCCTCCGGGCAGCCCGAAGATGGTGTCGACCCCCTCCATCTCGAGGGCCCTGATCAGTGCTTGGGATCCGGTGAGCTGCATGTCCAGAAGACCTTTCGGGGACCGTTCGGGCGTCTTGCCCGGCAAAACGAGAACGACCTCCCGATCGGGAGGTCGTGAGCGCACGCGCGAGCGGGAGGTCGCGGTGCGCTAGGTGATTACCAGGATCGACGTCGTGGCCACGGGCGGCAGTGTTCCACGGAGGGCCCGTTCGGGGCAACCCAGATGGCATGACGCAGGCAGGAATGACGCTAGGGTCTGCCGAAACCTGTCGTCATGCCCTGGATCATGGGGAACAAGGGAGACAACGCTGTGGGAATCTCGAAGGCCAGTTTCGGCAAGTTCGTGCGGGCGGTCACGGTCACCGGACTGCTCGGCGCAGCGGGCCTGACGGTCACGGCCTCTCCGGCTTGGGCTGGGACGAGCACCTCTGACGGCGCCAGCGATGGCGCGTCCGACGGCGCGTCCGACGGCGCGAGCGACGGTGCGACCGACAGCACCACCACGGACGGGTCCACCACCACCGACAGCAGCGACGCGCTGCCGGCGGCCGACACCACCACCACCGATGGCACCCTCGCCTCCACCGGCGCCGATGCCGCGGTCCCGCTGGTGCTCGGCGGTGCTGCGATCAGCATCGTGCTCGTCGGTCGGAAGTTCCTCGGCGCACAGCACTGATCCCACCTGATTGACCGTACGAGGCAGGCTCGGGGCCATGCCCCGAGCCTCTTCGCGTGCCGCGACGCTCTGGGCGCGCCGGCACCCGGTGCTCGCGGGCGGCATCGTGGTCGGCGGCGTGCTGCTGACGGGCCTCCTCGTCGACCTGTGGCGGGTCCGGGCGGAGGTGGACGCCGGCCGCACGGCGCTCTCCTCGCTCTCGGTCGAACAGCTCGACGGCGACCTGGTGGCCACGATCGGCTCGGCCACGGCCCACCTCGACCGCGCCGATCGCATCGCTGACCGCAGCCCGTTCCTGTCGGTCCTCGGCATGGTGCCAGGCGCTCGAGGTCAGGTGGACGGACTGCGAACGCTGACCGAGGCGGCCTCGCAGCTCGGTGCCAGCGCTCGCCAGGCCGCCTCCGCGATCGACGTCGACCTCGACGCCGCCGGCCACGAGCCCGCCGCTCGCCTCCGCCTGCTCGACACGATCGCCCACGAGCTCGACCGCATCCAGGCCGACGCCGGGAGGATCGACCTCGCCGAGGACCACGAGCTGGCGGGCCCCCTGGGCGACGCCCGGGCCGAGCTGCGCGCCGAGCTCGATCGCCTGCCGAAGCGGTTCGGCGACGCCCGCACCCGGGTGCGCGCCCTGAAGCGCGTGCTCGACGGGCCGACCCGCTACCTCGTCCTGGCGGCGAACAACGCCGAGATGCGCGGCGGCGCGGGCATGCCGCTCTCCGGCGGGGTGCTCACCATCCGGGACGGCGACCTCGACTTCGGCGAGTTCGAGTCGATCGCCAACCGGTGGGCCGGCCCGATCGATCGCGGCCTGGTCCCGGTCGAGTACGCGAGGACCTACCGGCAGTTCCGCGTGGGTCAGAGCTGGCTGCAGACCGCGGTCTCACCGAACTACCCCGCCATCGCGCCGATCTACGACGCCATGAGCTCCGCCTTCCCGTCGTTCGGCTCGGTCGACGGCGTGGTGGTGGTCGACACCGTCACCCTCCGCCACCTGCTCGCCGTGATCGGCCCCGTGAAGGTGGAGGGCGAGACCTACACGCCCGACAACGTGGAGCAGCGCCTCCTGAACGAGAGCTACCTGCACTTCGACACCAGCGGTGCGCAGCGCGAGGAGCGGCGCGACCAGCAGGGCGCGGTCGCCACCGAGATCTTCGACGCGCTCAAGTCGCGCGACGTCGGGATCGCCGCCCTCGCCACCGCCATCCAGGACTCCGCCGCTGGACGCCATCTGCTGGCCTACGCCGAGGACACCGAGGTGCAGGCGATGTTCGACGACGTCGGAGCATCCGGGAAGCTGTTCCGGGCCGGCCTGATGGTCACAGTGCAGAACATCGCGGCCGACAAGCTCGACTGGTACATCGATCCGTCCGTCACCATCCGCACCGTGCCCGTCACGGGGTCGCACGCCTACAAGGTGCGGCTGTCGGTGCGCATCCCGAACCCCGAGCGCGAGGGTGACACCTCGGGGGTCGAGTCCTACAAGGACGGCTACAAGCAGGGCATCCACCGCGCGCTGGTCGCGGTGTACCTGCCCGAGGCCGCATACGACATCCACAGCCTCGATCTCGACTTCAGCGAGACCGGATCGGATCCCCCGCTGCAGATGGTGGGCAAGCGGGTGTTCGTCGAGGAGGGCGCATCGCGGACGCTCGCCATCGAGTTCCAGCTGCCGGCTGACCACCCCGGCGTGCTGCTCCTGCCATCAGGGCGCGTCCGGCCGATGCGCGTCACCGTGAACGGCATGGTGACCGACGACGCGCGGGCTCGCCCCCTCCTGTTCCTCGACCCTCCCGGCGACGACGGCTTGGCGCCGGGTCCGGTGATCGCCGCGCTCCTCGCCCTGGCGGGTGCCGCCACCCTCCTCCCCGCCACCCGTCGGGGACGGCAGCGGCGCGAGCGGCCACTGGTGGCGGCGTCGGCGCTCGAGCAGCGACTGCCCTCGCTCGGGATCCTGCTGGTCGCCGCCGCCGCGGCCACGCTCCTCGTGTTCGCGGCGGTGGACTCGTTCAGGCCTCGGTGATGGCGCCGCGCTCGGCGCCGGTCGCGAGCCGCGCGTACTTGGCCAGCACCCCGCTCGTGTAGCGGGGCTCGGGCAGCTTCCAGCTCTCGCGCCGCTTGGTGAGGGTGGGCTCGTCCACCAGGAGGTCGATGGTGTGACCGACCACGTCGATGCGGATCCGGTCGCCTTCCTCCACGAACGCGATCGGGCCACCGTCCACCGCCTCCGGCGCCACGTGCCCGATGCAGAACCCGTGGGTGCCGCCCGAGAACCGGCCGTCGGTGACGAGGGCGGCGTCGGCGCCGCGCCCGACACCCTTCATGGCGCCGGTGATGGCGAGCATCTCGCGCATGCCGGGGCCGCCCTTCGGGCCCTCGTAGCGGATGACCACGATGTCGCCGGCCTCGATCTCCTCGGCGAGCACGGCGGCCATCGCGGCGTCCTCGCCGTCGAACACGCGGGCGCGCCCGTCGAACTCGAGGTGGTCGATGCCCGCCACCTTCACGACCGCGCCCTTGGGCGCCAGCGTGCCCTTGAGCACCGCGATCCCACCCACGGCGTGCAGCGGCTCGGACAGGTCGTGCACCACCTCGCCGTCGGGCGCCGGCGGGGCGAGGTCGGCCAGGTTCTCCGCGATGGTCTTGCCGGTGACGGTGAGGCAGTCGCCGTGCAGCAGGCCGGCCTCGAGGAGGTGCCGCATCACCATCGGCACCCCGCCGACCGCGTCGAGGTCGACCATGTGGTACTTGCCGTGGGGCTTGGTGTCGGCGATGTGGGGCACGCGCGCCGCGACCTTGTTGAAGTCCTCCAGCGCCAGCTCCACGCGCGCCTCGGTGGCGATGGCCAAGAGGTGCAGCACCGCGTTGGTGGAGCCGCCCAGCGCCATCACCACGGCGATGGCGTTCTCGAACGCCTCCTTCGTCATGATCTGCCGCGGCCGGATCCCGCGCTCGAGGAGCCGGACGACCGCCTCGCCCGATGCGTAGGCGAAGTCGTCGCGACGCGGGTCGGGTGCCGGCGGCGACGAGGACCCCGGCAGCGACATGCCGATGGCCTCGGCGACCGACGCCATCGTGTTGGCCGTGAACATGCCGGCGCAGCTGCCCTCGCTGGGGCAGGCACCTCGCTCGATCTCGAGGAGCTCGGCGTCGTCGATGGTGCCCGCGGCGTGGGCGCCGACCGCCTCGAACACCGAGACGATGTCCGTGGCCTGGCCCTTGTGGCTGCCGGGCAGGATCGACCCGCCGTAGAGGAACACCGACGGCAGGTTCACGCGAGCCGCGGCCATGAGCATGCCCGGCAGGCTCTTGTCGCAGCCGGCGAAGGTGACGAGGCCGTCGAGGCGCTCGGCGTGCATCACCGCCTCGACGGAGTCGGCGATGATCTCGCGGCTCACGAGGGAGGCGCGCATCCCCTCGTGGCCCATGGAGATCCCGTCGGACACGGCGATGGTGGTGAACTCGATCGGGAAGCCCCCGGCGGCGCGGACCCCCTCCTTGGAGCGCTTGGCCAGGCGGTCGAGGGGCAGGTTGCAGGGGGTGACCTCGTTCCACGACGACGCCACCGCGACCTGCGGCTTCTCCCAGTCGTCGTCGGTCATCCCGATCGCCCGCAGCATCGCCCGCGCCGGCGCCCGGCTCGGTCCCTCGGTGACCTCGCGGCTCCGCGGCTTGATGTCGACCGGCGTCTCGTCTGCAGCCATGGCCGGAGGCTACCGGCGGCGATCGACCGGGCCCCAAGGCCTTCGATCAGCCCGCGACGCGCTCCTCGCGCACGTCGATCCGTCCCGCTGCCTAGAGCCCTGCCTTCGAACGGAGGAGCGCCGTCGCCACCTTGCCGTCGGCCTGGCCCTTGCTCGCCTGCATCACCTTGCCCATGAAGAACCCGGTGAGCTTGCCGCGCGCCTTGTCATCACCGGTGGTGAAGGCCGCCCACTCCTGCGGGTGGGCCGAGATCACCTCGTCGACGAGGCGCTCGAGCGCGCCGGTGTCGAGCGCCTCGAAGCCCTTCTCCTGGGCGATGGTGGCCGGGTCGTTGCCGGTGGCGACCACCTCGGCCAGCACGGCCTTGGCCTGGGTGGCCGTGAGCGCCCCGCTGGTCTCCATGGTGACCAGGGCGGCGAGGTGCTCGGCCGACAGCGACGCCGCGCCGTCCACCGCCAGGTTGTGCTCGATGTGGGTGAGCACGCGCGCGGCGTCGGCGCCGGCTGCGATGGCCGCCGCCGCCGTGTCGTCGAGCCCCCGCTGCACGGCGAGCACGACGGCGGCGTCGGTGGGCTCGCGGCCGGCCACCTGCGCCAGCGCGACGCGCCGATCGGCGGGGAGCGCCGGCAGCGAGGCGTCGATGCGGGCGACGTCCTCCGGGCTGGGGTCGAGCGGCACCAGGTCCGGCTCCGGGAAGTACCGGTAGTCGTCGGCGTCCTCCTTCACCCGGAGCGTCCCGGTCCGTCCCGAGGCCTCGTCCCAGTGGCGCGTCTCCTGCCGCACCGTGCCGCCGGACTCGAGCAGCTCGATCTGGCGGACGGCCTCGTGGTCGATGGCGCGGCCCAGGGACCGCAGCGAGTTGAGGTTCTTGATCTCGCAGCGCGTGCCCCACGGCTCGCCGCTCCGGTGGACCGACACGTTGGCGTCGACCCGCATCGACCCCTCTTCCATCTTGGCGTCGCTCACCTCGGTGGCGAGGAGGATGGCGCGCAGCTCTGCGGTGTACTCCCGGGCCTGGTCGCTGGTGCGGAGGTCGGGCTCGGACACGATCTCGACGAGCGGCACGCCCGAGCGGTTGTAGTCCACCAGGCTGTGGGCAGCGTCGTGGATCCGACCGCCGCCGCCGACGTGGGTGAGCTTGCCGGTGTCCTCCTCGATGTGGGCACGCGTGATCCCCACGCGGAGCCCGGAGGGCAGGTCGAGGTGACCGCTCTCGTTGGTGGGGAGGTCGTACTGCGAGACCTGGTAGTCCTTCGGCTGGTCCGGGTAGAAGTAGTTCTTCCGGGCGAACACCGAGCGCTTCACGTCGCACTGGAGCGCCCGACCGAGGCGCATGGCCATCTCCACCGCGGCGCCGTTCAGCACCGGGAGCGAGCCGGGCAGGCCGAGGCAGGTGGGGCAGGTGTTGGCGTTGGGCTCGTCGCCGAAGCGGTTGGCGCACGAGCAGAAGAGCTTGGTGGCGGTCGCGAGCTCGCAGTGGACCTCGAGGCCCACCACCATCTCCCAGCCCTCCGGGAGCACGGACGAGTCCGTCACGGCGCGCCTCCTTCCAGCGCAGCCGCCACCCGGAACATCGTCGCCTCGTCGAGGGCGGGAGCGAGCACCTGCACGCCCACGGGGAGGCCGTCGTCGCCGACGCCGAACGGCACGGACATCGCCGGGTGACCGGCCAGGTTGGACGGGATCGTGCAGACGTCGTTCAGGTACATCGCGAGCGGATCGGCCTTGGCGCCGATCGTGAACGCGGTGGTCGGTGACGTGGGCGCGAGGAGCACGTCGAACTGCTCGTAGGCCGCGTCGAGGTCGCGGATGATCAGCGTGCGGACCTTCTGGGCCTTGCCGTAGAACGCGTCGTAGTACCCGGCGGACAGCGCGTAGGTGCCGAGCATGATGCGTCGCTCCACCTCGGCACCGAACCCCGCGGTGCGAGTGGCGTCGTACATCTCGCCGGTGGTGGGCGCATCGACGCGCAGGCCGTAGCGAACGCCGTCGTAGCGCGCGAGGTTGCTCGATGCCTCCGCCGGGGCGATCAGGTAGTACGCCGACAACCCGTAGATGGCCGCCGGCACCGACACCTCGTCCACCTTGGCACCGGCCCGGCCGAGCGCCTCGGCGGCGGCGTCGACCCGGGCGATCACGTCGGGTGCGATGCCCTCGGCGTGGCACAGCTCGGTGACGAGGCCGACGCGCAGGCCGTCGACGCCCTGGCCCAGCGCGGCCTGGGTCGCCGGCGCCGGCTCGGGGATGGACGTGGAGTCGCGCGGGTCGTGGCCGGCGATGACGTCGTAGAGGAGGGCGGCGTCGCCCACGGTGGCGGCGAAGGGACCGATCTGGTCCAGGCTCGAAGCGAAGGCCACCAGGCCGTAGCGGCTCACCCGGCCGTAGGTGGGCTTCATGCCCACGACGCCGCAGAGCGCGGCGGGCTGTCGGATGGAGCCGCCCGTGTCCGAGCCCAGCGCGAGCGGCGCGAAGCCGGCCGCCACCGCCACCGCGCTCCCGCCGGAGGACCCGCCGGGGACCTTGGTGGGGTCGTGGGGGTTCTTGGACGGACCGAAGGCCGAGTTCTCGGTGGAGCTGCCCATGGCGAACTCGTCGAGGTTCGTCTTGCCCACGACCACGGCGCCGGCCTCGGCCAGGCGGGTCACCACCGTGGCGTCGTAGGGCGGCTGCCAGCCTTCGAGGATCTTCGAGGAGCACGTGGTGGCGACGCCCCTGGTGCACAGGTTGTCCTTCAGCGCGACCGGCACGCCCGCGAGCGGACCGGGGTCCTCGCCCCGGGCGACCGCGGCGTCGATCGCGTCGGCGCCGGCGAGGGACTCCTCGCGGAGCACCGTGTTG
>JBJMHD010000111.1:0-7364 GCA_045807565.1 Acidimicrobiales bacterium | reverse complement strand
CTCGGCCCAGGCGTGCACCTCGTCGTCGTCGCACACCACCGCGGCCCGCAGGTCGCCCGCCGCCCGCAGGACGGTCTCTGCCATCGCCATGGCGAGCGCGCGTCGGGCGGAAGCGTCCAGCACGTCGCCCAGCCGTTGCTTGGCGTGGCCGAACGCCTTCACCGGCACGAGCACCGCGGCCGCGTTCGATCCCACCGGCGTCAACCTAACGGCGACCGCCGACGTAGTCTCCCGCCCGATGCCGATGCAGGTAGCGGTGATCGGTGGGGGGTCGTGGGGCACGACCGTCGCGCACCTCTGCGCCAGGAACGTGCCCACCACCCTCTGGGCCCGCCGCGAGGACGTCGCCGCCGAGGTGCGCGACCACCACCGCAACTCCCAGTACCTCGAAGGGTTCGAGCTCACGCCGTCGCTGCACGCCACCTCGTCGCTGGCGGAGGCGGTGGCGACGGCCGACGTCCTGGTGATGGGGGTCCCGAGCCACGGCACGCGGGAGACCGCGAAGGAGCTGGCGCCACACCTCCGCCCGTGGGTGCCGGTGGTGAGCCTCTCGAAGGGGCTCGAGCAGGGCACCCGCCTGCGCGTGACCCAGGTGCTCGAGGAGGAGCTTCCCGGCCACCCCACCGGCGTGCTCACCGGACCGAACCTCGCCAAGGAGATCCTCGCCGGCGACGCCGCCGCGTCGGTGATCGCGATGGGCGACCCCGTGATCGCCGAGGCGCTCCAAGACGTCTTCGGCAGCGACGGCTTCCGCGTGTACACGAACCCGGACGTGATCGGCTGCGAGGTCGCCGGCGCGCTCAAGAACGTGATGGCGATCGCGTCGGGGATGGCCGACGGGCTGGGCACCGGCGACAACACGCGGGCCGCGGTGATCACGCGTGGGCTGGCCGAGCTGACGCGGCTGGGGTGCGCGATGGGGGGCCAGCAGGTGACCTTCGCCGGGCTCGCCGGGATGGGAGACCTGATCGCGACGTGCATCTCGCCCCAGAGCCGCAACCGCTACGTGGGCGAGCAGCTGGGCCGCGGGCGCACGATCGACGAGATCATCGAGGAGATGAGCATGGTCGCCGAGGGCGTGAAGACGTCGAAGGTCGTGATGGAGCTCGCCAAGCACTACGGCGTCCGGATGCCCATCGCCCGGGAGGTGCACCGCGTGGTGCACGAGGGGGGCACCGCCGCCGAGGCCTATCGGGGCCTGATCACCCGCACCGATGTGCGAGCCGAGATGCACGGCATGCCAGGCAACTGATCGAATGGCGCCCGTGCGCCTTCGGTCCCGCCCTCGCCGTTCCCGCGATGGCGCGGCACCGGGTGCGCCGTTCGATGCCTGGACGCCCGTCGGCAACCTCGACACCTCAGTGCGCGTGCAGGTGGACCGCGCCGGTCGTGTGTTCGCACCCGGGCGATCGTGGACCCTCGACTGGTGGATCGGTGCCGAGGATCGCTGGCACCGCCCCGTCCAGGAGGCCGCGGTGCGCCAGGGTCTCGTCGGCGCCAGCCCGGTCGTGGAGACCCGCGTCCGCATCCCGTCCGGTGACGCGGTGTCGCGGGTGTACGGCGCTCGAGGCCCAGGTGCCGAAGACCTCCTCGTGGTCGAGGTGCAGAACGACAGCAAGCTCCCGTTCGCCCTGGCGCTCGTCGTGGAGCCGTGCGGCGGGGCAGCGGTGCGCGACCTCGCCCTGCGGGGCCCTGCGCTGTGGGTCGACGACGAACCGATCTGGCTGGCCCGCTCACCCGGGCGCTTCGCGCTGTCGACCGCGGCGCACGATCGCACCGCCCTCGAGGTCGTCCTCGCCGGCGATGCCGAACCGGTCCGGTCCGCCGCGGTGTCGTGCGCGGACGGAGGAGCTCGCGGCGTGCTGCTCTTCCCGTTGGCCCACACCGCCACCCTCCGGATCGCCGTGCCCCTGGACGGCGCGGCGCGCCCGGTCGACGTCGCCGGCTTGCCGAGCGCGTCGCAGGTCGCCTCGGGCTGGGCGGCGCACAGCGCGTCGGCCGCCCGGGTCGAGGTCCCTGACCGTCGGCTGCGCGAGGCCGTCAGCGCCAGCACGCGGTACCTGCTGCTCGGCGCCGCCCGCGACGACGCCTCGCTCGCCACGATCGCGGCGCGCTGGCGGTTCACCGGCGGCACCGCCGATCCGCTCGCGATCGCCGCCCTCGTCCAGACCTGGACCGCGAGCGAGTCTCCGACGGATCGCGCGACGGGTCACCTCGCGCTCCCGGCCATCGCCGACCTGCTCGACGCGATGGACGAGCATCGCGCCGCGGCGGACGTCCGCACGCTCCACCGCTCCGAGACGCCGCCGACCCCACCGTCGGACCCGTACGCCCTGCTCGACGACGCCAGCCCCACGTGGACGTGGGCCAGCGACGGCGCCGGTCACGACCCGTCGAGGAGCGCGGCGTTCCTCCTCGCGGTGAGGGACCTGCTCGTGGACGATGCCGGCGAGCGGCTCGCCCTCAGCCCGGTCGTGCCCGACGCCTGGCTCGGCCTGGGCTGGGAGGTCCACGACCTGCCGACCCGGTTCGGGCGCCTGTCCTTCGCGGTGCGGTGGCACGGGGATCGGCCCGCCGTGCTGTGGGAGCTCGAGCCATCGGGACCGGGAACGGCGCGGCTGACGGCTCCGGCCATGGACCCGAGCTGGTCGTCGACGAACCCACGCGGCGAGGCGCTGCTCGCGCCGGTCCCGGTGCCCGAGCGGGCGAGCGGCCGGCGGGGCCTCACCATCCCCGTGACGATCGAGCCCGTGCGGCGACGGCCATGAGCAGCGTGTCACCGCCCGTGCAGGAGCTCGTGGCCCTCCTGCGTGCCTACGGCGTCCCGGAGGACGAGATCGCGCAGGCCAGGCACGACCAGAACCTGGTGCTCCTCGCCATCGATCGCCTCGCCCTCGGGCAGGACCTTCGCTACGACGTGGCCGCCGCCTGTGACGGCACGGGGCTCCCCGAGGAGGAGCTGCGACACATCTGGCGGTCGCTCGGGTTCCCGGACCCTGCGCCCGGCGAGAAGGTGTTCTCCGACGTCGATCTCGGGAACCTCGCCGCCGTCGCCGACCTGATGCACAGCGGCGTCGTGAGCCCTGAGGTCACCTACGGGATGACGAGGGTGATCGGGTCGTCGATGGCGCGCATCGCGTCGGCGCTGATCGACGCGGTCAGCGCCGAGGCGGAGCAGGTGGGCGCGGCCGTGGTCGACGACGGCGATCTCGCCGAGGTCCTCGAACCCGTCGCCAGCGAGACGGACGGCTTCCTCCCGATGTTCCCCCAGGTGCTGGAGCAGGTGTGGCGCCGGCACCTCCAGGTGGCGGCCCGACGCCGCCTGCTGCGAGCGGACATCGACGGTGGCGTGGGCCAGATCGTCGGCTTCGCCGACCTGGTGGGCTTCACCTCGCTGGCGCAGCAGGTGACCGACAAGGAGCTGGCCGAGGTCGTCGACCAGTTCGAGCGCCTCGCCTACGACGTGGTGGTGGCGGGCGGCGGCCGGGTGGTGAAGATGATCGGTGACGAGGTGATGTTCCTGGCTGACGACCCGGTGTACGCGGCCGAGATCGCGCTCGGCCTCGCCGAGGCGTCACGCGACGCCGCGGAGCTGTCCGACGTGCGGGTGGGGATGGCCGTGGGCCCCGTGATCGAACGGGAGGGGGATGCGTTCGGCGTCACCGTCAACCTCGCCAGCCGCGCCACCGCGATCGCCTATCCGGGGACCGTGGTGGTGTCGCCCGAGCTTCGTGCCCTGCTCGAGGACCAGGAGGGGTACTCGTTCCGCGCCATGCGGCCGCGCTTCCTCAAGAACATCGGGCGGGTGTCCCTGTCGGTGCTGCGGCACGCCGACGATGCACCATCGACGATCCGTGAGGCGATCGACGAGCGTCGACGCGTGATGCGCGAGGTGGTGCGCGAGCGCCTCGCGCTGCGGTCGTCGGATGATGCCGACGACCCCGCCGACTGACTAGCGGGCCGCGACGAGCTCGGACGCCCGGAGCAGGCGGTGGTGCCCGTCCTCCGTGACGCACCAGTAGGTGTCGAAGCCGTGGTCCAGCAGATCGGGGGACAGCCGGCCATCGCAGACCGCGGCCATCACGGTGTCCTCGACGGTGAGCTCCTCACCGTCCACGACCACATGTGCTCCTCGCATTCCGTTCACCATGTTGCCCATCTCTCATGCCCTCCCGGGTTCACCTTCGGCATCGGCCGGTGGGAGGGTTCGCTGTAGCCCGGTGGCCGCTTGCTGATCCGCCTAAATCGGATGCTTCTGCCATTCTCGGCGAGCGCGGTACGGATCTGTATGGCCCTTCGGAGCCATTCGCACCTAGTCACCGAGGTTGACAGTGGCGATCTGCCAGGGGTTCAGATCGAACGACTCCTCGAACGGTTGCACGCTGCGCCCGCGGAGGTCGACGAGCCACCCGGCGCGACCGTCGATCGTGACCCTGGTGGGCTCGGATGACGGGTTGAAGACGCGAGCGACGAGCTGGCCGGCCTCGCGGACGACGGCGCTCACCTCCGCGCCCACGATCGAGAGCGCTTGCCCGGTGGGCGAGCCGGTGGCGGCCGGCCCCCCGCCTCGCGTCACCTGGAGCGGAACCAACACCTCGTCGGCCACGGCGTAGGGGTTCCGACCCCCGAGGTGCACGGCGAAGCGCGCCTCCACGCGGTGCTGCGACTGCGGCCCCTCCATCGGGGTGAGCGGACCGGCGGGCAGCGGGCGGGTGGCCATCGGGCCCTGGGAGAGCATCCCGGTGCAGCGCAGCAGGGTGAGGGCGAGGGAACCGGCCGAGGCCGCCTCCGCGTCCAGGTCGACCAGCTCGTACTCCAGGAGGCCCTCGTGCACGAGCGTGAGGCCGCCGGCCGTCACGAACCGGCGGGATGGGTACGTGGCCAGGCCCGCCTCGGTGGGGCCGCCTTCGGCGACGAGACCGCGCTCGACGGTGGTGAAGGCGCACTCCGCGACCGACGACGTCGCTGGCTGCGGGAGGGGGAAGAGGGCACGCAGACGGTGGTCGCGGACCCCGTGGTTGTCGAGCTCGATGTGCACGCGCACGAGGTCCTCGCCCGCTCGCAGCTCGAGGCGCGTCACGACCTCCACGGCGCGCTCGCCCTCGCGGGCGACGGCGGACGCGTGCATCGGGAGCACGTAGGTGCGACGCACCTCGAGACGCCCGCGCACGGGCCCGGCCTCCACCACGGTCGTGGCCACCGCGGTGGGAGCGTCGACCAGCACGTCGTGGTCCGGGGGACACCAGTTGTAAGTGTCCCCGACGTCACCGCCGTCCACCAGGCGCCCCAACCCGCCGTGCCCGTCGACGGAGAACGTGCCGTCCGTCGGATCGACCTCCACGGAGATCACGCCGTTGGCCAGCCGATGCGGGCCCACCGTCACCGGCTCGGCCCCCGTGGGCGTGCCGCTCCAGGCCTGCCAGCCGTAGCCCGGGACGTCGGAGACGTGCGCGACCACGGTGACGGCCGGAGGTGTGGTGACGCGGACGGAGACGCGCTCGCCCGCTCGGTCGCCACGGAGGTCGGCCAGCTGCTGGCGGATCGGTGGGGTGACGAGGGTGCCGGCCGGCTCCCTCGCGACGCGGAGCAGCTCGGTGCCGTCCGACGCGAGGACCGTGAAGGAGCGGACGTTCCGCACGTGCTCCAGCTCGGCGACCATCACCGTGGCGACCTCGACGGCTGCGTCCTCCACCATCGGCCACTCGGCGAGCCGCTGGGACACCAGCTGCGTGCCGGCGGGGGCGCCCTCGCCCCGGAGTCGGAGCTCGACGACCCCGCTGCGCGCCCGGGCCGACGGGTTCACCACCACCGGCGTGCGGCCGTCGACCGGGACGGTGGCACCCAGCGCGTGCAAGGCGCGGTCGGTGAGCCCCTCCGCGATCTGGCTGGCCTCGGCGAACCGGTGGAGCACGGCGTCGCACACCTCGTCGACCGAACAGGCGCAGATCGAGTCGTGGGCGCTGTTGCGGATCACCTCGCGCCACGCCTCGTCGAGCAGCGCTCCGGGCCACAGCTCGCCCGGCAGGAACAGCGCCGACAGCGGTTCGGCCAGCTTCTCGATCGCGCGCTCCGCTCGCGCCGCGGCCTGCTTCACGTCCACTCGGTTCGACGCCACCCCCATGAGGAGGTTGGCCCGCGCCCCCGATCGCAGCTCGCCCTCCCACGCCGGCAAGCCCTCGATGGGCGCCTGGCGCACGTGGTCCGCCAGCGAGCAGATGTGCAGCTCGTAGCCGAGATCGAGGTCGTTGGCCTCCGCCACCACTCGCCCGAGCCACGGCTGGGGCATCAGGTGGTCGGTGCCGTTCATCCAGAGGATCGGACCGGTGAGCAGCGCGCCCTGCTCCTCCTCGAACTCGCCGATGCGACCGACGAGGGCCTTGGCGTCGTCGGGCACCAGCGCGCCGTTGCCGTAGCCCTGGGGCAGGTACTCGGCTCGGACCGTGGAGCCGTCGGGGGCGATCCACCAGAAGCCGCTCCGATCGATGGCCGAGGGGACGCCTCGCCACACCACCGCGTGCTCGAAGCCGAACAGCCGGAGCAGCTGTGGCATCTGCGCGATGTGGCCGAACATGTCCGGGAGGTAGCCGACGTCCATGGCGCCCCCGAAGCGGTTGGCGACCCGCCGGCCGAGCTGCAGGTTGCGCACGAGCGTCTCCCCGGACACGAGGAACTCGTCGGGCAGCGCGTACCACGGCCCCATCGCCACACGACCCGTCGCCGCCAGCGCCTGGAGCCGCGGCTCGGCCGCCGGTCGGACTTCGAGGTAGTCGTCGACGACGGCCATCTGCCCGTCGAGCAGGAACCGCGCGTAGCTCAGGTCGTCCTCGAGGGCGGGGAGGAACTCGTCGAGCAGGTCGACGAGGCGGAGGCGGAAGGTCTGGTACGGCGAGTACCACTCGCGGTCCCAGTGGGTGTGGGGGACGATGGCGACCGTCCGCCGGCTCGTCGTGTCTGCGGCCATCCCCGATGGTACGCAGCCGATCGTGGTGCACCTGGTGCCACCCTGTGGTTCTCAAGGCCGCACCAGGTGCGTGCCCGAACCGGGGACCGGGGTCTGGACCTCCGGACGGTACCATTCGGGCTCTGCGGAAAGGTCAGCGGATGACGAGCTTCCGAGGTGGGCCACGGCGGTCGTGAGCGATCGCCTGCCGGTGGTCGTCGACCTGCTCGACCGCCGCGACCCGATGGTCGCGCTGCACGAGCTGTGCGTCCTCGGCGTCGAGCGGGTGCCCGTGCTCGGGTGCGCGGTGAGCGTCGTCCTCGCCGGCGAGCCCCTCGGGGTCCTCGCCGCAGCCGGCTGCGGCGTCGGCGAGGTCGAGCGACGCAGGACGTCGCTGCCGGGCCCGGCGGCCGAGGCGCACGAG
>JBJMHD010000110.1:0-29240 GCA_045807565.1 Acidimicrobiales bacterium | reverse complement strand
CCTTGGCGCTGGCGAGCAGGTCGGCGGCGAGCCGGCGGTCCTCCTCCGGGGTGGCGCCGCGCGGCCGGGTGCCCTTGATCGGCCGGGTCTCCACCTCGCCGCCCTCGACCCGCAGGAACCGCTCCGGCGACGCGCTGGCGACGTGGCAGCCCGCGACGGGGATGCGCACCACGGCGCTGTACGGAGAGGGGTTCCCCTCGGCGAGGGCGGCGCCCAGGGCGGCGACGTCGGCGCCCGGCGGCAGCGGGGCGGAGAGCCGCCGGGTGAGGTTCACCTGGTACACGTCCCCTGCCGCGATCGACGCCCGGATCGATCGAACCCCCGCCATGAACTCCTGATCGGACAGCGAGCTCGTCCACGTGTCGGGGAGAGGGCCCTTCCACGGTGGGCCCGGCCACGGGCGCGCCGGCCGCACGGTGGCGAAGCGCGCGCAGATCGGCGCGCCCTCGAAGGGGAGGACGACCGCCCAGAACCCCTCGGAGTCGAGGGCGGCCAGGTCGTCGGTGAGGTCCACCAGGTCCGTGGCCAGCCGGCCGCCCACCACGGCCAGCGGGATCTGCGCCGTCCCGGGGCCGGGCGTCGGGTCGAGGTCTCCGGCCACGTCGGGCAGCGTACGATCACCTCTCGCCGTCCCCGGCAAGCGTTCGCACCCGTCCTCCCCCGGAAGGCAGTCGTACCCCGTTGCACGTGGAGTTCACCGAGGAGCACGAGGCGTTGCGCAGCGTGGTGCGCGACTTCGCCGAAGGGCAGATCGCGCCGCACGCCGAGGCGTGGGACCGCGACCACCACTTCCCGGTGGAGGTCGTCCGCGGCATGGGCGAGCTCGGGTTGTTCGGCATCCCGTTCCCGGAGGAGTACGGGGGCGGCGGGGGCGACCTCACGATGCTGTGCATCGCGATCGAGGAGCTTGCACGGGTGGACCACTCGATGGCCATCACCCTCGAGGCCGGCGTGGGGCTCGGTGCCAACCCGATCCACCGGTTCGGCACAGAGGCGCAGAAGCAGGCGTGGCTCCCTGACCTCTGCGCCGGGCGTTCCCTCGGTGGCTTCGGGCTCACCGAGCCCGAAGCCGGGAGCGATGCGGGCGGTACCCGCACCACCGCCGTCCTCGACGGCGACGCGGGGGAGTGGGTGATCAACGGCGAGAAGGCGTTCATCACCAACTCCGGCACCGCCATCACGGCCTTCGTCACGGTCACCGCCCGCACCGGCCCCGGGGAGATCAGCGCCATCATCGTGCCGTCGGGCACCGAGGGGTTCGAGGTGCAGCCCGCCTACCGGAAGATGGGGTGGCACGCGTCCGACACCCACGGGCTGACCTTCACGGACGCTCGCGTGCCCGACGGCAACCTGCTGGGCGAACGTGGTCGGGGGTTCGCGCAGTTCCTGCAGATCCTCGACGAGGGGCGCGTCGCCATCTCCGCGCTCGCCGTCGGCTGCGTGCAGGCGTGCCTCGAGCACTGCACGCGCTACGCCCAGGACCGTCAGGCGTTCGGTCGTCCCATCGGGGCCAACCAGGGTGTGGCGTTCCAGGTTGCCGACCTGGCGGTGATGGCGGAGACCGCCCGGCTCCTCACCTACCAGGCGGCGTGGCTGCACGACACCGGCCGGCCGTCCAAGCAGGCCGCCGCGATGGCGAAGCTGCACAGCACGGAGGCCGCCGTGTCGGCCACCCGCATCGCCACCCAGATCTTCGGCGGCTACGGCTTCATCGACGAGACCCCCGTGGCTCGGTTCTACCGAGACGCGAAGATCCTCGAGATCGGCGAGGGCACCAGCGAGGTGCAGCGGCTGGTGATCAGTCGAGCGCTGGGCTTGCCCGTCGAGTGACCGGGATCCGGTGATGCGGCGCCACCGGGCGCGTCGAGGGCGGCGCACGTGGCTGGAGCGGCTGCTCCTCTGCTTCAGCGCTGCGCTCGCGTGCGCGCTGCTGCTCACGGCCGGGGGCCTCTCCTACGTGTACACGAAGTACTCGAAGCTCCCGCGGCTGGCCCTCGGGTCCGTGCTGACGGCGGCGGAGGACGATGACGCGCCGCAGAACTTCCTCCTCGTCGGCGTGGACAGCGCGGCCGATCTGGACGCCGACGATCCGGCCCGGGCCGGCCGGGAGAACGTCGGCGGGGAGCGATCCGACACGGTGATGGTGCTCCGCGTCGACCCAGGCGCGGAGCACGCATCGCTGCTGTCGTTCCCGCGCGATCTCTGGCTGCCGCTCGCGAGCGGTGGCAACCAGCGCATCAACGCCGCCATCCAGAAGGGCGGCGCCGGCGTACTCATCGACACCATCGAGCAGTACTTCGGCATCCCCATCAACCACTACGTCCAGGTGGACTTCGCCGGCTTCGAGCAGCTCGTCGACGGCGTGGACGGCGTGAGCGTGTACTTCCCGACGCCGGCCCGCGACCTCCACTCAGGGCTCGACATCGACACGGCCGGGTGCGCCAACCTGGACGGTCGCCAGGCCCTCTCGTACGTTCGGTCGCGGCACTACCAGCGCTTCGAGGACGGGAGGTGGCGCACGGACCCCTCGGGCGACCTGGGGAGGGTCAGCCGACAGCAGGACTTCATCATCCGCGCGCTGCACCGCACCGTGGCGAAGGGCGGCCGCAACCCGTTCACGCTCGACCGGCTCGTCGACGCCGGCCTCGCCACCGTCACCGTCGACGACCTCCTCACCGCCGACGACATCATCCGGCTCGGCGAGTCGTTCCGCAGCTTCGATCCGGGTTCGCTGGTCACCTACTCCCTGCCGACGCGCGCCGGGTCCGTGGGGGGAGCGTCGATCCTCCGGCTCGAGGACGACGAGGCGCAGCCGATCCTCGATCGCTTCCGGGGCACCGACCCGGGCGAGCTCGAGCCGCGCGCTGTGCGGGTGCTCGTGCTCAACGGCTCAGGCATCACCGGGCACGCCGCTCGCACCAGCGACGGCCTCTCCGCCGCCGGCTTCGGGGCGGCGGGCACGGGCGAGGCCGAGCGCTTCGACGTCGCCGAGCCGGTCGTCCGCTACACCTCCGGGAACGAGGACAAGGCGCGGCTCGTGGCCCGGTACCTCGAGCCCCCCGCCCAGCTCCAGCTGGTGGAGGGACCCTTGGATGCCGACGTCGTCGTGGTGACCGGCACCCTCCTCACCGGGGTCCGATCGGAGCTCGGGCCCGAGCTCCCGCCGACGAGCGCGTCCACCACCTCCTCCACGACCAGCACGACGACGTCCCCGCCGGACAGCAGCTCGACCACCTCGACGACCGCGATCGGCTACGTCCCGAGCGCCCCCGAGGGCGTCGACTGCTGACCCGAAGGCGCACCGCAGGCTGCGGCGGCCGAGGATGGATCTGCCAGACTGACCCCTCCATGAAGGGCATCGTTCTCGCCGGCGGCCGCGCCACTCGCCTGAGCCCCGCCAGCCGGGCGACCTCGAAGCAGCTCATGCACGTGTACGACAAGCCGCTCGTGTACTACCCGATCAGCACGCTGCTCCACGCCCGGATCAACGAGATCCTGATCATCTCGAGCCCGGAGCAGCTCCCGCTGTTCGAGGCGCTCCTCGGTGACGGCCGACAGTGGGGCTGCCGCTTCTCGTACGCGGAGCAGCCCGTGCCCAACGGGATCGCGTCCGCGTTCCTGATCGGAGCCGACTTCATCGGCGACGACGACGTCGCCCTGGTGCTCGGCGACAACATCTTCTACGGGGTCGGGCTGGGTGAGCAGCTGCAGGAGCACACCACGCCGAAGGGCGCCGTCGTCTTCGGGCTCTGGGTGCCCGACCCGGAGCGCTATGGCGTCCTCGAGCTCGCGCCCGACGGCGAGGTGGTCGCGGTGCACGAGAAGCCGGCCGACCCGCCGTCGAGCTTCATGGTCCCGGGCCTCTACTTCTACGACAACAGCGTCGTGGACGTGGCCGGCGCGATCGAGCCGAGCGCTCGCGGCGAGCTCGAGATCAGCGACGTGAACAACCACTACCTCCAGAACGGCCGGCTGGAGGTGTGCAAGCTCCCGTTCTCCACCGAGTGGTTCGATGTGGGCACCTTCGAGGCGCTCCTCGACGCGCAGACGTGGGTCGCAGGGCAGCAGCGACGGAAGGGCCTGCTGATCGGGTCGCCGGAGACGGCTGCCCACCGCGAGGGGTTCATCACCAGCGACGAGCTCCGGGTGCTGGCCGCCGCCGAGGACCAGTCCGGCGACCTCGCCAAGAGCGGGTACGGCGCGCACCTCCTGCGCTTCCTCGACTTCGAGGAGGGCTGAGCCGATGCCGGAGATCACTCCGTTCGACGCGCGCCCCACCGAGATCGACGGTCTCGTGGTCCTCACGATGAAGCAGGTGGCGGAGGAGCGAGGGGTGGTGCGCGAGTTCTACCGAGCGTCCGCGTTCGACGACGCATCGCTCTCCCTCGGGCCGTGGCGGCAGGTCAACGTCACCTTCACACGCCGCGGGGC
Organism: Acidimicrobiales bacterium; assembly: GCA_045807565.1. Lineage (GTDB taxonomy): Bacteria > Actinomycetota > Acidimicrobiia > Acidimicrobiales > VFJN01 > VFJN01. Next base: position 24,809 of record JBJMHD010000110.1, on the reverse strand, counting down.
CCTCCGGGGGATGCACGCCGAGGAGATGGTGAAGCTGGTGGCGGTCGTGGCAGGAGAGGCGTTCGCCGCCTACGTCGACCTGCGGCCGGGCTCCGACACCCACGGGAAGGTCGTCACCATCACCCTGCGCCCGGGCACGCAGGTGCTGGTGCCCAAGGGGGTGGGCAACGGGTTCCAAGCCGTGTCCGAGGACGGGTGCCAGTACCTGTACTGCTTCGACGCCGAGTGGGTCCCAGGGATGAGCGGGCTCGCCTGCACGCCGCTCGACCCCGCGCTCGGGATCAGCTGGCCGCTGCCGATCGACCCGGACGATCCGTCCCAGCTGTCGGTGAAGGACCGCGACGCCCCCCTCTTCAGCGAGCTCGGAAGGAGCGGATCGTGAGGCAGCTGGTCACCGGTGGAGCGGGCTTCATCGGCTCGAACTACGTGCGCTACGTCTTGCGGGAGACCGACGACGAGGTGGTCGTGTACGACTCCCTCACGTACGCCGGCAACCTCTCGACGCTCAGGGACGTCGACGACGACCCCCGGTACACCTTCGTGAAGGGGAACATCTGCGACCCCGGCACGCTCGAGGAGGCGATGGCCGGTGCCGACGCCGTCGTCCACTTCGCGGCCGAGAGCCACGTGGACCGCTCGATCGTGGGCTCCGACGACTTCGTGAACACCAACTGCTTCGGCACCAACGTCGTCATGGACACGGCCCGGCGGCTGGAGGTCCCGCGGGTGGTCCACATCGGCACCGACGAGGTGTACGGCTCGGTGGAGACCGGGTCGTCGAAGGAGACCGACCCGCTCGAGCCCCGGTCGCCGTACTCGGCATCGAAGGCGGGCTCCGATCTGATCGCGCTGAGCTACCACCACACCCACGACCTGCCCGTGTCGGTCACGCGGTGCACGAACAACTTCGGTCCGTACCAGTACCCGGAGAAGGCGATCCCGCTGTTCACCACCAACCTGCTCGACGGGGGGCGCATCCCGCTCTACGGGGATGGCCTGAACGAGCGGGACTGGCTCTACGTGGACGACCACTGCGCAGGCGTGCACCTCGTGCTCCACGAGGGCGCGCCCGGCGAGATCTACAACATCGGCGCGGGGAACGAGACGCCCAACCGCGTGCTCGTCGACAAGCTCCTCGGGCTCCTCGGCAAGGACGAGTCCTCGGTGGAGTACGTGGCCGACCGCCTCGGTCACGACCGCCGCTACTCCGTCGACATCGCCAAGATCACGGCCCTCGGGTGGCAGAAGCGCCGGACCCTCGACGAGGCTCTCGCCGAGACCGTCGACTGGTACCGCGCCAACGAGTGGTGGTGGCGGCCGCTGAAGGCGCAGGCCTGAGCCCACGATGCGCGTCCTGATCACGGGTGCCAAGGGCCAGCTCGGCACCGACCTCGCGCGCACGTGCCAGGCGGCCGGCGACGACGTCGTCGCCCCGGGCCGCGACGGCCTCGACCTCGCCGATCGGGACTCGGTGCTCACGGCGGTCACGGGCGCCCGACCGGATGCGATCATCAACGCCGGGGCGTGGACCGCGGTCGACGCCTGCGAGGCGGATCCGGATCGGGCCTACCGCACCAACGCGACGGGCGTCCGATGGGTGGCGGAGGCGGCGCGCCTCACCGGCTCGCACCTCGTGCACGTGAGCACCGACTACGTGTTCGACGGCACGAAGCCGGAGCCGTACCACGAGTGGGACGACCCGAACCCGCAGTGCGTGTACGGGCGATCGAAGCTCGGGGGTGAGCGCGAGGTGGATCCGGGCCACACGATCGTTCGCACGTCGTGGGTCGCCGGCGCGCACGGCCCGAACATGGTCAAGACGGTGCTCGCGCTGCTCGACCAGCCCGAGCTGCGCTTCGTCGACGACCAGCGCGGCTCCCCGACGTTCACCGCCGACCTCGCCCCCGCCCTGCGGCGGCTCGCGGTGGCTCGTCTCCCCGGGACGTTCCACGTCACCAACCAGGGAGACACCACCTGGTACGGCTTCGTCCGCGAGATCCTCGAGGCGGCCGGGGCCGACCCCTCGAAGGTCCACCCCATCGCCACGGCCGACCTGGATCCGCCGCGACCAGCGGCCCGACCGGCCAACTCCGTCCTCGACAACGTCGCGCTCCGCCATTCGGGGTTGCCGATGCTGCCCCACTACCGTGATGCCCTGGACCGCTTGGTGCGGGAGCTGCGGACCTAGCTGGAGGACCATCGGCAATGGCCAAGATCGCCGTCATCGGCACCGGGTACGTCGGGCTCACGACCGGCGCGTGCTTCGCCCACATCGGGCACGAGGTCACGTGCGCCGACGTCGATGCCGAGAAGGTCGAGCGCCTCCAGCGCGGCGAGATCCCGATCCTCGAGCCAGGGCTCGAGAACCTCGTGCGGGAAGGTCTCCAGGACGGCCGCCTGCGGTTCGTGGTCGGGAACGAGGGGGCCGCCCGCGACTGCGAGTTCGCCTACCTCTGCGTCCCCACGCCGCAGGGAGCCGATGGCTCCGCCGACCTGTCCTTCATCGAGGACGCCGCGCGCGTCATCGGCCCGCTCCTCCCGAGCGAGGCCGTGGTCGTGAACAAGTCCACGGTCCCGGTCGGGTCCACCCGCGTCGTCGAGCGCACGCTCGGACGGGCCGACGTCGCTGTCGTCTCCAACCCGGAGTTCCTCCGCGAGGGGTCAGCGATCCACGACTTCCTGCACCCCGACCGCATCGTCATCGGCGCCGAGGACCAGTCGGCGGCGGTTCGGGTCCAGTCCCTCTACCTCGGCATCACCGCGCCCGTCATCGTCACCGACCCGGCCTCGGCCGAGACGATCAAGTACGCCGCCAACGCCTTCCTCGCCACGAAGATCTCCTTCATCAACGCGGTGGCAGCCGTGTGCGAGGCCGTGGGCGCCGACATCAAGGACGTCGCGCTGGGCATGGGCTACGACACCCGGATCGGGCACGAGTTCCTCAAGCCGGGCCCCGGTTGGGGCGGTTCGTGCTTCCCGAAGGACACGCGCGCGATGGTGCGCATCGCCGAGGACGCCGGCTACGACTTCAACCTGCTCAAGGGCGTCGTCGCCGTCAACGACGAGCAGCTCCACCGAGTGGCCGGGAAGATCGCCAAGCTGGCCGGGGGATCGGTCGCCGGCAAGCGCATCGGCGTGTGGGGCCTCACCTTCAAGGCCCGCACCGACGACCTCCGCGAGTCGCCCTCGCTCGCCGTGATCCACCACCTCGTCGCGCAGGGGGCGGACGTGCGCGCCTTCGACCCCTCCGAGCCGGGCCCGATCGAGGGCATCGAGGTGGTCGACGACCCCTACGCCGCCGTGGAGGGCGCCGAGGTCCTCGCCGTCCTCACCGAGTGGGACGAGTTCCGCTGGCTCGACATCGAGAAGGTCGCCGAGCTGATGGCGGCGCGCAACGTCGTGGATGCCCGCAACCTCCTCGACCGCGCTGCCCTGGCGCGCCGGGGGTTCGAGTACGAGGGCATCGGCCGGGGGTGAGGCGTAGGGTCCGGCCGTGCTGCTGACCCCTCGCTACGACGCTCCGCCGCTGATCGCGATCGCGCCACGCGTGCCGGGCGTGCACCCGGTGGTCCAGCAGCGCGAGCGCCTCGGCGACGTGCTCGGCGACCTCGGCGCCGACGAGTGGGAGCAGCCCAGCCGCTGCGAGGACTGGTCGGTCCGTCACGTCATCACGCACCTGGTCAGCACGAACCAGTTCTGGCTCCTGTCGATCATGCAGGCGCTGGCGGGCGAGCCCACCCGGTTCCTCGCCCGCTTCGATCCCGTGGCGTCGCCCGCCCAGCTCGTCGAGCAGGACCGGGGCACGCCGTGGGCAGCCACCTTCGAGGCCTATCGCGCCAGCAGCGCCGAGCTGGTCCGCGCCGTCGAGTCACTCGACGACCGGGGCTGGGACGCCATCGGTGAGGCACCCCCCGGCCACGTTCCGCTGCGCCTCGTCGCCGACCACGCCCTCTGGGACTGCTGGGTGCACGAGCGCGACATCCTCCTCCCGCTGGGGCGGACGCCGGTGGAGGACGAGCGAGAGGTCCTCACCTGCCTCCGCTACGCCGCTGCCCTCGGCCGGGCCTTCGAGCTGGCGCGGGGCCGAGGTGGCGGAGGGGCAGCGGTGCTCGAGGTCACCGAGCCCGACGCACGGATCGTCGTCGAGGTGGGGGACGAGCAGGTGCAGGTCCACGAGGACGCCGGACCTGCGGATGCGAGGAGCGTCCGCCTGGGTGCGGTGACCGCTCTCGAGATGCTGAGCCGCCGCGACGCCGGCGAGCCCGAACCGGAGGCGATCCGCTGGCTCGCGGCGGGGTTGGCGACGGTGTTCGACGAGGAGGACGTGGTCGAGCGCGCCTAGCCGGCGCTCTCGATGACGCGGTCGAAGGCGGGCAGCACCGCCACGTCGCTGTAGTGCTCCTCGAAGGCCCGGCGAGCGCGCTGGCGGGCCGCCTCGTCCCCGAGGAGCTCGCGCACGGCGCCGATGAACGCCTTCACGTCGCCATGGCGGACGCTGCGACCCACGCCGTAGCGCTGGATCGCCTCGTCCACGTTGCTCCCCTCGGGTCCGACGTAGACGACCGGGAGCCCGGCGGCCAGGTTGGCGTGGAGCTTGGACGGGCTCATCACCCCGAGGCTGCGGTCGTCCAACGTGATGAGGGCGAGGTGCGCGCCGGCCATCACCCCGGGCGTGTCCTCCTTGGGCACGTAGCCCCGCAGCACGACGTTCCGCAGGCCGCTGGCAGCCACCTCGTCCTCCAGGTCCGCCCAGCGGGCCCCGCCGCCGACGAACAGGAAGAGCGCGTCGTCGGCGAGGTCGGCGGCGGCGTCGAGCACGGTGCCGAAGGCGTGGCCCACGCCGGTGTTGCCGAGGTACAGCACCACGGCGCGACCGGCCACGTCGATCGACCGGTAGAGCTCCGACGGGACCGCCGCCTCGCCGGGGAACTGCTCGATGCGCTCCCAGTTCGGGATCACCTCGAAGGCCGGGCGCGTGGCGGAGGTGGCGTACTGCGTGCGCAGGAGCTCCACCATGGCGCCGTCGAGGCCCACCACGACGTCGACCCGACGGAAGAGCCATCGGTTGAACCGGCGCAGGACGTTGGCTGCCCACCCACCGGTTGCCAGCTCGCCGAACCGCTCCGCCGCGTCGGGGTAGCAGTCCATGCTCCACAGCACCACCCGCGTGCGGGGGTGCAGGAGCCGGTGGAGCACCGCCGTGAGCAGGACGAAGGGCGGCGTGGTCATGGCGACGATCACGTCCTGGCGCCGCATCACGACGAGGCGCGGCGCGGCCCCCAGGAAGAAGGCGAGGTACCCCAGCAGGCGCCGACCGCGCGACGACTTCCCGAGGCCGGGTGTCCAGACGCGACGGATCCGAAGCTCCGGACCGGTGCGCACCACACCCGTGGGGGTGAGGTCTTCGAGGTAGCCGGCCCGTCCCGTCACGATCGTGACGTGGTCCCCGCGCTCGGCCCGGTGCTCGGCGAGCGAGGTGGCCAGCTGCGCCGTCGGGCTGATGTCCGGCGCGTAGAACTGGTTGACGACGGTCAGCCGCATGGCGAGCCGACGGCGCTAGCGGTCCGTCGCCAGCGCGGCCACCATCTCGTCGACGATCCCCGGGAGGTCGTGCTCCTGGCGCCAGCCGGGGAAGTGCGCCCGGAACTTGGCCATGTCGGAGTAGTAGCAGATGTGGTCGCCCACGCGAGCCTGCTCGTCGTAGGTGAGCGAGGGGCGCTTGCCCCCTGAGGCCTCCGCCACCAGCTCGACGCACTCGAGGAGGCTCGCGGCGTTGGCCTTGCCGCCACCGAGGTTGTAGGCCTCGCCGGGCTTGGGGTCCTGTGCGAACGCCCAGAGCGCGCCGATCACGTCGGCGGAGTGGATCTGGTCGCGCACCTGCTTCCCCTTGTAGCCGTAGATCGTGTACTCCCCCTCGCGGAGGGCGGTGAGGACGAGGTAGCTGAGGAAGCCGTGCAGCTCCACGCCCGAGTGGTGCGGGCCGGTGAGGCAGCCGCCGCGAAACGCGCCGGTGCGAAGGCCGAGGTTGCGGCCGTACTCCTGCGTGAGGAGGTCAGCCGCCACCTTCGACACACCGAAGAGCGAGTGCGTGCAGTCGTCGAGCGGCATCGTCTCGTCGATGCCCTCGGCGAGGGCGGCGTCGGCGTAGTCCCACCGGGTGTCCAGCTCCACGAGCTCCAACCGGTTGGGGTTGTCGCCGTACACCTTGTTGGTGGACAGCGTGATGAACACCGCGTCGGGGGTGTGCCGCCGCGCCGCCTCCAGGAGGTTGAGCGTGCCGGTGGCGTTCACGTCGAAGTCGTCGAAGGGCCGGGCGGCCGCCAGGTCGTGGCTCGGCTGACCGGCTGCATGGATGACGAGCTCGTAGCCGCCGCCGCGGAACAGCTCGTCCACCGCCGCGCGATCCCGGATGTCGGTCGTGTGGTGGGTGTAGCGCTCGCACGTGGCCTCGAGCCGCTGCCGGTTCCACGTCGTGTCGCCACCGGGCCCGAAGAAGTCGGCGCGCATGTTGTTGTCGACGCCGTGCACGTCGAACCCGAGGCGATCGAAGTACTCGACGGCCTCGGAGCCGATGAGCCCAGCACTGCCGGTGACGAGGACCTTCACGCCTCGGGACCCTACCGGCGCCATGTCAGACTCCACGACCGTGCGGGTCGCCGTCACCCTCGAGCAGTGCTGGCACCAGGTGCCCGGTGGCACGGCGCGCGCCACCCTGGACACCGTGGAGGCGGTCGCCGGGCACGACGACGTCGAGCAGGTCGGCGTGAGCGCTCGCCATCGGGAGCCGGCGCCGGCCGCCTGGCGGCCTCGGATCGCCGTCGCACCGCTTCCGCTCCCGCGGGCGCTGCTGTACGAGTCGTGGCACCGCCTCCGGCGCCCGCTGGTGGAGCGGGCCACCGGCGCGGTCGACGTGGTGCACTCGACCGCGCACGTGGCGGCGTCGAGCCGAGCGCCGATGGTCGCGACCGTCCACGACCTCCACTTCCTCCACGAGCCCTCCCACTTCACCAAGCACGGTGTCGGCGTGTTCACCCGCTTCCTCGACATCGTGCGGGAGGAGGCCGCGGTGGTCGTGTGCCCCTCCGAGGCCACGCGGATCGACTGCGAGGCGGCCGGGATCGAGCGGGATCGGCTGCGCATCACCCCGTGGGCGACGCACGCGGTGGCGGTGGCCGCCGGTGAGGCGGGGCGCGTGCGTGCCGCCTACGCGCTGCACCGCCCCTTCGTGCTGTTCGCCGGCACGGTCGAGCCGCGGAAGAACCTCGGGCGGCTCGTCGACGCGTTCCGGGAGCTCGGCGACATCGACGCCGAGCTCGTCATCGTCGGACCGGACGGGTGGAACGTCGATCGAGGCACCGCTCGCGCCGCCGATGCCGAGCCGCGGATCCGCAGGCTCGGGTTCGTCCCCATCGACGACCTCGCCGCGCTCTACGCCGCTGCCACGGTCGTGGCGTACCCGAGCCTCCGCGAGGGCTTCGGGCTCCCGGTCCTCGAGGCGATGGTGCAGGGCGCCGCGGTCGTCACGTCGGCCACGACGTCGACGGCCGAGGTCGCCGGCGACGCCGCCGTGCTCGTGGACCCGCTCGACGTCGATGCCATCGCCGCGGCGATGCAGCGGCTCCTCGATGATCCCGAGCTGGTCGAACGGATCGGGGTGGCGGCACGCGACCGAGCGGACACCTTCACCTGGGCGCGCACCGCCGACGCCATGGTGGCGGCGTACCGCGACGCTGCCGGGCGATCGTGACCAGCGTCGGCATCGACCTGCTGTGGCTGGTCCCCGGTGAGGTCGGCGGGAGCGAGCAGTCCACCGTCGCGACGGTCCGCGGCCTGCTCGAGCGGGTCGATGACGAGCTCGACCTCCAGCTCTTCGTGCTGCCCGGCCTCGCGCAGGCGCACCCGGACCTCGTCGCGTCCACATCGTCGGCGGTGGCGCCCTTCGACGGATCCTCGCGGGCCAGGCGCGTGCTCGAGCAGTCGAGGTGGCTCGGCCCGCGGACCGCCGCCTTGGACGTGGTGCACCACGCGGGAGGCACCGTGCCGCCGGGCGGGCGCCGGGGCCGAGGGCCGGGCATCGTCCTCACCCTGCACGACCTGCAGCCGCTCGAGGCGTCTGCCACCCACACCAGATGGAAGCGGGCCTACCTCCACCACGCCGTGCCGAGGGCCGTGCGGCGCAGCGCTCGGATCGCCGTGCCGAGCGAGTTCGTCCGGACGACGGTCCTCGAGCGCTTCCCCGTGGCTCCGGAGCGCGTGGTGGCGATCCCGCACGCCGTGCCGCTGCGGCCCTCGTCGGTGCCCCGCGACGTCCTCGTCGAGCGGTACCGCCTCACCGCGCCCGTGGTGCTCTACCCGGCCATCACGTACCCGCACAAGGAGCACGCCACGCTGCTCTCAGCGTTCGAGCGCGTGCTCGCGCGGCACCCCGACGCCACCCTCGTCCTCCCCGGTGGCGTAGGAGGCAGCGAGGGGGAGGTGCGCGCCCAGATCGACGGCAGCGAGCCGCTCCGCGCCCACGTCCGGCGCCTGGGTCGCATCCCCGAGGCGGATGTCGCCGGGCTCCTCGAGCTGGCGGACGTCGTCGCCGTGCCGTCGCGCTACGAGGGGTTCGGGTTGCCCGCCCTCGAGGGGATGGCGGCGGGGACGGCGGTCGTCGCCGCTGACGCGACCTCGCTCCCCGAGGTCGTCGGCGACGCCGGCCGGCTGGTCCCGGTGGGGCAGCCGGAGGCGTGGGCCGACGCCATCGGTGCTCTGCTCGCCGACCCGCACGAACGGGACCGGCTCGCGCGCGCGGGTCACGCCCGGGCCGCGCGGTACACGGCCGAGGCCAACGCCGGCGCCTTCGCCCGCCTCTACCGGGAGGTCGCCGCCGAGGCCTGAGCGGGTCGCCGTGTGAATGGGTGTCCGCAGAGCCCTCTTGTAGGGTGGGCGACCCTATGGGAAAGGCGAGCTCCACCAAGAAGGTGCAACGGGCGGCCCGCGCCGGCGGCCGGGTGTCGTCCGGTCAGCCCCGAAGCCTCCTGTTCCCGGGGATCATCGCCCTGGTCCTGGTGCTCGGCGTCGCGCTCGTCGTGTACGCCCGGAACGACCGCCTCGACGAGGACCTGGGCGGCGTGCCGCAGCTCGACGACCACATCCACCAGGCCTTCGGCGTGAACGTGTGCGGCGAGTGGAAGCCCAACATCCCCGAGTTCGAGACGAAGATCGGCCTCCACACCCACGGCGACGGCGTCCTGCACATCCACCCCCACTCGGACCTCGGCGTGGGCGTGAACGCCACCCTCGGTCGCTTCATGAAGGACGCCCGCGAGGAGGGCGGTCTCGACGTCAAGATCTCCGACGACAAGCTCGAGTACCTCGACGAGGACATCGAGGAGGGCAAGACCACGTGCAAGGGGGTCGACGATCCCCAGCTCCTCCTGGCCTACTGGCCCGACGCGTCCGACGCCTCGGCGCTGCCGGAGATCACGTCCGGCGACTTCAACGACTTCCGGCTCACCGACGACGGCGCCGCCATCACGATCTTCTACGGCGACAAGGACGCAGACATCCCGTTGCCTCCCACCGCCGCGAACCTCCCGGCCCTCGGCGCAGCGGACGGCTCAGGTGCCGTGCCCCCGCCGGACACGGGGAGCTCCACCACCGCGTCCACCGCGCCAGGGGAGACCACCACCACGGTCGCCGGCGACAGCACCACCACCACCACGGCCGGCTGAGCGGACCCCTGATGCGAGCGGTCGTCCTCGTCGGCGGCTTCGGCACCCGACTCCGGCCGCTCACCCTGCACACCCCGAAGCAGATGCTGCCGGTGGTGAACCGGCCCATGATCGAGCGGGTGGTGGCCCACCTCGCCCACCATGGCGTGGAGCAGGCGGTGCTCGCGATGGGCTACCGGCCCGACGCGTTCCAAGCGGCCTACCCGGATGGCCGCTGCGCCGGCGTGCCGCTCCACTACGCCATCGAGCCCGAGCCGCGCGACACGGCCGGTGCCATCCGCTTCGCCGCCCTCGACGCCGGCATCGCCGAGCGGTTCCTCGTCCTCAACGGCGACGTGCTCACCGACCTCGACCTCGGCGCCCTGATCGCCGCCCACGATCGCGCCGGCGCCGAGGGCACGATCGCGCTGCACCGCGTCGATGATCCCTCCGCCTACGGGGTGGTGCCCACCGACGAGTCCGGCCGGGTCACGGCCTTCATCGAGAAGCCCCCGCGGGAGGACGCGCCCACCGACCTCATCAACGCCGGCACGTACGTCCTGGAGCCCTCCGTGCTCGACCGCATCGCGCCCGATGTGCCCGTGAACGTCGAGCGCAGCACCTTCCCGGCCATGGTCGCCGACGGTTCGCTCCACGCCCTCGACGGTGACGCCTACTGGATCGACGCCGGCACCCCGCCCACCTACCTGGCGGCCAACCTCGACCTCGTCGACGGCCGACGGGGAGCACCCGAGGCGGGTGTGCACCCGGACGCCCAGGTCGATGGCGCCGTGGTGGCGGCCGTCGTCGGGCGCGCCGCACAGGTGGGGGAGGGCGCCATCGTGTCGCGCTCGGTGGTGATGGACGGAGCGGTGATCGGCGCGGGCGCGCTGGTCCGGGATGCCATCATCGGGGCCCGTGCCCGGGTGGGCGCCGGCGCCGTGGTCGACGACGGTGCGGTGGTCGGCGACGACGTGGTGCTCGAGGACGGCGATGAGCTGCACGGCGAGAGGATCCCGGAGGGCTAGATGCGAGCGTTGGTGACGGGTGGGGCGGGGTTCATCGGCTCGACGCTGGTCGATCGCCTGCTCGCCGAGGGCCATCGAGTGGACGTCGTCGACGACCTGTCGAGCGGCTCGATCGCGAACCTGGCGGACGCCCGCGCCGATCGCAGCAACGAGCTCAAGGTCCACCAGGTCGACATCCGGGATCCCGCCGTCGTCGACCTGATCGCTCGCCGCGAGCCTGAGGTGGTCTTCCACCTCGCCGCCCAAGCCGATGTGCGCGTGTCCGTCGCGCGCCCCGCCTTCGACGCCGAGGTGAACGTCCTCGGCAGCCTCAACGTGCTCGAGGGCGCTCGCATCGGCGGTGCCCGCAAGGTCGTGTTCGCGTCCAGCGGCGGCACGATCTACGGGGAGCCCGCCGCCACCGAGCTGCCGGTGAAGGAGTCGCACCCGCAGCAGCCGGTGTCTCCCTACGGCGTGGCCAAGCGGGTCGTCACCGACTACCTCCACGTGTACCGGGAGCTGCACTCGATCGAGTACACGTCGCTGGCGATGGCCAACATCTACGGCCCTCGCCAGGATCCCCACGGCGAAGCCGGGGTGGTGGCGATCTTCGCCGGCCTCCTGCTCGACGGGAAGCCGTGCACGATCTTCGGCGACGGCGAGCAGACGCGCGACTTCGTGTACGTCGACGACGCCGTCGACGCGTTCGTGCGCGCGGCCGACCGCGGGAGCGGGCTCCTCTGCAACATCGGCACCGGCGCCGAGACGTCGGTGAACCAGCTGTACGACGCGATGGCTGCGGCGGCGGGGGTGGACGCTCCCGCGGTCCACGCACCCGCGCGCCCCGGTGAGCTGCAGCGGAGTGCGCTCGATCCCGGCCGGGCGAAGCTGCACCTCGGCTGGGAGCCCTGGACCGACCTCGCGAGCGGCGTGGGCGAGGTCCTCCGCTGGTTTCGGGGGTAGCTGGTCGAGCCCGCGCTCGCACCGCTACCGGAACAGGTCCTCCTGCGGAGGCCGCACCACCTCGGCGCGCACCTCACCGCGGCCGAGCCAAGCCGGGTCCACGCCGCGGACCACCGCCGCCGCGACGCCTGCGGCCTTGCCCATCACCAGCTCGGCGGCGCTGGCGAGCTCGTCGACGACGCAGACCTCCGTCACCTGCAGCTCGCGGCCCCGGGTGTCCTCGGTGCCGCGGAGGTCCACGACGGCGTGGATCCCAGCGCACCCGATGGCGATGTCGGTGAGGCCGCGCCGCCACGGGCGGCCGAAGGTGTCCGACACGATCACCGCGACCTCCACCCCGAGCGCCGCCTTCAGGCCGTCTCGGATGCGGCGGGCCGAGCGGTCGCTGTCGTCGGGCAGCAGGGCGGCCCACCCCTCATCCACGTTGGAGAGGTCGACACCCGCGTTGGCGCACACGAAGCCGTGCTTCGTCTCGCTGATGATGAGGTCGCCGCGGCGGCGCACGATCCGCACCGACTCCGCCTCCACGATGGCCTTGTGGCCGCGCGGATCGGTCGCGTCGATGCGCGCCATCGCCCCCTCCGCCTTCGACACGACCTTCTGGGTCACCACCACGACGTCGCCGTCGTGGAGCCCCGGCTCGGCACGCGCGATGAGGGCAGCGAGGTCGTCACCACGCCCGACCTCGGGGATGCCCTCGATCGGGAAGACCTCGAGGCGCGTCACGCCACGACCACCTCGGCGAGCGCCTTCGCCTCGACGGGCCCCCGCATGATCGTGGGCGCGACGACGCACCGGACCCCTTCGGCCTCGACGGCAGAGCGCTGGTCGGCGTCGGCCTCGTCGATCACCAGCGTGGCCACGAGGGGAGCGTAGAGGCGGGCGACGCCGACCACGCTGGCCTCGTGACCGAGCTCGCGCAGCAACCGGTCGGCCGGGCCCTTGAGCGCCGCCCCCGCGATGATCGGCGACACCGCCACCGCGTCGCCTCGGCGCGCGACGACGGCGTCGCGCACGCCCGGCACGGCCAGCACGGGATCGATCGACACGATGGGGTTGGACGGCGCGAGCACGACGCGTCGGGCGTGCTGCAGCGCGTCGAGCACGAAGGGCGCCGGCGAAGCCCCGTCGGCGCCGTCGAAGCGCACCGCCTCCACCGCCACGTCGTGCTGTCGCTGCACGAAGTACTCCTGGAAGCCGATCTCACCCTCCCCGGGCACCGTCACGCGCGTCTGGAGCCGATCGTTCGTGACCGGGAGGAGGCGCAGCGGGAGGCCCCACGCGTCGGCGACCTCCGCGGTGACCTCGGCGAGGGTGGCGCCCGCCCGGAGACGGTCCGTGCGGTACAGGTGCGTAGCCAGATCGCGGTCGCCCAGGTTGAACCACGCTCGGGCGCGCGGGTAGCGCGCCAGCGCTTCCATCGCGTGCCAGGTCTCGCCGGCCAGGCCCCACCCGCGCTCGGGATCGATGGCGCCGGCGACGGTGTAGGTGATGGTGTCGAGGTCGGGGCTGATGTGGAGCCCGTGGAGCTCCACGTCGTCACCCACGTTCACGATCGCCGTCAGGTCGCCGGCCGGCACCACCTGCACGAGCCCGGCGAGGAGCCGAGCGGCACCCACCCCGCCGCTGACGACGGCGACACCGCTGGTCAGCTGATCCCCCGGAGGCGGCCCGAGAGCAGGTCGATGTCGGCGTCCACCATCATCGTCACCAGCTCCTCGAACGAGGTGCGCGGCTGCCAGCCGAGGACGCTCTTGGCCTTCGTGGCGTCACCGATGAGGAGATCGACCTCGGCCGGCCGCATGAAGCGCTCGTCCATGCGCACGTGGTCCTCCCACCGGAGCCCTACGTGCTCGAAGGCGATCTGGCAGAAGCGCCGGACGGAGTGCGTCTGCCCGGAGGCGACCACGTAGTCGTCGGCTCGCTCCTGCTGGAGCATCATCCACATCGCCTCGACGTAGTCGCCGGCGAAGCCCCAATCCCGCTCGGCGTCGAGGTTGCCCAGGGGCAGGGCGTCGTCGAGGCCGAGCTTGATTCGGGCCACGCCGTGGCTCACCTTCCGAGGGAGGAACTCCATCCCGCGCCGAGGTGACTCGTGGTTGAAGAGGATGCCGCTGCTGGCGTGGAGGTCGTAGGACTCGCGGTAGTTCACCGTGATCCAGTGTCCGTAGAGCTTCGCGACGCCGTAGGGCGAGCGCGGGTAGAAGGGCGTGCCCTCGTTCTGCGGGACCTGCTGCACCTTGCCGAACATCTCGCTGGAGCTGGCTTGGTAGAAGCGGATCTCCGGGTCCACGATGCGGATGGCGTCGAGGAGCCGCGTGACGCCCAGCGCGGTGATCTCGCCAGTGAGGACCGGTTGGGTGAACGACGTCTGCACGAACGACTGGGCGGCGAGGTTGTACACCTCGTTCGGTCGGTACTCCCGGAGGATGGAGATCAGGGAGGCCTCGTCCAAGAGGTCGCCGGAGGAGGTGTACGGGTCGAGCACCACCTTGTCCTGGAGGTGGGCGATGCGCTCGAAGTTCGTGGTGCTCGACCGTCGGACCATGCCGATCACCTCGTAGCCCTTGTCGAGCAGCAGCTCGGCGAGGTACGACCCGTCCTGCCCGGTGATCCCGGTGATGAGGGCGCGCGGCGACGTCATGACGATGGTTCTACCAAGCACCTTCGAGACGGGCTGCTAGGTAGGTTGGCACGGTGATGTCCCTCGGACGGCGGGTGGCCAAGCTGCGGGCGGAGCTGGGCTGGACCCAGCAGGAGCTGGCCGACCGCGTCGCGATCTCCCGCGTGGCCGTGAGCCACCTCGAGAGCGATCTCAGCACCGCAGGGGAGCGCACCGTCGCGCTGCTCGCCGGCGTCTTCGGCATGGAGCCCCACGAGCTCGTGGCGGGGACGAGCTACCCGGTCGCGAAGGCAGACCGGCTGCCGCTCGTCGTCGCCCGGCACACCGAGGTCGAGCTCCAGTGCCAGCTCCTCGATCGCGACCTCGCTCAGCACGCGGCCACGGGGGACGCGGCGGTGCTGGACGGTTGGGCGGAGCGGTTGGCCGCCCTCCACCGACGCACGCTGGATCCGCGTCAGCGTGCGCTCGTCGCGCAGGCGGCCGAACGCCTGCGCCGCGCCCCCTAGGAGACGCCGGCGCGCTGGTCGTCGAGCAGGTCCGACAGCGTCTGCTCGATCGGGATCATCGGCTCCCATCCGGTGGCGTCTCGCAGCTTCGTGGCGTCCCCGCGCAGCACCGGCACCTCGACAGGGCGCAGCAGCGACGGGTCGACCTCGAGCGCCATGGGTCGAGTGGCCATGGCGAGCATGCGGTCAGCGAGCTCCTGCACGGCGAGGTCGCGACCGGTGCACACGTTGTAGACCTCGCCGGGCGTGCCGAGCTCGACGAGGAGGCGGTACGCCCGGACGACGTCGCGCACGTCCGTGAAGTCGCGCCGCGCCGAGAGGTCGCCGACGCGCACGGTGTCACCGCCGTCGTGCTCGTTGGCCGCGATCCGTGCGGCGAGGGCCGCGGCGACGAAGCGGTCGGTCTGGCCGGGACCCAGGTGGTTGAACGCGCGCGCCCGGATCACACCGAGGCCGCGGCCGAGGAACGCCTGGAGGCCGAGGAAGTCGGCGGCGACCTTGCTGGCGGCGTACGGGCTGGCCGGGCGCAGGGGCGAGCGCTCGGTGAGCGGCAGCTCGGCTTCGGTGACGACGCCGTACACGTCGGCGCTGCCGACCGAGAGCACCCGGTCCACCCCACCCTCGGCGCAGGCGAGCAGGACGTTGAGGGTGCCCTCGGCGTTGGTTCGGAAGGCCTCGACGGGGTGCGCCCACGATCCACCGACGTCGGCCCAGCCGGCGAGGTGGTACACGGCGTCGGGAGACGACGCCGTCACCGCGGCCTGCAGGGCATCGGCGTCGGTGATGTCCACGCCTGCCTCGCCGTGCCGGTCGAGGATCTCGACGTGGTCGCCGCGCTCGCGCAGGTGCGCCACCAGGTGCCGGCCGACGAAGCCCAGTCCTCCGGTCACGAGTGCGCGCACCCGGCGACCCTACCGATGCCTTCGGGTCACGACGGAAGGGCGGGGGAGCCGCCGGCGAGGAGCCGAGCGGCATCGACCGCCGCGCGGACGCGCCGCCGGAGCGGCGCGGTGTCCGGGCGTCGCCCACGCAGCACGGGAGCGATGAGCTCCTTCCCCACGGCGACGACGATGCCGCCCAGCGCCCGGGTCCACGCGATGGACGCGCCGCGCACGCCGCCGTGGCGGGTCACGACGACGAGGCGGTTCCGGCGGTTCAGGACGTCGAGGAACGGGGTGCGCTCCTGCCCGGAGCTGGCGCGGTGCTGGTGGTGGACGACCGACGTGGGGACGTAGCGGTAGCGCCATCCGCGGCGCGCGCCCCGCCAGCTGAGGTCGGCGTCCTCGGCGTACAGGAAGAGCCGTTCGTCGAAGCGCCCGACGTCCTCGAGGTAGCGGCTCCGCAGCAGCACCGCGGCTCCGCACCAGCCCCACACGTCCTCCTCACGGTCGTACTGTCCGCGGTCCTCTTCGCCGAACCCTCGGTCGTGCAGCTCCCAGGTGGGGCCGAGCACGTTCCCGACGTTGTTGATCACCGGCGGGCCATCACGATCGGCGAACAGGATCTTGGGTGACGCCGCGCCGACGAGCGGGTCGCCGTCGAGCGCGGCGGCGAGCGGTCGGAGCCAGCTCGCCTCGACGAAGGCGTCGGAGTTCACCAGCGCCACGGCGTCGACGTCGTCGAGGTGGTCGAGACCGCGGTTGACGCCGCCGGCGTACCCGAGGTTCGCGCCCGTCCGGATCAGCGTGACGCCAGGATGGCGCTCGTCCCAGCGGTCGACGGATCCGTCGGTGGACCCGTTGTCGACGACCACGACGTCCAGCCGCCCCGGCCAGTCGGTGGCGAGCACGTGCTCCAGGCAGCGGTCGATGAGGGCGGCGTTGTTCCAGCAGAGGATCACCGCCCGTACGCGCTCGATCCTCCTGGGGCCGGTCACCGCCGGATCGTACGGTCGCCGACCGGACTACCGGGTGCGGTCCAGGGTCGCGCCGACGCGCTCCTCCACCGCCTTGAGCCGCTCACCGACCAGCCCACCGACGACGTCGAGGGCGCCGCGCGCCTCCTCGGCCTGCGTCGCGATGGCCTTGCTGAGCTCGTTCCGGCGGACCTGCATCCGTTGGAACGCGATCACGCCGAGCCCGACCGAGACGAACATGGCGTCCTTGAGGGCGGCGGTGACGTCGTCGATCGGGTTCTGCGCCATGGCGGCAACGTACAGGGGTGTTGCTAACTGCTGCAAGCACTTGTGCGCACGTTCGCAAGTCCTTGCGGGGTGGCCCCATCAGGCCCGGAGAGCCCGCCCCGCCGGGCGCGCGCGATACCTGGCGCCGCCGGGACGGCGGGTACCCTCGAACACCCGTGCAGTCTCCTCCCCCCGGCGCCGACGCGCCCGACGCCGCGCCCGACGCTGCCTCGGAGCCGCCCAGCGTGACCCCGGTGGCACCCGCGGTCGTGGCGGTCGTCGTCGCCCGTGACCCCGGGAGCTGGCTGGAGGAGGCGATCGGAGCGTTCGCGGCGCAGGACTACCCGAACCTGAACATCCTGGTGATCGACGCCAACAGCACCGAGCCGGTGAAGCCGCGCGTGGCCAGCGTGGCTCCCAGTGCCTACGTGCGCCGGCTCGACGAGGACCCGGGGTTCGGGGCCGCCGCCAACGAGGTCATCGAGGTCGTCGACGGCGCCGCCTTCTACCTGCTCTGCCACGACGACGTCGCGCCCGACCCCGACGCCGTGCGGCTGCTCATCGAGGAGGCGTTCCGATCGAACGCTGCGGTCGTCGGCCCCAAGCTCGTGGAGTGGGACCACCCCGACCGCCTGCTGCAGGTCGGCCAGGGGATGGATCACGCCGGCTATGGCGTACCGCTGGTCGAGAGGGGCGAGCTCGACCAATCCCAGCACGACGCCGTGCGCGACGTCTTCACGGTGCCGGGACCGTGCACGCTGGTCCGCGCCGACCTGTTCGCGGAGATCGGCGGGTTCGACGAGGGCATCAGCGACTTCCTCGACGACGTCAGCCTGTGCTGGCGCGCCCAGCTCGCGGGCGCGCGCGTCATCGTTGCCCCTGCCGCCCGGGTCCGGAACCGCGACGAGCTGGCGAGTGGCGTCGGCTACGACCAACGCCGGCGCCTGCAGGCCCGTCACCGGCTGCGGATCGTGCTGTCGTGCTACGGCCCCGTCGGTGTGGCACGAGCGGTGGTGCAGACGGTCGTGCTCAACGTCGCCGAGGTGCTCTACGCGCTGCTGGCGGGCCGAACCAAGCGCGTCGGCGACGTGTTCCACGCGTGGACCTGGAACCTTCGGCGCCTCAGCGGCCTGCGGGAGGCCCGCAAGCACGTGCGGGGGTTCCGGCGCGTGTCCGACGGCGACGTCCGCCGCAACATGCATCGGGGCAGCGCTCGCCTGAGCCAGCTGCTGCGAGGGCAGATCGGTCGCGGCGAGGACCGGCTCACCGGGCTGGCTCGCAGCAGCCGCGAGGCGGCCGGTCGGATGCAGTCGGGCAACCTCCGCGTCGCCGCCACCGTGTGGGGCGCGGTGCTGCTCGTGATGGCCGTCGGCAGTCGGCACCTGCTCACGCGAGGCGTCCCCGAGGTCGGTCAGATGGTGGGGTTCGGCGACTCCTCCCTCGACCTGTTGCGAGCCTGGGCCAGCGGATGGCGGCTCGCTGGGCTCGGCTCGCCCTCGCCGGCGCCCACCGCGCTCGGCGTCATCGGCGGCCTCGGCCTCCCGATGCTCGGCGCGCTGGGGCTGCTCCGGACGTTCCTCATCCTCGGGATGCTCCCGCTCGGGGCGGTGTTCGCGTACCGCCTGCCCGTCCCCACCGGGTCCCGGTGGGCGCAGCTGGCGTCCCTCCTCGTGTACGTCGCCATCCCGCTCCCGTACAACGCGCTCGCCAGCGGCCGTTGGGACGCGATCGTGCTGTACGCGTCCGCCCCGCTCCTCCTGGGGATGCTGGCGCGGGCCAGCCGGATCGTCCCCTTCGGCACGGATGGGGGCGCCCCCGGACCCGGAGTGCGCGCCACCTCCTGGCGCTTCCGGGTGCTCGCCATCGGGTTCCTCACCGCGCTGGTCGCCACCATCGCGCCCGT
Source organism: Acidimicrobiales bacterium (assembly GCA_045807565.1). Lineage (GTDB taxonomy): Bacteria > Actinomycetota > Acidimicrobiia > Acidimicrobiales > VFJN01 > VFJN01. The sequence goes on along the minus strand of JBJMHD010000110.1, from coordinate 5,990 downwards.
CGCGGTGGTGCTGCTCGTGCTCATGGGCGTCGGCCTGGCCGCGGGCGGGGTGATCGCGATGAACCCCCGCGGCGGCCTGCGGCTGCTCGGCACCGCGCTCCTGGGGGCCGGCCTGGCGGTGCTGCTCCACCTGCCGTGGGCGCTCGACTTCGTGCTTCCCGGCAGCACGCTCGAGTCCTTCACCGGCGGCTCGAACGGCACCGGCACCACCGACCTCGCCGCTCTCCTGCGGTTCGAGACGGGCGACCTGGGCGGTGCCCCCTTCGGCTGGAGCTTCCTCGTCGTCGCCGCCCTCCCGCTCCTGATCGCGCGCGCCGAGCGCCACACCTGGGCGGTGCGAGGCTGGGCGGTGGCCGTCGCCTCGTTCGGCCTGGCGTGGGCGGCACAGCGCGGCGCGCTCGATGGCGCCCTCCCGCCGGTGGACGTGCTCCTCGTGCCCGCCGCCGCCGGCCTCGCGCTCGCCGCCGCCATGGGCGTGGTCGCCTTCGAGGTCGACCTGCCGGGGTATCGCTTCGGGTGGCGCCAGATCGCCTCGGGCCTCGCCGCCGTGGCGGTCGTCGTGTGCATCGTGCCTGTGCTCGGCGCGTCGTTCGACGGTCGCTGGTCGATGCCATCGGGCGACCACGCGCGATCGCTCGGCTTCGTCGACGACGAGAACGACGAGGAGCCCTTCCGCGTCCTGTGGATCGGCGACCCCACGGCCCTGCCCCTCGACGGGTGGCCCCTCGACGCCGACGTCGACTACGGGACGACGGACGAGGGCACGCCCACCCTGGAGAACCTCTGGGTCGGGTCCGACGAGGGCCGCACCGGGCTCATCGGGGATGCGCTGGACCTGGCCCGCAGCGGCCAGACGGCGCGCCTGGGACGCCTGCTCGCACCCATGGGCGTGCGCTACGTGGTCGTCACCGAGCAGCTCGCGCCCGCCCCGTTCGCCGACGAGCCGATCCCGGTGCCCGCCGACCTCACTGCGACGTTGGCTGCCCAGCTGGACCTCGAACCCGTCGACGTCCCGGCCGGACTCGTCGTGTACCGCAACCAGGCGAGCCTGCCGATGCGCGCCTCGATGCCAGCCTCCGTCGAGGTCCCCTCCGGTGGCGGTGCGTCCTCGGCGCTCACCCTCGACCTCTCGGCGGCCACCGCCGTCCTGCCAGACGAGGACGGCCGGCTGCGGTGGTCGGGCACCCTCGAGGGCGACAGCACCGTGCTCCTCTCGGCCTCCAGCTCCGATCAGTGGGAGCTCGAGGTCGACGGCAACTCGGCCGACCGGGTGAAGCCGTTCGGCTGGGCCACCGGGTTCGAGGTCCCGGAGGGCGGCGAGGCGACGCTCCGGTTCCACACGCCGCTCGTGCGCTACGCCGTCGTCGCCATCCAGGCGATCGCGTGGCTGTGGGTCCTCCGGGTGCTGGTGCGCCGGCGGTTCGAGGGCCCCAGCGCCGCGACGTCGCCGTCCGCCCCGCACGTCCCTGCCCACGTCCTGGCCGGGGAGCGGTCGTGAGGTCGTCGCGGCTGACAGCGCTCGTGATCCTCGGCGGTCTCCTCGCCGGCGGGCTCGTGCTCGACGCTGCCGACTCCGAGGACAGCGCGCCCCCGGCGCAACCGGCGGGGGCGCGAGCGGCGATGCCCGCGGCGGCGCCGGAGGGTTCGCTCTCGTCCACGTGGTACTGCGCGGGCGGCACCGCGAGCGACGACGGGATCGCCGACCACGTCGTCCTGATCGCGAACCCCACCGACCAACCCCGGCGGGCGGTGGTGTCAGTGCTCACCGGCGTGTTCGCTGCCGCGGGCGTCGATGCCGACACCACCGCCAGCTCCACGACGAGCACGGCACCACCGCAGACCACGACGACGAAGCCGCCGCCGGCCCCTCCGGCACCGAAGGCCGTCGACATCCCCGCCCAGAGCCGCGTGGAGGTGTCGCTGCGCCAGCTGGTGAAGGCGCCGCTGGCCAGCGCCATCGTGGAGGTCGAGGGCGGCGAGGTCGCCGTCGAGCACGAGATCACCACCCTCGCCGAGGGCGGCGGCCGGGCCACGGCACCCTGCAGCGCCACCGCGTCGCAATCGTGGTCGTTCCCCTGGGGCGTCACCTCCCGAGGGGCGCGGGAGCTGATGGTGTTCATGAACCCGTTCCCCGACGACGCCACCGTCACCATCGACTTCGCGACGGACAAGGGCAGCCGCCAGGCGCTGCGCTTCCAGAACTTCGTCGTGCCCGGGCGCAGCGTGGTCGGGGCGTACATCGACCAGGACGTCACCCGCCGGACGCAGGTGTCGGCCCAGGTCCACGTGGGGAGCGGGCGGCTGGTCGTGGACCGCATCCAGACGTTCGACGGCACGGACCCCGCGCTCGAGGGGATCACGCTCGGCCTCGGTGCGCCGCGCCTCGCCGAGGTGTGGACCTTCCCGTTCGGCGTGATCGACCCGGCCACGACCGAGCGGGTGGTGGTGTTCAACCCCACGGATGACGTGGCGGAGGTCGAGGTGGAAGCCCTCGAGGACCCCGACAAGAACGGCGTGCCGGAGCCGTTCGAGGCCACCATCGCGCCGCACCGGTACGGGATCATCGATCTCGCCGAACCCGATCTCGAGGTCACCGCCACGACGCCCCGGCGCATCCCCGATGGCGTGAACCACAGCATCATCGTGCGATCGCTGAACGGCGTGCCGGTCGCGGCCGAGAAGGTGATGACCCGGGCCGAGCCGAGCCCGAACCAAGGGGTGGGATCGATGCTGGGCTCGCCGCTGGCCGCCCCCACGTGGTTGCTCGCAGCCGGGGGCGTGAGCGATGAGCGCGCCGAGGTCGTGACGGTGTTCAACGCGAGCGACACAGAGGCCGCGCACTTCAGCATCGACGCCCTGTCGGAAGGGCGCCGGCTCGTGATCGAGGGCCTCCAGGACCTCGAGCTCCCGCCCGGCGGCCGCCAGTCCATCAGCATGCACCTGCGCGTCGACCTCGAGGAGCTCCCGCTCGTGGTCTCGGCCGACCGTCCGGTGGCCGTGGAGCGCGGGTTCTTCCGGCGGAACGGCCGCGGCATCTCGCTGTCGATGGGCATCCCCGTGGACCAGGACATCCTGGTGTTCGACCCCATCGACGGCTGAGCGACGCCCGCTGGCCTACGTTCGCGACGTGGGCGATCCGCTGCTCCCCCTCCCGCCCCAGCCGGGCGACGTCCCGTGGCCGACGGAGTCGTGGCCCACCGGCGAGCCGCCGCCCGGTCTCGAGCAGGTGGTCGACGAGGTGTTCTCCGACCCGGATCGCTACGGCGACACCTACGCGGTGGTCGTCGTCCAGGGCGGCCGTCTGCTGCTCGAGCGCTACGGCGGCGCGCTGCCGCACTTCGACCGGCCCCCGGAGCCCGTCGAGCCGCACACGCCGCTCCTGTCGTGGTCGATGGCGAAGTCGGTGCTCCACGCCGCCGTCGGCCTGCTGGTGGGGGAGGGGCGGCTGCAGCTCGACGCGCCGCCCGGGGTACCGGGGTGGGACGACGACCGGTCGGCCATCACCCTCGACCACCTGCTGCACATGCGCGACGGGTTGCGATGGGTGGAGGACTACGTCGACGACGGCGTCTCCAACGTGATCGCGATGCTCTTCGGCGAGGGTCAGGCCGACGTGGCCGCCTACGCCGGAGCCAGCCCGTTGGCCCATCCGCCCGACACGGTCTTCAACTACTCCTCCGGCACGTCCAACATCGTGGCCGGCATCGTCGGCCGCGCCGTCGCGCCCGACACCGTGACCGCGTTCTTGCAGGACCGGCTGCTGCAGCCGATCGGGATGCGCTCGGCCGAGCCGCGCGTCGACGACACCGGCACGTTCATCGGCTCGTCCTTCGTGTACGCCACCGCCCAGGACTGGGCCCGCTTCGGGCTGCTCTACCTCCGGGACGGGGTGTGGGAGGGCGAGCGGCTGCTGCCCGCGGGCTGGGTCGATCACGGCCGCACGGTCCGGTCGGTCGACGAGGACGGCGCGCTCTACGGCGCGCACTGGTGGGTCGACGAGCTCGACACCGCGCGCGGCACCTTCCGGGCGAGCGGCTACGAGGGTCAGATGGTGGCGGTCTGCCCGCCGCTCGACGCTGTGGTGGTGCGCCTCGGGCGGACACCGGAACCGCAGCCCACCCCGGGGCACCTCCCGCCCTGGCGCAAGCGCGTGCTCGACGTCTTGGGCTGACGGATCAGGTCGCGGGACGCTCGAGCTCGGCGGCTCGCTCGGCCTCGCGGTCGCGCTCGTCCTGGAGGGCCTGGAGCACCGCCATCATGATCTTGTTCATGTCCTCGTCGAGGTACTTCCGGGCGTGGAAGAGGATCCCGGCACCGAGGAAGCTGAGCGGCGTGACGGCGAGGAACGCCACCCGCAGGTTGTCGTCGAAGCTCCCGGAGATCAGTCCGACGAGCAGCGGCGCCGCCGCCTGGCCACCGACGACTGCCGCCAGGTTGAACGCCCCGAAGCCCGCGCCGCGCAGGTGCGCCGGGATGGCGTCGGTGAGCCCGGCGCGCAGCCCGGGGAGCGACATGGTCATCACGAACACGCCGATGAGCTGCAGCACGATGGCCGGACCGGCCACGGACCACACCACCTCGGTGGAGCCCTCGGGCGCCCGGAACAGGTAGGCGGCGGTGAAGGCGGTCGTGCCCACGAACAGGAAGATGGCGGGGAGGGCGAGGCGGCCGCCCTGCATCTTCGGCGCCCAGCGATCGGCGACCCGACCGCCCAGCAGCACGCCGGGCACGCCGCCGAACAGCACGAGCAGGCCGACGATGGCCTCGCCCTGGCCTTGGGCGAAGTTGAGCTGTCGCTCGTAGTAGGGCCCGAGCCAGGCGAGGATGGCGGTGACGGTGAACAGGAGGGCCGCCACCCCGACGCACGCGTAGCGCATCGTGCGGATGCTCAGCACGGTCTTCATGTCGTCGCGGAGGCCACCGACCATGTCCTTCAGGAACTGCTTGAAGCCGTCCTCGAAGAGCGGCGGGTGCTCGTCCACGTCGTCCTCGACCGTGCCTCCGCCGATGGCGGCCATGAGGTCGGCCGTGCCGCGCTTCGGCTCGCGCAAGCGGAAGGCGAGCGCCGCCACCCCGAGGGCGGGGATCGCCGCGACGAGCATGCCGATCCGCCAGTTGAAGAGCGCGGACATCGCGCCGCCGAGCGCGATGCCGATGCCGCCGCCGGCGATCGCCATGACCTGCTGGATCGAGAACGCCTTCCCGCGCTCGTCGGGCGGGTAGTAGTCGCCGAGGAGGCTCGCGGCCGAAGGCTCCGTGGTGGCCTGCCCGAAACCGAGCGCCGAGCGGATGCCGACGAGCATCGGGAAGCTCAGGGCCGCGCCGCCGAGCGCGGTGATGCCGGACCAGACCACGACCGTCCAGCCGATGGCCCGGGTGCGCACCCAGCGGTCGGCGAGGTAGCCGGCGGGGACCGTGATGATGCCGCTGACGAGGAGGGAGCACGCCAGGAGGACGCCGATCGCGAAGTCGCTCACCCCGAACTCGTCCTGGATCGGCGTGATCATCCCGCGGACGATGTTCTTGTCGACCTCGTCCATGAGGATCACGAGCCCGAGCACCCACATGGGCTCGGAGAGGAGGCGTGCGATGCCCCGCCGAGCGGCGGGTGCCACCGGTCCCTCCGCCACGTGGTCCACGAGCACGGGCGGATCGCCGACGGCCGCCGCCGCCACCTCATCGGTCGTGAGCCCAGCCGTCAGCGGTTCGGTCATCGCGGGACATTCTGCATGCGAGGTGCGATCTCCTGGCCAGCCGGCTCCGCTGGTCGGGAGCGCCGGGGGAGGGGCATGCTCGCGGCATGGAGCGGATCGCCCTCGCCGTCGCCCTGGCGATCGTCGCCTTGGCGGTCGCCGCCTACCTCCAGCGGCGCCAGCAGCCGTCCGCGCCGATCCGCACCGGCTGGTCCGTCCCGGCCCAGGTCCTTCGGGCCGACTTCGACCGACCGGAGGCTCCCTGGCTCGTCGCGGTGTTCACCTCGGCGACGTGCG
>JBJMHD010000109.1:0-14689 GCA_045807565.1 Acidimicrobiales bacterium | reverse complement strand
TCGAGCGGGGCCTGCGCTACGCGCTGCGGCAGGACCCTGACGTGCTCGTGGTCGGCGAGCTCCCCGACGTCGACTCGATCCGCCACGCCCTCACCGCCGCCGAGACCGGTCAGCTCGTCCTCGCCACCCTGCGAACCGTCGACGCCGTGAAGACGATCGAGCGGATCGTCGACGTGTTCCCCATCGACCAGCAGCCGCAGGTGCGGCTCCAGCTGGCCACGTCCCTGCGGGGCATCGTCGTGCAGCAGCTGGTGCCCGCGCTGGACGGTGGCGTGGCCCTCGCCGTCGAGGTCCTGCTGCCCACCCCCGCCGTGATCGAGTGCATCCGCCAGGGCGACCACGCCAACCTGCTGAAGGCGATCGTCGGTGGCGTGGCGAGCGGCATGGGCACGATGGACCAGTCCCTCGCCGAGCTCGTCACCGAGGGCATCGTCGACGTGGAGGCGGCTGCCGAGCGCGCGGTGGATCCCGCTGAGCTCCGCTACCTCACATCGGGATCCACCCGCTAGGTGCACGGCGTGGTCATCGCCGGCTCGGCCGCGCTCGGGATCCTCGTGGGTGCGGTCTGCAACGTGCTCATCGACCGCGTCCCCGACAAGGTGGCGCTGCACGGGCCGCGCGAGGGAGACGTCGCGGTGCCGCTGTCGTGGCTCGGCGTGCCGGCGCAGCCCTGGCTGCTGCGCCTCGGGCGCTCGGGGGAGGGCGCGCTGCCGATGCGCTGGCTGTGGGTGGAGCTCGTCACGATCGCGGCGTTCGCCGAGCTCGCCGTCCAGTACGGGGACACCTGGGTTCTGGCGCCTCTGCTGCTCCTGGCGGCGTGCCTGATCACGGTGTCGGTGATCGACCTCCAGGTGCAGCGCATCCCCGATCGCATCACGTTCCCCACCTTCGCCCTCTCCGTCCCCGCGATCGTCGTGGTGAGCATCGTGGAGGACGCCACCGACGCGATCCCGGCGGCGTTCATCGGTGCGGCGGGCTACTTCGCGTTCCTGTTCATCACCCACCTCATCTACCCGGCCGGCATGGGGTTCGGTGACGTGAAGCTCGCGGCCGTGATGGGCCTGTACCTCGGGTGGCTGGGGTGGACCCACCTGCTCCCGGTGGCCGGGCCGCTCCGGCTGGTGTTCTACGCGCTGATGCTCGGCTGCGTCCTCGGCGTGGTGTTCGGCCTCGGCGTGCAGATCGCCACGCGTCGCCGCGGCGCGTTCCCCTTCGGTCCGGCCCTCGCGCTGGGGTGCTACGTCGTCGTCCTCTTCGCCGCGGAGCTGAGTCGTTAGCGTGCTCGGCGACGTGGCGAAGCCAGTCGCCTCCGGCCCGGTGCTTGCCGTCCGCTAGAACACGTTCCTGTTCCGGGTCGCACCAGGGGGGTCGATGGCAGTCTCGACGGAGCGTGATCCGGTCGCCTTGCGGGCCGACCTGGCCGCCTGGCTGGAGGGCAGGACCGGCGCGGCCCACGTCGAGGTCGGCGAGGTGAGCATCCCGGGCCTGTCCGGCTTCTCGAACGAGACGCTGCTGTTCGACGCGACCTGGGACGGCGAGGTCCACCCCCTCGTGATCCGGGTCGAGCCCACCGGGCACACCGTGTTCCCGGCCACCGCGTTCGACGCGCAGGTGCAGGTGATGCAGGCGCTGCGCGCCGAGGGCTCGGTGCCGGTGCCGGAGGTCCTCTGGTTCGAGCAGGACGTCTCGATCCTCGGTTCCCGCTTCGCGTGCATGGCCAAGGTCGAGGGCCAGGTGCCCGCCGACAGCCCGGGCTACCACGGCGAGGGGTGGATGCCTGCGCTCAGCCCCGACGCGCAGCGGCGGGTCTGGGACAGCGGCCTCGACGCCATGGCCCGGATCCACCGCCTCGATCGCGTCGCGGTCGGTCTTCAGTGGATCGAGGACGTGAGCCCGCAGGAGCAGCTGGTCCTCGACCACGAGTACCGCCGGTTCGCGTGTGGCGACGTCCCCTACCCGGCGGTCGATCGTGCGTTCGCGCTCCTCCAGTCGACCGTGCCCCCACCCACGGACGATCCCACCCTCTGCTGGGGCGACTCGCGCATCGGCAACATGATCTTCGACGACCAGCAGCGCGTGGCCGCGGTGCTCGACTGGGAGATGGTCACCGCCGGGGACCCGGTGCAGGACCTGGCGTGGTACCTCCTGCTCGACCGCCACCACGTGATGGCCTTCGACGTGCCGCGGCTGCCCGGCCTCCCGCCGCGCGAGGACTCCATCGCCCGCTGGTCCTCGGCCAGCGGGCACTCGGCCGAGCACCTCGGGTGGTACGAGCTGCTCGGCGCGACGCGCTACGCGTCGATCATGGTGCGGGTCATGACGCTGCTCGACACCACGGGCATCCTCCCGGGCGCCGCCGACGGCGCCTTCGAGCAGACCGGCACCCGCCTGCTCGAGCAGATCCTGGACGAGCAGGAGTAGCGACGCGGTGCTGTCACCCCTCGACGACCTGCCGATCCACCAGACGGCGCTGCCCGTGCGCCAGCCCGCCACCAGCGACCGGAACTTCTACGACCGCTACTACTTCAACTGCCACCCCTGCTCCGACGAGCTGTTCCTCGTGCTCGGCATGGGGCAGTACCCGAACCTCGGCGTGCAGGACGCGTTCGCCCTCGTCCGGCGCGGGGACGAGCACCGCGTGGTGCGCGCGTCGCGGGAGCTCGGAGTGGACCGCCTCGACACGTCCGTCGGCCCCTTCCGCATCGAGGTCCTCGAAGGTCTGAAGACCCTCCGCTGCACGCTCGACGCCGTCGAGCACGGCATGGCCTACGACCTCACGTGGACCGGTTGGGTGCCGGCCTTCCAGGAGCCCGCCCACATCGATCGCAACGCCAACGGCCGCGCGTTCCTCGACGCCTGTCGCCTGGCGCAGCTGGGCTCGTGGAGCGGCTGGCTCGAGGTGGACGGGGAGCGCATCGAGGTGACACCGGACCACTGGTGGGGGAGCCGCGACCGCTCGTGGGGCATCCGACCGGTCGGGGACCCCGAGGAGCCCGGCAACCTCGCCACGAAGGCGGCCGCCCCGTTCCGCTGGCTGTACGCGCCGTTCCGCATGGAGGACCACGCCATGGTCTTCATCTGCCAGGAGCGGGGTGACGGGAGCCGGGTGCTCGAGGAGGCGGTCCGGCTGTGGCCGGACGGGCGGGTGGACCACCTCGGCCGTCCCGACCACGACCTGACCTGGAGCGAGCCCGGCCCCGGTCTGTTCGGCCTCGTCGAACGGGGGACGCTGCGGTTCGGCGACCTCGAGGTGTCGGTGGAGCCCGTGCTGCCGGTCCACATCGGCGTGGGCACCGGCTACGGGTTCGATGGCGACGGGTGGCGGCACGGGAAGTACCAGGGGGAGCTCGTCGTCGAGGGCAAGGTGTGGGACCTGTCGACCGATGCCGGTCGAGGGGCCATGTTCGGCATCGTCGACTCCGTGGCCCGCTTCGAGCACGGTGGGCAGGTCGGCTGGGGCCTCTTCGAGCACCTGTACGTCTAGGCCCGGACGCGCTTCGGCCCCGAGAGCCTGGGAGGTCCTCTCGGGGCCGACGCCATCAGGTGGGGGAAACCTGTGCGCCGGCTCTTCCCCCGTCGTCGTCCGGGCAAACGCGTCGCGGCAACCGGTTCCTGGGATCGGGAGGCCCAGCGGTACCGTTCACCGCGATGTTGAGGTTCTTGACCGCCGGCGAATCGCACGGGCGCGCCCTGGTCGTGATCGTCGAGGGCCTGCCTGCTGGTCTTCCGATCGCGGTCGAGCAGGTCCAGGCCGAGCTGGCGCGGCGGCGGCTGGGGTACGGGCGCGGGCCGCGGATGCGGTTCGAGCAGGACGACGTCACGATCGTCGGCGGCGTGCGCCACGGGCGCACCCTCGGGTCGCCGGTCGCCATCGAGGTCGGGAACACGGAGTGGGATCGCGACCCCGACCGGTGGCAGAAGGAGATGTCGGTGCGGGCCGAGGACGGCCCGACCAAGGCGCCGCTCACCGAGGTCCGGCCGGGCCATGCCGACCTGGCGGGCATGCAGAAGTACGGCTTCACCGACGCCCGGGACGTGCTCGAGCGGGCGTCGGCACGGGAGACGGCCGCACGAGTCGCCGCCGGTTCCCTCGCCAAGGCGCTCCTCGCCGAGCTCGACATCGACGTGGTGAGCCACGTCATCCAGATGGGATCCGCCCGATCCAAGGCGGCCACCCGACCTGGACCCGCCGACCTGCCTCAGGTGGACGAGTCGGCGGTCCGCTGCTTCGACGCCGCCGCCGAGGAGGCGATGGTGGCCGAGATCAAGGCGGCGGCGAAGGACGGCGACAGCCTGGGGGGCATCGTCGAGGTCCTCGCCTACGGCGTGCCGGTGGGCCTCGGCAGCCACGTGCACTGGGACCGCAAGCTCGACTCGCTCCTCGCTCGCGCGCTCATGTCGATCCAAGCGGTGAAGGGCGTCGAGATCGGCGATGGCTTCGAGGTGGCGGGCCGGCGCGGCAGCGACGCCCACGACCCGATCACGTGGGACCCGTCGTCGGGGACGTACCGCCGCGAGTCGGCGCTCGCCGGTGGCATCGAGGGGGGCATCTCCACGGGCGAGGTGATCGTCGCCCGCGCCGCCATGAAGCCGCTGGCCACCCTCAACCGCCCCACGCTGCGCACCGTCGACACCGCCACCAAGGAGGAGGCGGTGAGCTTCAAGGAGCGCACCGACGTCACCGCCGTGCCCGCCATGGGCGTGGTGGCCGAGACGATGGTCGCGCTCGTGCTCGCCGACGAGGCGACGCGGAAGTTCGGGGCCGACTCCGTCGCGGAGCTGGTCCGCAACCGCGACGCGTTCGTGGCGACGCTGTAGATACGTGGTCCAGCACGTCGTGCTCGTGGGGCTCATGGGGTCCGGCAAGACCACCGTGGGTCGTCGGTTGGCGTCGCGGCTCGATCGGCACTTCGTCGACGCCGACGCGGCGATCGAGGAGATCACGGATCGCACGATCGGCGAGATCTTCGATCAGGAGGGGGAGGAGGGCTTCCGCGACATCGAGGCCGACACCTTCGAGGAGCTGCTCGAGCACCACGAGCCGTGCGTGATCGCGGGGGGCGGAGGGCTGGTCGTGCGGGCGGAGAACCGGGCGCGCCTGCGTCGGCCCGACGTCACCGTCGTCCTCCTCGACGCCTCGCCGGCCTTCCTCGCCAGCCGCGTCGCCTCCCGCCCCCACCGGCCCCTCCTCGCCGGCGCCGAGACGCCGCGCCACGTGCTCGAGCGCCTGCATGGCGAGCGGGGCCCGCTGTACGCGGAGGTCGCCGACATCACGGTCGACGTGGAGCCGTTCCACGCCACCGAGGAGAAGCCCAAGCGGGCGATGGCCGAGCGCATCGCCGAGCTCGTGCTCGCCCACGAGGTCAAGGTGTCGGCGTGACCCGGGGCACGATCACCGTGGACGTCGCCCTCGGCGATCGGGCCTACCCCGTGCTGGTCGGGCCCGGCGTGGCCGGCGAGCTGGCGAGCGTCCTCCCCCGTGGCGCCACCCGCGCCGCCATCGTCACGCAGGAGGCCATCGCCTTCCCAGTCGACCCCGGCCGAGAGCACCGCACCTTCTCGATCGGAGACGGCGAGCCGTCCAAGTCGCTGGCGACGGTCGAGGAGCTGTGTCGGGCGTGGGCGACCTGGGGCCTCACCCGAGCCGATGTCGTGATCGCGGTGGGCGGCGGCCTGGTCACCGACGTCGCCGGCTTCGCCGCCGCCAGCTACCACCGCGGCGTGGCCGTCGTGCACGTCCCCACCACGCTGCTCGGCATGGTCGATGCCGCCATCGGCGGCAAGACCGGCGTCAACCTCCCCGAGGGCAAGAACCTGGTGGGCGCCTTCTGGCAGCCGCTCGCGGTCCTGTGCGACACCACCGCGCTGGCCACCCTGCCTCCGCGCGAGCTGCGGTCCGGTCACGGGGAGCTGGCGAAGTACCACTTCCTCACCGGTGACGACCTCCTCGCCCTCGACCTGCCCGAGCGCATCGCCGCGGCCGTGCGCATCAAGGCGGACGTCGTGGCCGCCGACGAGCGCGAGGACCCGGGCGACCGCCGGGGGCGGGCGATCCTCAACTACGGCCACACCCTCGGGCACGCCCTCGAGATCGAGACCGCGCACGACCTCCGCCACGGCGAGGCCGTGGCCATCGGTCTGGCCTACGCCGCCGCCCTCGCTCGTCGCCTCGGCCGCATCGACGACGGCCGCGTGGCCGAGCACCACCGCGTGCTGGCCGCCTACGAGCTCGACGCATCCCTCCCCGCTGGGGTCGACCATGCTCGACTGGTGGACCTCATGGCGCGCGACAAGAAGGCGATCGGTGGGCTCACCTTCGTGCTCGACGGGCCCGATGGCGTCGAGGTCGTCCCGGGCGTGGAGCACACCGACGCGCGAGCGGCGCTGGAGGACGTCAGCCGATGACCGATCGCATCGTGCTCCTCCTCAGCGGGCCGAACCTGAACCTGCTCGGCCAGCGCGAACCCAAGATCTACGGCACGGCCACGCTCGACGACCACGTGGCCGCCGCGCGCGGCGTGGCCGAGACCCATGGCCTCGCGCTCGAGCACCTGCAGTCCAACCACGAGGGCGACCTGGTGGAGGCGGTGCAGGGCGCTCGCGGCCGGTGCGCTGCCATCATCATCAACGCCGCTGCGCTCACCCACTACGGACGCTCGATCCAGGACGCGCTGAGCAGCTTCGACGGGCCCATCATCGAGCTGCACATCTCCAACCCCGCGGCGCGGGAGGAGTGGCGCCATCCGTCCGTGATCGCTCCCGTCGCCACCGGCGTCATCGCCGGGCTGGGCGGGCACGGCTACCCGTTGGCCGTCGCCGCCGTCGTGAGGTTGCTGGAGTGACCCTGCCGCCGATGGACGTGGCCGGGCGGACCGATCGGCTGCGCGCGTCCCTCGACCGCGCCGGGTGCGACGCCCTCCTCGTCACGCACCTCACCAACATCCGCTACCTCACCGGGTTCACCGGATCGGCCGCCGTGCTGCTGGTGCGAGCCGACGCCCTCACCTTCGCCACCGACGGGCGCTACGAGGAGCAGGCCGCCGGCCAGCTCTCGGCGGCCGGGGTGGACGCCAGCATCGAGATCGGCAGGACCGTCGCCCAGCAGGAGGAGGTCTTGGCCGAGCGAGCGTCGGGCGCGCCGCGGCTGGGGCTCGAGTCGGAGCACGTGAGCTGGGCCTCTCAGCGGCGCTACGCCGAGGGAGCGTTCGGCGACGCCGAGCTCGTCCCCACGAGCGGCCTCGTGGAGGCGCTGCGGCTGGTGAAGGACGAGGGAGAGGTCGCGCGCATCGAAGCCGCCTGTGGCATCGCCGACGCCGCGCTCGCGGCCGTGGGGCCGCTGCTGGAGGAGGGCCCCACCGAGCAGGCGTTCGCGCTCGCCCTCGACACCGAGGTCCGCCAGCAGGGCGCTGACGACATCAGCTTCGACACGATCGTCGCCGCCGGCCCCAACGGGTCTCGGCCCCACCACTCGCCGTCGGACCGACGCATCGAGCGCGGCGACCTCGTCGTCATCGACTTCGGCGCGCTGGTGGACGGGTACCACTCCGACATGACCCGCACGATCGCGGTCGGCGGGGCCAGCGCCCTGGACGAGACGCAGGCGCGGATGGTGGAGGTGGTGCGCGCCTCGCAGGCCGCCGGCGTCGCTGCCGTGCGCCCGGGCGTCGCCACGACGGAGGTCGACGCTGCCTGCCGACAGGTGATCGCCGAGGCAGGGTGGGCCGACGCCTTCGTGCACGGCACGGGCCACGGCGTGGGGCTGGACATCCACGAGGACCCGAGGGTGTCCACGGTGGCCGACGCTATGCTCGCCCCCGGCCATGTCGTCACCGTCGAACCGGGCGTGTACCTCCCCGGGCACGGCGGCGTCCGCATCGAGGACACCGTCGTGGTCACCGAGTCCGGGTGCCGAGCCCTGACGCGGGCCCCCAAGTCCTGAACACCCCGAGGAAGCCGAAAGAGCACTTCGCCATGGCAGTCGTCTCCACCAACGATCTCAAGCGGGGCATGTCCCTCGACCTGCCCGACGGGCTCTTCCAGGTCGTCGACTTCCAGCACGTGAAGCCCGGCAAGGGCGGCGCCTTCGTCCGCACCACGCTGAAGAACCTCCGCAACGGGGCCACGATCGACAAGACCTTCCGCGGCGACGAGAAGGTGCAGCAGGCCGTCATCGACAAGCGCGACATGCAGTTCCTGTACCGCGACGGCACCGACTTCGTCTTCATGGACAACGAGAGCTACGAGCAGCTCCACGTGTCCCCGGCGTCCCTGGCCGATGCCGCCAGCTACATCGTCGACGGCTCCACCGTCACGCTGCAGATGTACGGCACCGAGATCGTGGGCTCCGACCTGCCCGCCGCCGTCGAGCTCGACGTCACCGACACCGAGCCCGGCGTGCAGGGCGATCGCGTGTCGGGTGCCCGCAAGCCCGCCACGCTCCAGACCGGCCTCGTCGTGCAGGTGCCGCTCTTCGTGAACCCGGGCGACCGCATCAAGGTCGACACGCGGTCGGGCGAGTACATCACCCGGGCGTGAGCCTGGCCCAGGAGCGACGGGAGGCGCGGGAGCGAGCGCTCGGGCTCCTCTACGAGGCCGAGGCCAAGGGCCTCACCGGCGCCCAGGTCCTGGGCGAGCTGCCGGTGCCCCCGGATGAGTTCGCGGTGGCCCTGGTCACGGCCGTCGACGACCACCGCGACCGGATCGACGCGCTGCTCACCGAGCACGCCCGCGGGTGGACGCTCGCGCGCATGCCGGCGCTCGACCGCGCCGCGCTGCGCATGGGCACGGCCGAGCTGATCACACGTGCCGACGTCCCCACCCCCGTGGTGCTCAACGAGACGGTCGAGCTGGCGTCGCGGTTCTCCACCGACGACAGCGGCCGCTTCGTGAACGGCTTGCTCGCCAAGATCGCCACCGAGGTGCGCGGGGAGGCGGACAGCGCGGACGCGACGGGCGGATGATCCCCCTCCCGGATCCTCCCTTGCGATCCGGTGAGCTGTGGCTGCGGCCCTGGCGTTCGGCCGACGCACCCGACCTCGTGGAGGCCTGGGCCGACGAGGAGGTGCGGCGCTGGACGGCGGTGCCGCCGGTGCGCGACCGGGCGTACGCCGAGCGCTGGATCCGCGCTGACGCCGAGCGGCGCGAGCGCGACCTCAGCCTCGACCTCGTCGTCGAGCGTCACGGGGAGGTGGCTGGCGAGGTCGGGCTCTCGTCGATCGATCGCGACGAAGGCCGGGCGGAGATCGGTTGGTGGACGGCGGCGGCGCACCGCCGGCAGGGGGTCGCGTCCACGGCCGCTGGGCTGCTGGTGGCCTGGGCATCGTCCACCCTGGGCCTCGTCGTCGTCGCCCGCTGCGATGCCGCCAACCCCGGATCGGTCGCCGTCGCCGAGAGGGCTGGTGCTATGGTCCTGCTCTGACGTTAAGCGGGTCCTGTGAGGCCCGGACGGCAGGAAGGAACACGGCCCATGGCCGAACGAGAACGACGCACGACGCCCCCGTACGGGGGCGTCTTCGTTGCCCGGAGCCAGGTGATGGACGCCGACGACGTGCGGCGAGCCATCTGGCGGATGGCACACGAGGTGATCGAGCGGAACCACGGCCTCGACGGCGTGGTGCTCATCGGGATGCAGACCGGCGGTGTGGGCCTGGCAGAGGCGTTCGCCGAGGCCCTCCACGACATCGACGGCACCACCCCGCCGGTGGGATCGCTCGACGTCGCGATGTTCCGCGACGACATCGGCATCCGGCCGGTGCTGCCCGAGGCGGTGACGGAGATCCCCGTCGACATCGACGGCGCCATCGTGGTCCTGGTCGACGACGTCCTCTTCACCGGCCGCACCATCCGGGCCGCCCTCGACGCCCTCAACTCCTACGGCCGCCCCCGCGCCGTGCAGCTCGCCGTGATGGTGGACCGCGGCCACCGGGAGCTGCCCATCCGCCCGGACTACGTCGGCAAGAACCTGCCGACCCGGCGCGACGAGATGGTGAACGTGAGCCCCGAGGGCGTCGACCTCGGCGAGGTGGTGAAGGCGTGAGGCACCTCCTCTCGATCGCCGACCTCACGCGCGAGGACATCGACCAGCTCCACGCCATGACCGACGTGTTCGCCGAGGTCAGCCGCCGGGCGATCCCGAAGGTGCCGGCGCTCCGGGGCAAGAACGTGGTGTGGCTCTTCTACGAGGACAGCACCCGCACCCGTCTGAGCTTCGAGCAGGCGGCCAAGCGGCTGTCGGCCGACACGATGACCTTCAGCGTCGGCTCCTCGTCGGTGAAGAAGGGCGAGTCGCTCCGCGACACGGTGCTCACGATCGAGGCCATGGGCGTGGACGCGGTGGTCGTCCGCCACGCCTCGGCTGGGGTGCCCTGGCAGATCGCGCGCTGGCTCGAGGACCGCGTGGGCGTCGTGAACGCGGGCGACGGGTGGCACGAGCACCCCACCCAGGCGCTCCTCGACAGCTACACGATCCGCGAGGAGCGGGGGGGCCTCGACGGGCTGCACATCGGCATCGTCGGCGACATCAAGCACAGCCGGGTCGCTCGCTCCGACGTGCTGGCGTTCACCCGGCTCGGCGCCGAGGTCACGCTGGTGGCGCCCCCGACCCTGCTGCCGCCGTCGCTCGAGGGGTGGCCCGTCACCGTGAGCCACGAGCTCGACCGCGTGCTGCCCACCCTCGACGTCGCCTACCTCCTGCGGATGCAGCGCGAGCGCATGACCGAGGCGCTGCTCCCCTCGCTGCGCGAGTACACGACGCGCTACGGCCTCACCGCGCGCCGCGTCGACGCCATGAAGGGCGACGCCCTCGTGATGCACCCCGGACCGATGAACCGCGGCGTGGAGATCAGCGCCGAGGTGGCCGACCTCCCGCGCTCGGTGATCATCGACCAGGTGCGCAACGGCGTGGCCACCCGCATGGCCGTCCTCTACCTGCTGCTCGGCTCCGGGGTCGACAGGATCCTCGGGCCGAGCGAGGTCCGCCTGCCTGAGCTCGAGGAGGTACCGGGCTGATGGGCACCCTGGTCCTCAAGGGCGGGCGGGTGATCGACCAGAACGGCGAGCGCACCGCCGACGTGGTGATCGGCGCCGACGGCACGATCAGCGGCGTGGGGCCCGACCTGAGCGGCGACCGCACCCTCGACGCCGGGGGCTGCGTGGTCAGCCCTGGGTTCGTCGACCTCCACAGCCACCTGCGCGAGCCCGGCCAGGAGGAGGCGGAGACGGTCGACACCGGCGCGAGGGCGGCTGCCCTCGGCGGCTACACGTGCATCCTGGCCATGCCCAACACCACCCCGGCCATCGACCACGCCGGCATCGTGCGCGAGGTGCTCGAGCTCGGGCGCGCCGCGCCGTGCGACGTCCGGACCTCGGGCGCCATCACCGTCGGCCGAGCGGGGGAGCAGCTGGCCCCGCTGGGCGAGATGGCTGCGCTCGGCGTGCGGTTCTTCACCGACGACGGCGCCGGCGTCGCCGACACGCGCCTGATGCGGCGTGCCCTCGAGTACGCCGCCAGCCTCCCTGGGGTCGTCCTCGCCCAGCACTGCGAGGACCCCGTGCTCGCGGGTGGGGGCCACATGCACGAGGGGGAGTGGTCGAGCCGCCTGGGCATCCCTGGCCAGCCCGCCGAGGCCGAGGAGCTGATGGTGGTGCGGGATCTGGCCCTGGCGCGGCTCACCGGCACGAGGGTGCACTTCCAGCACCTCTCGACCGCCCGCTCGGTGGCCCTGGTGCGCCAGGCCAAGGCCGACGGGCTACCCGTCACGTGCGAGGCCACCACCCACCACTTCACCCTCACCCACGCCGCCTGCGCTGGTTACGACCCGGTGTTCAAGGTGAACCCGCCGCTGCGGACCGACGCCGACGTCGCCGCGGTGCGGGAGGGGTTGGCCGACGGCGCCATCGACTGCATCGCCACGGACCACGCCCCCCACACGCAGGAGGCGAAGGAGGCGGCCTTCGACCAGGCGCCGCCCGGCATGCTCGGCCTCGAGACGGCGCTGGCCCTCGCCCTCACCGAGCTCGACCTCAAGATCGACCAGGTCCTCGCCCTGCTCTCGTGGCAGCCGGCCCGCATCCTCGGGCTCGACGACCACGGACGGGCGGTCGAGCCGGGGAGCCCCGCCAACCTCGCCGTGATCGACCCGGCCGCCACCTGGACGGTCGACCCCGCCCGCCTGGCGAGCCGCAGCCGCAACACCCCCTATGCGGGGCGCACGCTCAACGGGAGGGTCCGCCACACCGTCCTGTTCGGCGAGCCCGTGGTCATCGATGGGGAAGCCCAGCGATGAATACTCATACAATCAAGCGCATGAACTTCCCTACGTCTGTGCGGACATCTCGTCGGATGCCGACCAGAAGTCCTCACAGACGTCGGGGGGTGGGGCGGTGAGCGTGCGCGAGGCGCTGCTCGTGCTGGCCGACGGCACGACGTTCGAGGGCGAGGCGATCGGGGCGGACGTCATCGGCACCGGTGAGGTGGTGTTCAACACCGTGCTCTCCGGTTACCAGGAGGTGATCACCGACCCGTCCTACGCCGGGCAGATCATCACCTTCACGTACCCGCACATCGGCAACTACGGCGTGAACCTGGCCGACTTCGAAGCGCGCCGGCCGTTCTGCCGCGGCATCGTCGTGCGCGACCTGGCCCGCCGGCGCTCCAGCTGGCGCAGCGAAGCCGACCTCGACGCGCAGCTGCGGGTGTACGGCATCCCGGGCATCGCCGGGGTGGACACGCGCAAGCTCACCCGCCGAATCCGCGACGCCGGCGCCCTCCCTGGTGCCTTCGCGGCGGCTGAGCTCGCCGACGAGGCCGCGCTCCTCGCCGCCGCTCGCGCCGAACCCGGCACCGATGGCGTCGACCTCGTGTCCCAGGTCACCACCACGGCTGCCTACCGGTTGGCCGACGGCCGACGCCCGCTCGTCGTCGCCTACGACTTCGGCATCAAGCGCACGATCCTGCGCCACCTGGGATCGTGGTTCGACGTGGAGGTCGTGCCGGCATCCACCACGGCCACCGACGTCCTCGCCCGCCAGCCCGCGGGGGTGTTCCTGTCCAACGGCCCGGGCGACCCCGCCTCGGTGCCCGACGCCGTCGACGCCGTCAGCGGCCTGCTCGGCAACGTGCCCGTGTTCGGCATCTGCCTGGGCCACCAGATCCTCGGTCGCGCCCTCGGCGCTGACACCGTGAAGCTCCCCTTCGGCCACCACGGCGGCAACCACCCGGTGCGGAACCTCACCACCGGGAAGGTCGAGATCACCAGCCAGAACCACAACTTCGCCGTGGACCCCGACGGCTTGGCCGGTCGAGCCGAGATGACGCACGTGAACCTGAACGATGGCGTGTGCGAGGGCCTGCGGGTGCTCGACGTCCCCGCGTTCAGCGTGCAGCACCACCCCGAAGCCGGCCCCGGCCCCCACGACAGCGCCTACCTCTTCGAGGACTTCGCGCGCCTGCTCGGGGTCGACGAGCGACGCGACGCCCCCGACGGCCACCCGCTCGCCGAGCAGGGGGTCGCGTAGTGCCGAAGCGGACCGACATCGAGTCGATCCTCCTGATCGGCGCCGGCCCGATCGTGATCGGTCAGGCGTGCGAGTTCGACTACTCCGGCACCCAGGCGTGCAAGGTGCTGGGGCAGGAGGGCTACCGCGTCATCCTCGCCAACTCGAACCCGGCGACGATCATGACCGACCCGGAGTTCGCGGCGGCGACGTACGTGGAGCCGCTCGACGCCGAGATCCTCTGCCGGATCATCGATCGCGAGCAGCCCGATGCGGTGCTGCCCACCCTCGGCGGCCAGACGGCGCTGAACCTCGCCATGCAGCTCGTCGAGCGGGGCGCCGTGGCCGAGCCCGGGACGCCCGAGCTGATCGGCGCCAACGCCGAGGCGATCCGCACCGCCGAGGACCGCGAGCTGTTCAAGCGGGCCATGCAGGGGATCGGGCTCCAGGTGCCGCCCAGCGGGGTGGCGCACGACCTGCGCGAAGCGCACGAGGTGATCAAGCGCATCGGGCTCCCCGTGGTGATCCGCCCTGCGTTCATCCTCGGCGGCAAGGGCACCGGCATCGCCGCCACGCCCGAGCAGTTCGAGCGGATGGCGAGCTACGGCCTCGACGCCAGTCCCGTGAGCGAGATCCTCATCGAGCGGTCGATCGCCGGGTGGAAGGAGTACGAGCTCGAGGTCATGCGCGACCGCGCCGACAACTGCGTGATCATCTGCTCGATCGAGAACCTCGATCCGATGGGCGTCCACACCGGCGACTCGATCACCGTCGCGCCGGCCCAGACGCTGAGCGACGTCGAGTACCAGCTCATGCGCGACGCCGCGTTCGCGTGCATTCGCCGCGTCGGGGTCGAGACGGGCGGCTCCAACGTCCAGTTCGCCCTCAACCCCGCGAACGGCGACATGGTCGTGATCGAGATGAACCCCCGGGTCTCGCGCAGCTCGGCGCTGGCGTCGAAGGCCACCGGCTTCCCGATCGCCAAGATCGCCGCCAAGCTCGCCGTGGGCTACACGCTCGACGAGATCCCGAACGACATCACCGGGGCCACCCCGGCGAGCTTCGAGCCCACCATCGACTACGT
Organism: Acidimicrobiales bacterium; assembly: GCA_045807565.1. Taxonomy (GTDB): domain Bacteria; phylum Actinomycetota; class Acidimicrobiia; order Acidimicrobiales; family VFJN01; genus VFJN01. The sequence continues at coordinate 111 of JBJMHD010000109.1, read as the reverse complement.
GGTCACCAAGGTGCCGCGGTGGGCCTTCGAGAAGTTCCCCGGCGCGCCCGGCGTGCTCGGCACGTCGATGCAGTCGGTCGGCGAGGACATGGCGATCGGCCGGACCTTCCC
>JBJMHD010000108.1:0-3361 GCA_045807565.1 Acidimicrobiales bacterium | reverse complement strand
CGTCGACGCGCCGAGCGCCGCGGTGCGCGAGGCGAGCGCCGGTCGACATGGTCAGTCACTGCCGTCGGTCGAGGCGCGCACCGCAATCGGCACGAATCGGTCTCGCAGCCAGCGCGCGCTCAGTAGCCGGTGCCCGTCTTCACGCGCTTGCGGTCGAGCTCGTGCAGGCCGCCCTTCTTGGCCAGCGTCTCGCATGCCTGGGCGATGTCGTCGGCGAGCGTGCTCGCCAGCGTGTGGCTGAGCGTCAACTTGACGAGCGCGCGCATGATCGTGACGTGCTGCGCGTTCGGCGGCAGCGTGTAGGCGGGCACCATCCAGCCGCGCTCGGCGGCCAGCTGCGACGCGACGTCGAACTCGTCGTAGGGGTGCTCGCCCTCGAGCTGGAAGGCGACCAGCGGCAGCTGCTCCGCGCCGTCGTCACCGACGAGCCGGAAGTCGCCGCTCCCCTGGATCCGCTTGGCCAGCGACTGCGCGTTGGCCTGCATCGTCTCCATGATGTAGCGGTATCCGTCGTGCCCGAAGCGGACGAAGTTGTAGTACTGGGCGAGCACCATCGCCGAGCCGGTGGAGAAGTTCAGCGTGAACGTCGCGTCGGTCTTGCCGAGGTAGTTCTCGTAGAACACGAGGTCCTCGGCGAGGTCGCTCTTCTCGCGGAAGATCAGCCACCCGATGCCCGGGTAGACGAGCCCGTACTTGTGGCCCGACGCGTTGATCGAGCGCACCTGCTCGAGCCGGAAGTCCCACTCCGAGTCGGGGTAGAGGAACGGCCACACGAAGCCGCCGCTGGCTCCGTCGATGTGCAGCGGGATGTCGATGCCCTTGTCGCTCTTGAGGGCGACAAGCATGTCGTTGATGCCCTCGATGTCGTCCTTGTGGCCGGTGAAGGTGGTGCCGAGCACCGCCGCGACCCCGATCGTGTTCTCGTCGATGTGCGGCGCGACGTCGTCGGGACCGATGGTGTACTTGCCCGGCGCCAGCGGCACGATGCGCGGCTCGACGTCGAAGTAGCGGCAGAACTTCTCCCAGACGACGTGCACGTCACCGCCGAAGACGAGGTTGGGGCGGTCGGTCGGCTTCCCGGCCGCCTGTTGCCGCGTGCGCCAGTTCCACTTCAGCGACAGCGCGCCGAGCATGATCGCCTCGGACGAGCCCTGGGTGCGGGCGCCGGTCGTCTCGCCCGGGGCGTGGAAGAGGTCCGCGAGCATCCGGATGCAGCGCTGCTCGATCTCGGCCGTCCGCGGGTACTCGGCGTGGTCAATGAAGTTGCGGTGCAGGTTGTCGGCGATGATCCGCTGCGCTTCCGGCTCCATCCAGGTGGTCACGAAGGTGGCCAGGTTGCGCCCCGGGTCGCCCTCGAGCGCGAGGTCCTCGGCGACGAGGCGCATCGCGTCCGTCGCGCTCATGCCGGTGTCCGGGAAGGCGGTGCTCGGTACCTCGTTCGTGAGGAACCGGTTGCCGAACATGGCGGCGTCGGCGGAGGACGGAAGGTAGGTGGTCATGCGCTTCTCCTTGGTGGCGGACGGTGAACGGGTCAGGCGGACGGGTGCGGCGACGCGACGGGCTGTGCGTCGAGGGCACGCCGCCAGGCCGGCAGCATCAGGGCCGCGCCGACGAGGAAGCAGGCGGCGCCGAGCAGGGTGCCGGTCACCGAGATCCGGGTGCTGAGCACCTCGTCGGTGCTCGGCAGCACGTAGCTCGCGAGCGCGGAGGCCATGAAGAGCACCGAGCCCAGCATGTTGACCCACGCGATGCGCCACGGCATCGAGCCGAGGTCGACCGACAGGAAGCGTCGGGACACGGCGAGGATGCCGTACACGCTGGCGACGAGGAACAGCACCGAGCCGTACACGTCCGGGCGCCAGACGTAGCGGTCGGACTCGGCGGCCGTGGCGTTGTGGGTCAGTGCCGCCAGGGTGCTGATGTTGAAGAAGACGGTGCCGGGGAACTGGGTCGCGGCGGCCAGCCAGCTGCGGTCGTGGGGAAGCCAGCCGAGCACACGCACCGGGGCGGGCAGGTGCTGGGTGCGCGCGTCGACGGCGGTCGTCGCGGGGCTCTGTGCCTGCACGAGCTGGCAGGCCGACGCCGAGGTGAAGAAGATCGAGCCGATGAAGTACGTGGCGCCGTCGACCCAGCCGCCGACGGCCGCGGCGTAGGCCTGCACCGAGCCGAGCACGAAGCAGGCCGAGCCGACCATGAACAGCCAGGCGATCGCCGTGTTCAGGCGGGCTGGTCGCACGGTCATCTGGGCTCCCTGCTCGACGGGCCGGTCCTCCCACTATCGGGCGGAGCGCCCGAGCGGCGGCTCACCCCGACGGGGTGACCACCGGCTGCGGTGGCCCGGGCGTCGGCAGCACCGTGGTGACGACGAACGCCACGACGACGGCCACGATCACCTCCGGGGTGATCTGCAGACCGTCGGCTCCGAGCAGCAGGGTCGCGAGCAGCACGGAGGTCAGAGGCAGCCGGAGCATCGCGCAGCACATCGCGCCGATCCCCATCCCGATGGCGGGGGCCAGGCTCAGGCCGGGGAGCCCGCTGACGGCGATGCCGAGCACGGCGCCGATGAACATGGCGGGGAACACCGGGCCTCCCCGGAAGGCGCTCAGGGACAGGCCGTACGCCGCCATCTTGCACACGCCGAGCACGACCAGCGTCGCGACGGAGTAGTCGGCGGCGTCGGCCACCAGGTTGGGCAGGGCGTCCTGGCCCGAGAAGAGCACCTCGGTGAACCCGTTGCCCGTGATCAGCTGGTAGGCCATGGCCGTGACGCCGATGAGGGCGCCGAGCCCCACGGTCACCGGCACCCGGCCGCGGTGCACGAGGGGGCGCACGCTGAGACCGACCCAGCGCACGGCCCAGCCCAGCAGCGCGCCGAGGAGGCCGACGGGGATCGCCCAGAGCAGGGTCCCCACGGTGGGGTCGACCGCCGGCGGCACCGTCGTCAGTGAGAGGGAGAAGGTGCCCAGACCGGTCCAGTCGTCGAGGCCGAGGAAGACCAGGGCGCCGATGCCGGAGGCGAGCAGGCCGGGGAGCGCGACGAGGCTGAGGGTCGCCCCGGCGATGCCAGCCGCCTCCATGATGAGGAAGGCGCCGAGCAGGGGCGAGCCGAGCAGCGTGCTGATCGCGGCGAAGCTGCCGGCCGACGCCATGATCGTCACCGCCATCGGCGTGACGTCCTTCTTGACCAGGCGCACGGTCAGGGCGGCGAGGCCGCCACCGATGGCGATGAGCGGGGCCTCCGGGCCGAGCACGGCGCCCAGGCTCAGCGTCGCGAGGGAGGCCAGGACCACCCCCGGCAGGTGCCGGTCGACGGGTGGCCCGCCGCCCATCTGGAAGCCCAGGGCCGGGGAGTGGCCGCCCG
>JBJMHD010000107.1:0-12361 GCA_045807565.1 Acidimicrobiales bacterium | reverse complement strand
CTACCCCCACGGCGACAGCCAGTACCCGCACGCCGTCGACACCTTCGACAAGATGCCGTTCCCCGAGGCGTCGAAGAAGAAGATCTGCGGCGAGAACTGGGAGCGCCTCTACAAGATCCCGCTGGTGAAGCACACCTGACCCTGGGGCGATGACGCGAAGCACGGAGACACCGTCGCCGACTGACGCGGTCCGCCGCGTCTCAGAGGGCCGCGCCGATCGTCTCGGAGAGGCGCTCGGCCAACATGATCGTGGGGATGTGGGTGAAGCCGGACGGCACATCCGGCATGATCGATGCGTCCACCACGGTGAGTCTCCCGGTCCCGTGGACGCGGGCGGACGGGTCGACCACGGCACCGTCCTCCGGGCGTGGTCCCATGGCGCAGGTGCCCACGACGTGGGGGAGTGAGAGCACCTCGGCGCGGATGAGGCCGTCCAGGTCGTCCGGCTCGGCGAGCCTCCCGCCGTCGCACAGGCTCTGCACCGACGGGTGGTTGGCCACCTCGAGCGCGCGCCGGTAGCCCTCGGCCAACCGCACGACGTCATCCGGATCGTCCAGGTTCGGTAGCTCGATGGCGGGTGGATCTGTGGGATCGGCCGATCGGAGCTGAACCGAGCCACGGGAGCGTGGACGCAGGAGCACGACTTCGATCCCGAACTCCGGATCGCCCTCGCTGGGATCGGTGAGCCACAGGAGCAGATCCGGCGACTCGCTCGTCGGTCGACCCGAGCTGTGGAATGTGGCGATCGTGTGCAGCACGGGCGCCGCTCGCACCTCGCCGTGGTACCCGACGTCGACGTAGACGTCCGGATGGTCGCACAGGTTCGACCCCACGCCCCCGACGTCGGCGACGACGTCGATCTCGTGTTCGCGCAGGGCCATGGGAGGCCCCACGCCGGAGCGCAGCAGGATCGGTGGGCTGCCGAAGGTGCCGGCGCACAGCACGACCCAGCCGGCCTCGACCTCGGTGCCGTCGAGGAGCCGCACGCCTCGAGCGGTCCCGCCCTCGGTGAAGAGGACTCGGTCCACCTGCGCGTCGGCTCTGATCGTGAGGTTCGGCGGGGTGGCCCCGAGGGGGAGGTAGGCGTCGGCCGTCGTGACCCGCATGCCGTCACGCACGTTCATCGGCATCCGTCCGGCACCGACCGCACCCGGTCGGTTGTGGTCGGCGACCGTCGAGAAGCCGACGTCGCTCAGCGCCTGCACCGCCGCGCCGCACATCGTCGTGTGGCCTAGGTCGATGAAGCGCGTGGAGGGGATCGGGCCGTCATCGCCGTGCCAGGGCTCCTCCCCGAAGTCGGTGTCGGTCTCGAGGCGGACGAAGTACGGCAGCACGTCCTCGAAGCCCCAGCCAGGGTTGCCGAGGGCCTTCCAACCCTCGTAGTCGGCCGGGGAGCCGCGAGGCGTGAACCGCGTCAGCCAGGAGGTGCCGCCGAGGAGCCGCTTCCGACGCACGGGTCGGACGGCACCACCGGCGTGCGGCTCGGACCGGTACCCCCAGTCGAGCGCGTCGCGCTCGATCGTCCAGCCGTCGCGCAGCTCCGGAGGCAGGTCGGCCCGTCGATCAGGACCCGCCTCGAGCAGCAGGACCGAGCGGTGGGAACCCTGGGCGAGCCGCGCCGCGACGACGCACCCTGCCGAGCCGCCCCCGACGACGACGACGTCGTGCATCACGGACCACGCTAGGACGTACACACCCCACGCGGCGACGAGAGCCGTTGGATCGCTCAGCGTGCCTCGGCGGCGATCCCCGCCAGGATGAGCTCGAGGCCGGCACGGAAGCGCTCGTCCACCGACAGCGACAGGAGCGCATCCATCGTGCGCGGCAGCACTTCGCTCGACGCGAGCACGTCGACGGGCAGGTCTGGTGAGCGGCCCGTCTCCTGCACGACGAAGCCGATCGTGTACCCGACGAGCGTGACCTGCGCCTGCACGGCCTCGACGGTCGTCAGCCCGGCTCCCTCGAGGAGGACGATCGACCGCTCGACGAGCCGCAGCTGCGCCACCGACCTCCGTCCCCGCTCGGTGATGAGGGGCACGACGGCAGGATGGGCGATGAGCGCGGCCCGATAGCCGCTGAACCCGTCGATCAGGGCGTCCCGCCACGGCTGGTCGGGGGATGGCAGCGGAACGGTGTCGAGCACGCGGTCGAGCACTGCGTCGACGAGGTCCTCCTTGTTGCGGACGTGGGTGTACAGCGACGGCGCCTCCACGTCGAGATCGGCCGCCAACCGGCGCATCGTGAGCGCACCGCGACCTTCGTCGTCGATGAGGTGCAGCGCGGCGGCGAGCACCGCGTCGCGGTTCAGCCCCCGATGGAACGGGCGCTCGGCTGGTGCGGTTGACGAACGCCGCGGCATGTGCGCATCCTAACGTCGTTAGGATCAACGATCGAGGACCAGCGGAGGGACACCGTGACGCACCCCAACATCGACCTCGTCATGAAGCTGTACGGGGCGTTCATGACCGGCGACGACGAGACGATCGGGTCGGCGCTGTCACCCGACATCACCTGGCACAGCTCCGGCACCGATCCGACGGCTGGAGACCACCACGGCATCCCCGCCGTGCTGGCGTACCTCGGGGCCGACGACCACATGGACGACTACAGCCTCGATGTCGTCGACATGCTCGCCAGCGACACGCGGGTGGCGATCATCGCCAAGGCCTCGGGGCGTCGTGGCGACGCGCGGTTCACCAACGAGTTCGTGCAGGTGGTCGAGCTCCGCGACGGCGTGGTGACGGAGGTCTGGAACTACAACTGGGACCAGGCCGGGTTGGCGGACTTCATGTCCGTCCCCATCTGAGCGGCGCCCGACTGGCCCAGTCGGACCCCTAGCTCGACGCCTCCACGGCCGCGCTGGCGTGGTCGTGGACGAGCGCTTCGTAGACGCGCTCGTACCCATCGCACATCGCGGCGACGTCGAAGCACTCCGCCTGGCGCTGGCACATCTCCGGCTGGAGCTCGTCGATGCGGCCCACGGCGTCGACCATGTCGTCGACGTCATCACAGATGAAGCCGCTCACCCCGTCGACCAAGACCTCCGGGACGGATCCGCGACGAAGGGCGATCACCGGGGTGCCGGCGGCCATCGACTCGAGCATCACGAGCCCGAACGGCTCGGGCCAGTCGCTCGGGAACAGCGTGGCCGCGGCACTGGCGAGGAAGCCGGCCTTGAGCTCCTCGTCGATCTCGCCCAGGAACTCGACGTCACCCCCGAGGAGCGGTTCGATCACGGCTTGGTGGTACTCGACGTCGGTCGGATCGACCTTGGCGGCGATCTGCAGGGGCCGGCCCGTGCGCCGGGCCACCTCGATGGCGAGGTCGGGTCGCTTCTCGGGGTTGATCCGTCCGAGGAAGGCGAGGTGGTCGCCGCGCTCGACACCGGTGGCCGCGTACGACGACAGATCGAGGCCGTTGTAGACGGTCGCCGCCCAACGCACGTCGAAGCCGTCGAGCGGCGTCCGCTGCGCGTCGCTGATCGAGACGACGGCCACGTCCGGGTACAGCGGGAGCACCCGCCGGACCTCGGCGATGTCGAGGCGACCATGGAGCGTGACGACGGTCGGCGTCCGCGCCCACTCGGTGAAGGGCAGCGTCCACACGTCGACGTGCGAGTGCACCACGTCGAACTCGTCCGCCCGCCGGAACACGTCTTCGAGCAGGTGGAGGTGGAGGTGCGGCGCGACCTGCACGAGCTCGTCGCGGGACAGGCGCCGCCGCAGCGGCGGTCCGTAGGACTCGAGTGCCGCCGTCGTCTCCGAGGCGTCGGCGGCGAAGAGGACGACGTCGTGCCCGCGAGCGGTGAGCCCGTCGCACAGCGCCGCGATCACCCGCTCGGTGCCCCCGTAGGCCTCAGGCGGCACCGACTCGTACAGAGGCGCGACCTGCGCGATCCTCACGATGCTCCGCCCGCGGGGCCGGCGGCATGCCGGGTCGTCACCGGGATCAGGTGACCCAAGCGCACGATGAAGCGGCCCCTGCACGAGCCGCACGTCGCGGTGTCGCCCTCGGCGAGGGCGAGCGTCCCCCCGCAATCCGGACAAACCAGCGAGAACAAGCCTTGACCTGCCACTTCTCCCTCCTCTGGTCACCGCAGGGAGTACCCGTACCGACAGAGGGCACACTCGCGAGGTGCCATCGGAGCTCCACGCCGAAGCCGAGAGCGTCCCGTCGGTCGTCCGGCAGCTCGTCGTGCTCGACGGGAGGACGTTCGCCCTGAGCGACGAGGCGGGCGACATGCGCCGGGAGGTCCACGGCCTGGTGCACGACGATCGACGCCACCTCTCCCGGTTGGAGGTCTCCGTGGACGACGCGTCTCTCGAGGTCCTGGCGTCGAGCACGCCCACGCCGCTGTCGGCGGTGGTCGTCGCCCGCGTGCGCGGGTTGCAAGAGGGCGCCGGCCCGGCCGTCCTCATCCGCCGGAGGTGGGTGGCCGGAGGACTGCGCGAGGACCTCCACCTGCGCAACACGTCCGAGCGGGCGCAGCGCTGGACCCTTCGGGTGGGACTCGCCGCCGACTTCGCTCACCTGTTCGACGTCAAGGCCGGCCGGCATGGAGACGCCCGCCGGTTGGAGCCGAGCGAGGGTGGGCTGCGGATCATCGCCGCTGACGGAGCCCACGCCACGGCGGTCACCGCCCGCCCTGGGCCGACCAGTGCCGACCTCGAGGAGAGCTGCCTGTCCTGGAGGCTGGACGTCCCCGCTCGGGAGGAGCGGGCGGTGTGCCTCACCGTCGAGCCTGTCGTCGACGGCCGTTCCGCCGGTCTGGCGTTCCCGTGCGGCCTCGAGCCGGCCGAGGCGATCCCGGTGCGCCGGCTCGAGCAGTGGCACGCCAACGTGCCCTCGGTCGGCTCGGAGGACGGGCGCCTTCCGGTCGTCGTCGACCAGGCCCTCGTCGACCTCGCGTCGCTCCGCATCGTCGACCGTGCCCACCCGGATCGCACCGTGATCGCGGCCGGCGCGCCGTGGTTCATGACGCTCTTCGGGCGTGACTCGCTGCTCACCTCGTGGATGGTGCTCCCGTTCGACGACGCGCTGGCGTCCGGCGTCCTCTGGTCGTTGGCCGACCTCCAGGGCACCGTCGACGACCCCGTCGCCGAGGAGCAGCCCGGCCGCATCCTCCACGAGCTGCGCCGGCATGGCGGTGGGGGGCCCTTCATCGCTCGCGAGCGCTACTACGGCACCGTCGACGCCACGCCGCTGTTCGTCATGCTCGCGGCGGAGGCCTGGCGCTGGGGTGCCCTCGGCCCGGCCGATCTGGCCGGGTTGGGCCCGGCCGTCGACGCCGCGCTCGACTGGGTGCTCGGCCCGGGCGACTCCGACGGCGACGGGTTCGTCGACTACCACCGTCGGGACCCAGCCGGGCTCGCCAACCAGGGGTGGAAGGACTCGTGGGACGGCGTGACCTTCGCCGACGGGGGACAGCCCCGGGGCCCGATCGCCCTCGCCGAGGTGCAGGGCTACGTGCACGCGGCGCTGGTCGGTGCCGCCGACCTGGCGGAGCCGATGGGGTTGCGACACCCCGCCGAGGACCTGCAGGCCGCGGCGGCCCGGCTGCGCGCGCGCTTCGACGACGCCTTCTGGGACGAGCGCGGCTGGTACGCCATGGCGCTCGACGGCGCGGGTCGACGCGTCGACGCGCTGACCACCAACCCCGGCCACGCGCTGTGGGCCGGCATCGCGGCCCCAGAGCACGCCGACCGCTACCTCGATCGGGTGATGGACGCCGACATGTGGACGGGCTGGGGGCTCCGGACCCTCGCCGCCGAGATGGGTGCCTACGATCCGCTCAGCTACCACAACGGGTCGGTGTGGCCGCACGACACGGCCATCTGCGCGGCGGGTGCGGCGCGGTACGGGCGGTGGGACGTCGTCGACCGGATCGTCGACGGCGCCCTCGACGCTGCGATGCACTTCGCCGGCCGCCCGCCCGAGCTCTTCTCGGGCATCTCGCGCGCTGACGCCCCGATGCCGGTGGCCTACCCGGCCTCGTGCTCACCGCAGGCGTGGTCCTCGGCCTCGGTCCTCCTCCTGCTCCGGGCCCTCCTCGACCTGCGTCCCGCCGAGGGCGGCGCGGTCCTCGCGGTGCACCGGAACGACCTGTCCGGCGTCGCCGACCTCCAGATCGACGGTCTGCGCGGCGGAGGGCACCGCCACCTCCTCGAGGTGCGCGACGAGGCCGCCACCGTGAGCCGGACGGGCCCGGAGCGGGTCTAGGTTCCTGACCCGTGGACCCGACGCGACTGGCAGCGGCGCGCCGAGCGCTCGCCGTCGACCAGACCATCGACATCGTCACCCGCGGCGCGAAGTCGGGCGAGCCGCGCACCACCGAGATCTGGTTCACGCGGGTCGGTGACGAGATCTACATCACCGGAACGCCGGCGGGCGACGGGACCCAGGGGCAGCGGCGCAAGCGGGACTGGCTGGCGAACCTCACCGCCCACCCCGAGTTCGAGTTCGTGCTCAAGGAGTCGGCGCAGGCGGCGCTGCCCGCGATCGCCACGGTGGTCACCGACCGAGACGAGCGCACGCGGGTGTTCTCGGCGCCGGCGAGCGCGTACTACCGGGACACGACCGGATCGGTCGACCGCCTGGTGGACGAGGCCCCGCTCGTGAAGGTCACCTTCACCGGTGACGCGTCGGCGTTGAACGGACCGGCGTAGCCGGGTCGGTGGACGTCGACCTCACGGCCCCGGCCCACGACGCCGACCCCTTCCCGTTCTTCGAGGAGCTGCGAGCGGTCGGGCCGGTCGTGCGCAGCAACCGGCACCGGGCGTGGCTCGCCGTCACCCACGAGTCCGTGCTCGACGGCCTGCGGGCGCCGTGGCTGTCGTCGGATCGGGTGCCGACGTTCGAGCGGATCGCGCGCTCCCGCCCCGCGTCCTTCCAGGCGGTCGTCGACGTCCTGCGCGGGTGGATGGTGTTCCGCGACCCGCCCGAGCACACGACCCTGCGCGAGCCGGTGCGGCGGGCCTTCACGCCCAGGCGCGTCGCCGACCTCCGCGGCGTCGCCGAGGCGATCGCGGACGAGCTGCTCGGGTCGATCGCCGCCGATGCTGCGCGCGCCGTCGCGCTCGACGCCGACTACTGCCGGCCGCTGCCCGCGCTTGTCATCGCCGAGCTGCTCGGCGTCCCGGCCACCGACCGGGAGGCGTTCTCGCGGTGGTCTGACGAGCTGGCGGCCGTCGTGTTCAGCGCCGAGGGCCGCGGGACGGGGGAGGGGGCGGCGACGGCGGCCCGACACTTCTCCGAGTACTTCACCGACCTCGCCGCCCAGCGACGTCGGCGCCCGACCGATGACCTGATCAGCGCGCTGGTGCACGCCAGCGCCGTCGATCCCGCCGACCTCGTCGGCGCGTGCACGCTGCTCCTCTTCGCCGGGCACGAGACCACCGCCGGTCTCATCGCCAACGGCACCGCGCTCCTGCTCGAGCACCCGGACCAGCTGCAGCGCCTGCGCGAGGATCCGTCGTTGTGGCCGACCGCCGTCGACGAGCTCCTGCGGCGAGCCAGCCCGGCCAAGACGATGGTGCGCAAGGCGGTCGAGGATCGGCGCTGGTTCGACGTCGACGTCCGCGCCGGCGACACCGTCTTCCTCGTCCTCCTCGCCGCGTCGAACGACCCGGCGGCCGTCGACGACCCGGACCGGCTGGATGTCGGCCGCCTGCCGAACCCGCACCTGGGCTTCGGGTGGGGGCTGCACCACTGCCTCGGGGCGGCGCTCGCCCGGCTCGAGGCCGAGGTCGCGCTGCAACGCCTGTTCGATCGCTTCCCGGGCCTGCGGCTCGACGGCCCGGTGCGGTGGGGCGGGGGCGTGCTCGGCCGCGCCGTCCGGCTCCCGCCGCTCCTCACCGGCTGAGCGTCAGCGCCCCCATCATGTGGGCGTAGTTGCCTCGGTAGAAGCGGTCGCGCTCGTCGTCGGTCATGCCGTCCATGGTCGACTCGAAGCGCTCGATCGGGTTCTTGGTGCCCTCCGGGTGCGGGTAGTCGGAGGAGAACAGGAACAGGTCGTCGCCGCACTCCTCGGTCATCCAGCCCACGGGCTCGGTGGGGAACGGCGTGAACCAGAGCTGACGGTGGACGTAGTCGCTCGCGCGTTCGGGGAGCGCGGCCAGGGTGGGCTCGGTCTTGCGAAACGTCCCCTGGCAGATGTCGAGTCGGCGCAGCCAGGGCACCACCCACATGGCGCCCTGCTCGATGCACCCGCCTCGCAGCCCCGGGTGCTGCTCGAGCACGCCGTCGAGGACCAGCATCGACAGGAACTGCTCGGGCACCTGGTAGATCGCCATGTAGTCCTTGCCGCGGACGTTCTCGCCGCCGCCGAGGAAGTCGGTGGTGGGGCGGCCGTTCTCGTGGAACGCCCGCTTCAACGCTCGGCCGCCGCCCCCGATGTGGACCATGAACGGCACGTCGCGCTCCTCGAGCGTCGACCAGAACCGGTCGTAGTCCGGGTGGGTGGGGGAGAGGCCGCGCCCCGGGTGCGAGGGGACGAGGATTGCCCGGCAGCCACCGTCGAGCGCCTCCTCGAGGATCGCCTGCGCCCGCTCGGGCGTGGTCCACTCGGTCTGGCCCACCGCCACGAGTCGTGGATCATCGCTGCAGAAGTCGGCGATGGCGCGGTTGTGGGCCCGCAGGCCACCGTCGACCAGCTCGGCGTCGTCGCCCGCGTACTGCGTGGCGGCGAAGGTGGAGAACACCAGCTGGCTGTCGAAGCCGAGGAGGTCGAGGGCGCGGCTGCGCTCGGCAGGGTCGAAGGCGCCGAGGGCGTGCCAGCCCTTCCTGGTCATCAGCTCCGCCTCGAGCTCGAGCGCCGCGGTCTCATCACCTCGGCGAGCATCGGCCCGGGCGACGGCGTCAGCCGCGAGCTTGCCGGCACCGCCCAGGTGCAGCGGCCGGATCCGATCGCGGATCGACGGATCGGCGTAACCGGGCAGCCAGTCGGGCAGCTCCATGATGTGGCTGTCGGCGTCGCAGATCGTGCGATCGCCGGCGTAGGTCGACAACGCAGCCATGGAACCCCCTGATCCGAGCAGCAGCGCTGCCAACGTACCGGGGCGGGCGGCCTCGGTCGGCTCAGGCCTTCTCGGCGGCGATCTGGATCAGGTTGCCGCAGGTGTCGTCGAACACCGCAGTCGTGACCGCACCCATGTCCGTCGGCGGCTGGGTGAAGGCGACGCCCAACCCGACGAGGCGCTGGTGCTCGGCGTCGACGTCGTCCACGGCGAAGGACGTCCACGGGATGCCGTCGGCGGCCAGCGCCTCCTTGAAGGCGCGCGCCGCCGGATGCTCGTCGGGCTCCAGCGACACCTCGGTGCCGTCGGGCTGATCGGGCGAGACGACGGTGAGCCACGCGTGCTCACCGAGGGGGATCTCGCGCTTCTTCACGAAGCCGAGCACCTCGGTGTAGAAGCGCAGCGCCTTGCGCTGGTCGTCCACCATCACGCTCATCACGTTGACCCTCATCGCTCCTCCTCTCGGTTCGGTATCGACCAGCGCTCCGTGATCTCGCGCAGGGGAGCGGTGTCGAGGTGGTGCAGCTTGTAACGACCCTCGCGGCGGGTGCGCACCAGCCCGCCCGCCTCGAGCACGTCGAGGTGCTGCGAGATGGCCTGCCGGGTGGAGCCCATGCCGTGCTTGGTGGCGAGGCGGGAGCAGAGCTCGAAGAGCGTCTGTCCGTCCCGATCCGTGAGCTCGTCGAGGATCGCTCGTCGGGTGGGATCGGCGATCGCCTTGAACACGTCACCCACGCCCCGACCATAGGCAAGCAACCACTTGCCTGTCAACGTCAGCTGGACACGGACGATGCCAGGATGACCGCGTGAGCGACCTGGCCGATGCGATGCGCGAGCTCGACCGGTGCCTCTGGGATCGCGACCGCGCCGGTGCGGAGCGGGTCCTGGACGAGGGCTACGCGCTCGAGCTCGTCACCCCCGCTCCGGCGGTCATGCCGCGCGAGCGCTGGCTCGAGGTCCTCCCGGACTACGTGCTGCACGAGTACGAGGCCGAGGAGCAGCACGTGGCCGAGGACGGCGACGAGGCGGCCGTGCTGACCCGGGTGCGGATGCGGGCCACGGTGCTCGGCGAGCCGCGGGATGGGATCTTCGTGATCACGGACGTCTGGCGGCGTCGAGACGATCGGTGGCGGCTCTGGCGGCGTCACTCCACCCCGCTCTCCGCGGGCGAGATGCCGGGCACCACGACCTAGCTCAGACCTGCGCCTCCAGCACGGCGAGGTCGCGGTTGGCGAAGAGGTGGTGCTCCCACTCCTCGATCACGACCGCGGCCAGGCAGCGGCGCACGGGGAACGCCTCGGACTCCGGGTAGCCGGGGTCGGTGACGGGCTCGGTGGTGCCCTCGAGCTGCTCATCGGTGAGGGCGTCGATCACGTCGGTCACGCTCTGCATGCGGTCGGCTCTCAGGTCGAGCACCTCGTCGAGCGATGGCCTCGCCTCGACGTCGTTGGGCACCCCGTCGATCTCGCCCATCTCGCTGAAGGGCAGGCCGAGGACGTCGTACGGCCGGGGGTCGCCCTGGATCGCTCGGCGGATCCACGAGTCGGTGGCGAACACGAGGTGACGGAGCGTCTGGATGAAGGACCACTCGCCGTCGACCCGCTCGTGCAGCTTCGCCTCCGGCAGTCGGCGAGCGCGCTCGACGGTGCTCGCCCACACCTGCTGGTCGATCGCCCACGCGGCGCGGAAGGCATCGGCATCGCCCTCCATGACCGCGAAGACCGTCTCCCGGCCGGGGTACCGCGCGTTGAGCACCTCGTGCATGTACGGGACCACGTCGACACCGTTGACGGTGAGCGATCCCTCCACGTCGCCGTCGAGCACGAGGTCGACCATCCACGCGCCCGTGATGCGGACGTCCCGCATGAGCGCGTCGTGGATCGTCACCCGGCTCAGGTCCACGTGCTGGAAGTGCGACCCGGCGAGGTCTCGGTTCTTGAACTCCTCGGCAGCCATCCGCGTCAGGTTGCCACCCGTCGCTGACATCGGCTGTCAGCAGATCCCGGGAGGTTCAGAAGCGGTCGGGGGCGTCGCGGCCGTCGAGATCGGCGTTGGGTCGGGCGGACGCCAGCAGCTCCTGGATGAGCTTGCCGGCTCCCTCGGGATCGCCCGAGGGGTTGGTGCCATCGGGGCCGCGGTGCCACCCCTCGGCGATGGCGATGGTCTCGCCGCGCACGTCGAACACCCGGCCGGTGACGTCCTTGCTCAGCGGGCTCGCCAGCCACGTGGCCACGGTGGCGACCCAGCGAGGCGAGATCGCCTCCTTCACCTCGTCGGAGATGTTCTCCTCACCGCCCATGAGCGGTGCGACGAGCCGGGTCATGGCGGTGGGCGCGAGGCAGTTCGCCGTCACGCCGAGGCGCCCGAGCTCGAGGGCGCACACGAGCGTGAAGCCGGCGATGCCGGCCTTGGCGGCGCCGTAGTTGGTCTGGCCCGCGTTGCCGTAGAGGCCGGACGGCGACGCGGTGTTGATGATGCGGGCGTCGACGGCGTTGCCGGCCTTCGATTGCTCACGCCAGTAGGCGGCGGCGTGGCGGGTGGGGCAGAAGTGGCCCTTGAGGTGGACCTTGATGATGTCGTCCCACTCGGCTTCGGTCATCGAGAAGATCATCCGGTCGCGCAGGATGCCGGCGTTGTTGACGAGGATGTCGAGCTTGCCGAAGGTCTCGACCGCCTGCGCGACCATGCCCTCGGCCGCGGCCCAGTCGGCGCAGCTGTCGAGGTTGGCCACCGCCCGGCCGCCGGCCTCCTCGATCTCGGCCACGACCTGCGCGGCGGGAGTGGCGTCACCCTCGCCCTCACCGCCACCGCCGACGCCGGGGTCGTTGACCACCACCGCGGCACCCTCCCTCGCGAGGTGGAGCGCGTGCGAGCGGCCCAGACCGCGCCCCGCTCCGGTCACGATCGCGACCAGTCCGTCGAGTGATCCCATGCTCGTCCTGTTCCTGTTCTCGAAGGTGGTTCAGATGCCGATGCGGTCGGCGAGGACCTGCCGGTGCAGGTCGGAGTCGCCCAGCAGGACCTGCGAGCTCTTGGCCCGCTTGAGGTACAGGTGCGCCGGGTGCTCCCAGGTGAAGCCGATGCCGCCGTGGATCTGGATGTTCTCGCCGGCCCCGGCCACGTAGGTGTCGACGCAGTGGGCCTTGACCAGGGGCGCCACGATCGGCACCTCCTCGTGACCCGTCGACGCGGCCCAGAGGGCGTAGTAGGCCGCCGAGCGGGACGACTCGACGTCGACGAGCATCGACGCGCACTTGTGCTTGATCGCCTGGAAGGACCCGATGGGGCGGCCGAACTGCTCGCGCACCTTGGCGTACTCGACCGCCATGTCCAGGACCTTCTGGTTC